>JBBKVW010000314.1:0-19015 GCA_037968655.1 Burkholderiaceae bacterium
CCCATAAACCCGGCGGTCGCGCGCTGCATGGCTTCTCGCACTGGATCGGTGTCGGCAATGCGCTGGTAAACCGCCGCCGCCTGCATAGATTTATGCCCGAGCGCCTTCGCATTGATCGCGGTATTGGCGCCGGTGCGCACTAGCCAACTGCCCATCGTGCGGCGCAGGTCATGGATGCGCAGGTCTTCGAGTTCGGCGCGCCGGCGCAGCGTTGCCCATGCCCGTTTCGGTTCCTGGTAGTGCCCCGTATCGCTGTCGGCAGGAAACACCCATTCGCCTTTTTTCTTGGCATCCTTGCGGGTCTGCAGGATCGCCAGCGCCTCGGTGGTCAGCGGTATGGACATCTCCTCGCCCGCCTTGGCATCGAAGGCAGGGATGCGCCACACCGCCTCCTGCATGTCGATATCGCGCCACGCCATCGCCAGTACGTTTGCGCGGCGGGCGCCGGTCAGCAGCGCCAGCAGAAAGAAGTCCTTCGCAGGTTGTTCGCAGTCTTCGAGCGCCCCGAAGAACCGCGCCAGTTCAGCCGGCTGCAGATACCGCGTGCGGCTTCGTTCGGGGTTCTTCTTGATGCCCACCGCCGGGTTGCTGCCGTCCCATAGTTGCGCCGTCTTCGCCCAATTGAACGCCGCCTTGATGAGGTCCACGGCGCGGTTGGCGCTGGTATGGCTTCGCTGCGTGTTGGTGCGGTGTGCCTTGGTCAGCTTCAACGTGCTGACCTCGGACAACCTGCATCGGGTCAGGTCATCAGGGATATATAGGCGCAACAGGTCGGTGTATGCCGCCTTGCTGCGCGCCTTCATCGGCGTGAGATCGATGTAGTCCTTGACCAACTCGCCCAGCAGCATCTCGCCACGCTTGGCGCGTCCCTCCGCCTTATAGCTGTGCCCGTTCGCCATGCCCGAGACAATCGCCTTGGCTTGGGTGCGCGCGTTCTCCGGGGTGATCTTGTCGGTGGTGCCCAGGCTCACGCGCTCCATGTCGCCGTTCTTCACGCGAGCAAACACGCTATAGGTCTTCACGCCGGATGAGCTCACGCGCAGATACAGCCCTGGCTGTGATGCATCGCGGTATTCATCGCGCCCTGTGGCGGGAAGGGGTAGTGCGGCAATCGCCGTCTTGGTGAACCGAAAAGACTTGTCAATCACGATCAACCTCCTGTTCGCCATGGGGGTCGAGGGTTCGATTCCCCTTTAGGCTGTGGGTCGGTGCAAAAAAGACTGTGGGTCTCTTGGGGTAGCACCGGGGTAGCAAGAATGGTCAAACTGCTTAAAACTTAAGCAAGTTTGATATTGCTACCCGAGCTTATTTTATGCTCTAAGTAATTGATATGTAAATACTTATAAAGGTTGGTGTTGCTGAGGGTTGTTGGCGAAAATTTGCCAAAAATCAACTTCTAAGCTGAGGGTCGGGGGTTCGATCCCCTCCGGGCAGGCCAGACTCGATGCCCCACTGATTTCCGCTCTGTCAGCGCACGAGTGCATGCCTCGCGCACGCAATCGACTGACCGGGCATCGCGTCGCTTGCGCCAGAAATCACTCGATTGCCCGTGCGTGGCAACCCGTTGCCGCCGTGGTAGCTGCAACTGACATCGAACACGCCTGATTGGCCAATACCCCCTTGGCGATACGGGCGTTGTGGCAGTGTTGCAGCTAGACATTACAGTGCAAGCATGCGTTTGAATCACATTGCGTCACGATTGGTGGCATTTTTTGGCTTGCCGACCTTGGCCGGCGCAATGTGGTCCCTCTGCCGCGATTTGCTGCGCAAACCACCGCTGATTGCTGTTGCCATGTTCGCGATGGCGCCTGCGTTGGCCCAGCAACCGGTCGTATTTGTCGCCACCATCGACGGCAGCATCGATCTCGGACTGGCACCCTATGTGCAGCGGGTGCTCGAAGAAGCCCACGCGGCAAAAGCTGCCGCAGTGGTATTGGAGATCAATACCTTCGGCGGCCGGGTCGACGCGGCGGTCAAGATTCGCGATGCCTTGCTGGGCAGCCGCGTGCGCACCGTCGCATTCATCAACAAACGCGCCATCTCGGCTGGCGCACTGATCAGCCTGGCTGCCAACACGATCGTGATGTCCAGCGGCAGCACCATTGGCGCCGCCACCCCAGTCCAGATTGGAGGCGTCGGCAAGCCGGCCTTGCCGGTCGAGGAGAAAACGGTTTCCTATGTGCGCAAGGAGTTTCGCGCCACGGCCGAGGCGCGCAAACGCCCGCTGCTGGTGGCCGAGGCCATGGTCGATTCGGATGTGGCCATTCCCGGCCTGATCGCCAAAGGAAAGTTGCTGACCCTCACGACGGAAGAAGCAATCCTCCACAAGGTGGCCGAGCAGCGCGCCGAATCGCTGGAAGAAGCCCTCGAAAAACTGGGTCTGGGTTCTGCCGAGATCCGCCGCGCATCGCTCAACTGGGCCGAGGAACTGGTCCGTGTGCTGACCAATCCGGTTGTCAGTTCCATTTTGCTGACGGTGGCCATGCTGGGCATCATCATTGAACTGCGCACGCCGGGTTTCGGCGTGCCGGGCGCGCTGGGCATTGGCAGCCTGGGACTGATCTTGTGGGGCCACTGGCTGGTGCAGCTCGCCGGCTGGGAAGAGGTGCTGCTGGCAATAGCCGGTGTCGTGCTGTTGGGGCTGGAAGTGTTTGTCATCCCCGGTTTCGGCATCGCGGGAGCACTCGGGATAGTGGCGGTCCTGGCCGGGCTGGTGCTCAGTCTGGTCGGTCAGGGCAATACCACCGAGTTGCTGATGCTGGTTGCCGCGCGGGTCGTTTTCTCGTTGTTGTTTGCGCTGGTGGCCAGCATGGTGCTGCTGCGATTCATGACGCGTTCGCCGATCGGTCGCATGCTGGTACTGGACACCGGGCTGGGGTCGGACCAGGGTTACGCATCGGCACCGCGCAGCGATATGGAACTCATGGGTAAGCAGGGCGTGGCGTTGTCGCCCTTGCATCCTGCAGGAATCGCACAGATCGACGGAAACAGGGTCGACGTGGTGTCGGACGGCAGCTTGATAGAACCGGGCGAGGCCATTTTGGTCGACAAGGTCGATGGGAACCGGGTAGTGGTGAAACGCGATAACGAAAACGTTAAAAGGAGATAGTTATGACGGGTGTGGAAAGTGGCCTCATCGGAGGTTTTGGATTGATCATCATGGTGGTGGCCGCGCTGGCCCTGGTCTTGTACCTGGTGCCGGTTCCGCTGTGGATCGCAGCCTGGGCTTCCGATGCCTATGTCGGGTTGTTCACGCTGGTGGCGATGCGATTGCGCCGGGTACCGCCGCACACCATCGTCACGGCCCGCATCAGTGCGGTCAAGGCCGGCATCGACATACCGCTCAACGATCTGGAGGCGCACTTTCTTGCCGGCGGCAACGTGGTGCGCGTCGTCAACGCGATGATCTCGGCCGACAAGGCCAGCATTCCATTGCCGTTCAAGCGCGCTGCTGCAATCGACCTGGCCGGGCGCAATGTGCTCGAGGCAGTGCAGATGTCGGTGCTGCCCAAGGTGATCGAGACGCCACGCATCGCCGCAGTGGCCAAGGACGGCATTCAGCTGATTGTGGTCTCGCGCGTCACGGTGCGTACCAATATCGACCGCCTGGTCGGCGGCGCCGGCGAGGAGACCATCATTGCCCGGGTCGGCGAGGGCATGGTCAGCACCATCGGCTCGGCAGCCAACCACAAGAGTGTGCTGGAAAACCCCGACCACATCTCCAAGCACATTCTGAGCAAGGGCCTGGATGCCGGCACTGCATACGAAATCCTGTCGATCGACATTGCCGACGTCGACGTGGGCGCCAATATCGGCGCCAAGCTGCAGATCGACCAGGCCGACGCCGACAAGCAGATCGCCCAGGCCAAGGCCGAAGAGCGTCGTGCCATGGCCGTGGCGCTTGAGCAGGAAATGCGCGCGCGTGTCGTCGAGGCAGAGGCCGAGGTACCGCGCGCCATGGCCGAGGCGTTTCGCCAGGGCAACCTGGGCATCATGGACTACTACCGCATGAAGAACCTGCAGGCCGATACCGATATGCGCAACGAGATCGCCGATGCGTCGGACGACGAGCCGCCGGCCAAGCCCCGCAAATAGGGTAGCCACATGCGCGATTCCGAATTGCTCATCTATGGCCTGCTGTTCCTGGGCGTGGTCGGTTTCAACGTGCTCAAGCAGATGCTTGCCGCGCGTGCCGAGCAGCGGCAAAGGCAGCAGCGGCAGGCCGCCGCGCAGGCGACGGGGCAGGGCATGGAGCAGGCCACGGCCGAATCCGACCCGTTTGGGCTGAGCGAAACCGATTGGGGCCGACCGCCCGAATCCGCATCGAAAGCAGAACTGCCACAGCAGATGCAGCCGGTTCCAAAACCTGAGCCGAGCCGGCCCGCCGCGCAGGCCCGGTTGCGGCCGGCACAGGTGAGCGCCAAGCCGCGGCACCGCATGTTCCACTCGCGTCGCAAGGTGCGCGAAGGCATCGTGTTGATGACGGTACTGGGGCCGTGCCGGGCGCTGCAGCCCTATGACGAAGGGCAGCAGCGCTAGTTGCTTGTCTCCGCGCCGGCCCCGGGTGACCCGCAGGCTTTTGGCTTCGCTCGTCCCGAAGTGATCGACGAGCGTTGGTTTTTTGTCATCGCTGTTGCTGCTGGCGCGCGTGGCGGCCCGCTGAATGGTTCACTTGGCGCGCAACTGAAATATGATCAAGGCGCGTTGGCGTATCGCCCTGTGGGCGATGCCGCGTGAAGCCGGCGGGCCGTTTGCCGAGCCCAATATCCAATCTTCCAAAGGCCGAGGTCAGCGGATCATTTTTTTGATGCAGTACGTACCGGTTCCCATCGACCTGCTCGAAATCGGAAAGACCATTCCGGTCGACCTGTGGGACAGCAATGGCAAGTTGCTGCTGCGCCGCGGCCATAGCCTGCAATCGGAGCAACACCGGCAGATGCTGACTGCCCACGGCGCGGGCATGACCGAGGGCGACGCCCTGGCCTGGACGCGTGGATACGAGCGCCGGCTGCACACCATGCTGCGCGAGGGCAGCAGTGCCGACGAAGTGGCGCGCCTGACCATGCCGGGCGAGATTCCCGACACCGACTATCTTGACGTCGAAGACGATCTCGTTGGCGGCCTGCTGGTGCTGCGTGACAAGCTGCAGCACCTCATGTACCAGCCAAAGACAGCGATCAACCCGTACGAGCGCATCGAGGCGCTGCGTCAAAGGGCAAGCGAGTTGCTGGAACGCGAGCCGGACGAATGCCTGTTTGTGCTGTTTCAGGCGCTGGCCGATTCAGGCATGGGCTATTGCGCCACCCATGCGATGTTGTCGGCGGTGGTCTGTGAACTCACCGCGCTCAAGGTCGGCATGACGGCGTCCCAGCGCGTTTCCCTGTTCCGCTCGGCCATGTTCATGAATATCGGCATGGCGCGGACCCAGGATGGGCTGTCAATCCAGAACTCTGTCCCCACCGAGCCGCAGCGCATGCTGATCCGTGACCACCCTCGGCACAGTGTGGAAATACTGCGCGGCATGGGCCTGCAGGATGCCGACACGCTGGACATCGTGCGCTGGCACCATGAACCCGATTCAGTCGAAAGCGTCAAAGCCAACCTGCAACAGCGCCATCTGCTGCGTGTTGCCGACATATTTGTCGCGAAGATGGCCGCGCGCAAGACGCGTCTGGCCATGTCGCCGATGGGCGCGGCGCGCTCCATGGTGCTGGACGCATCCGGTGAGGCGCCACTGCTGGCCTCGGCTGTGGCCACCGCCGTCGGCTTCTTTCCGCCGGGAACCTATGTGCAACTGGTCAATGGCGAACGCGCCGTCGTGGTGGCACGCGGGCAGCGCGCGCATGACGCCCATGTGATCAGCATTGTCAGCGCCGGCGGCATGCCCTTGCCGGTCTACCTGTACCGCGACGTACGCGACCCGCGCTATGCAGTGCGCTCGCCGATCAACCCTGAAAAGATCAAGGTGACGGTCAACTTCGAAAAGGCCTACAAAACCCTGGCCGAGGCCCGGGCCTGAGTCTGGCCGGAGCTTTTCCTAAACGCCGTAGGGCACCCAGACATTTTTCACCTGGCTGGCCTGGCGCAGGAATTCGAGACTGCGGCCCTGGCCGGGCTTGTGCCAGTCGCGGCCGCGGCTGCCGCCGACCCAGGTGCGCTTGAGGTTGCCACTGGAGAGTTTTTCCACTTGCGCGCAGCCAGCGGCGTCGCCATCGTGGCGCCATAGCGCATCGACATCGGCATGCGCTGCCAGCACCGCTGCCAGGCTGCGTTCCGGATCCGTGACGATATTCACCACGCCGTCGGGCAGGTCGGAGGTGTCCAGCACCTGGTACAGATCAGTGGCAATCAGCGGCAGCGCGGTCGAGGGCAATACGACAACCCGGTTGCCCAGTGCGATGGCCGGCGCAACCAGTGCCAACAGGCCCAGTAGTGGCGCCTCTTGTGGACACACGATGCCGATCACGCCCAGGGGCTCGTTCAGCGCGGTGACGATGCCGTGCATCGGCGGCTGGTGCACCTGGCCGTCGAACTTGTCGGCCCAGGCGGCGTAATAGAACAGCGTCTCGATGGCGGCATCGAATTCCAATGCTGCCTGCTGAGCGCTGTGCACCAGCGACAGGGTTTGGACGAAGCGCTCGCGCTGCGCCTGCAGGTTCTCGGCCAGGAAGAACAGCACCTGCGCGCGTCCGTGCGCCGGGCTGCGTTCCCAGCCAGTGGCTTTGCGCGCCGCCTCGACCGCATTGCGGATGTCCTTGCGGTTGCCCTCAGGCAACACGGCGACAGCGCGCCCGCCCAGCGTCAGCGTGCGGCTGTAGCCGCCGTCCGGGCGTACCTGTTTGCCGCCGATATAGAGCTTGGCGGTGCGGTCGATGTCGGGGCTTGACGCAACCAGTCGGCCGGCCTTTGCCGGCCTGGGTTTTGCCGGCCGGGCGTCGTCGTCGCGCGCCACCAGATACTCCCGCAGGCCTTCGCGCCCACCCTCGCGGCCAAAGCCCGATTCGCGGTAGCCGCCAAAGCCGCAACTGGCATCGAACTGGTTGGCGGTGTTGATCCAGACCACGCCGGCCTTGAGCCGGGGCGCCACGTCCAGCGCCAGGCTGATCGACTCGCTCCACACGCTGGCAGCCAGACCGATCACCGTGTTGTTGGCCAGGTCCACCGCCTCGGCCGGCGTGCGAAACGGCATTGCCACCAGCACCGGGCCGAAGATCTCCTCCTGCACCACAGCGCTGGCGGTGCCGACGTCGGATATCAGTGTGGGCGGGTAGAAGCAGCCGATCGCGGGCAGGGCGGCGTCACTTTGCCATACGGTGGCGCCATCGTCCCGCGCCAGCGCGACATAGCGTGCAACCCGCCGGTGCTGACTCGCGTCGATCAGGGCGCCCATGTCGGTCGATTTGTCCAGCGGGTCGCCGACCCGGATCGTCTTCATGCGCTGGCGCAGTTTTTCCAGGAAGCGCTCGTGCACCCCTTCCTGCACCAGCAGGCGCGAGCCGGCGCAGCAGACCTGGCCCTGGTTGAACCAGATGCTGTCCACCACGCCTTCGACGGCGCTGTCCAGATCGGCATCGGCAAACACGATGTTGGGCGACTTGCCGCCCAGCTCCAGGCTGATCTTCTTGCCGCTGCCGGCGGTGGCCTCGCGAATCTGGCGCCCGACTTCGGTCGAACCGGTGAAGGCAATCTTGCCAATGCCCGGGTGGCCTACGATTTCCTTGCCAGTGCGCCCGTCGCCGGTGACGATGTTGACCACGCCGGCAGGCAGGCCCACTTCGCCGCAGACCTGGGCGAACAGCATCGCGCTCAAGGGTGTGAACTCGGCCGGCTTGAACACCACCGTGTTGCCGCAGGCCAGTGCCGGCGCCACTTTCCAGGCCAGCATCAGCAGCGGGAAATTCCAGGGCACGATCTGGCCCACGACACCAATGGCGCGGTACGCTGCCAGTTCGGTGTCGAGTAGCTGGGCCCAGCCGGCGTGGTGGTAGAAGTGGCGAATCGCCAATGGCACATCGATGTCGCGGGTTTCGCGAATCGGCTTGCCGTTGTCCAGACACTCCAGCACGGCAAACAGACGGCTGTGCTTTTGCAAGGCCCGCGCCAGTGCGTACAGATGGCGGGCACGACCATGGCCGCCCAGCTCTTGCCACGGTCCGAGCGCGGCGCTTGCAGCGGCCACTGCGGCATCCACTTCCTTCTTGCCGGCCTGGCCGACCTTGGCCAACAGCTTTCCATTGGCCGGGTTGCGGGTCTCGAATTGTTCGCGCGCCGGCGTCCAGTTGCTGTCGATGTAATGGCCAAAGCTGCGTTTGCGCTCTGCCAGCCAGGCCAGCGCGGTATCGGGCGACTCCGGCGAAGGGCCGTAATCCAGTTTGGTGAGCAGGTCGGGAATGGAAGGCATGGTGTGGTGCGCGAAATGTGGGCCGCTCAGGGCATGGCGTGCCGGTGCACGGCGGAATAGCGGCCGGTGACGAAATGCTCTAGTTGGCGTTCGACGTCGGTCAGCAGGCTGGAGGCGCCAAAGCGAAACAGCGCCGGCTGCAGCCAGTCATCGCCCAGTTCCTCCTTCATCAGCGTCAGGTACTGCAGCGCGGACTTGGCACTGGAGATACCACCCGCGGGCTTGTAGCCGATCTGAAATCCGGTCAGCGTGCGGTAGTCGCGGATCGCCCGCACCATCACCAGCGACACCTCCAGCGTGGCGTTCACGCCTTCCTTGCCGGTGGACGTCTTGATGAAATCGGCGCCGGCCATCATGCAGACCCAGGACGCGCGGGCCACGTTGTCCAGCGTCTGCAGGTCGCCCGTGGCCAGGATCGCCTTGACATGCGCGTCGCCGCAGGCGGCGCGGTAGGCCTGCATCTCGGCGTACAGGGCAGCCCAGTCGCGCGTCAGCACATGGCGCCGGCTGATCACGATGTCGATCTCGCGCGCGCCGGCCGCCACCGACAGTTCGATTTCGCGCAGCCGGGTTTCCAGCGGCGACAGCCCGGCCGGAAAACCGGTCGAAACAGCCGCCACCGGTATGTCATGGCCCCGCAGGAAATGCAGTGCGGGCGCGATCATCTCGTGGTACACGCAGACGGCGCCGGTGTGCAGCGTCTCCAGGCCCAGCGCGGCCAGCAAGTCCGCGCGCAACGGCTGGCGGGCCTTGGCGCACAGGCGCTGCACCCGCCCGGGTGTGTCGTCGCCCGACAGCGTTGTCAGGTCCATGCACTGAACCGCGCGCACCAGCCAGGCAGCCTGGAATTCCTTTTTCTGGGAACGGCGCGCGTTCAGCGACTGGACACGCCGCGCCACCGCGTTCTGGTTCACGCGCACCGATTCGATCAGTGCCAGGTCCAGCGGATGGCCGGCGTTGCGGGCAATGTCGTTCATGTGATCCGATTCAACAGGGGGTTTTCACGTTCCATGGCCGTTCAGGGCGCCTTCGCCATGCGCTGCAGCAAGGCCGGAATCAGGCGCGCCAGATCCTTGGCTCCGATGGCCGCATGGTGCAAGGTCTGCTCATGCGACAGCGGCACGTCCGACATGCCCTCGGCCAGGTTGGTCACGGTCGCAATCGCCAGCACGTTCAAGCCGCAGTGCCGGGCGCTGATGACTTCGGGCACCGTGGACATGCCGACCAGGTCGGCACCCAGCGTGCGCATCATGCGGATCTCGGCCGTCGTCTCGAAACTGGGGCCACTGGTAGCCAGGTAGACGCCCTCTTGCCAGGCAATGCCCAAGGCTTCAGCCGATTGGCGCAACAGTGTGCGCAAGGCTGGGTCATAGGCATTGGCCATGCTCATGAAGCGCGGTCCGAAGCGATCATCGTTGGGGCCGATCAGCGGATTGCCCGGCAGCAGATTGATATGGTCGCTGAGTGCCACCAGGCTGCCGGGGCCGAATTCGGAGCGCAGCGAACCGGCGGCGCAGGTCAGCAGCAGGGCTTCGCAGCCGATCAGCTTGAAGCTGCGGATTGCCGACGTCATCACATCGGCGCCCTTGCCCTCGTACAGGTGGGCGCGGCCTTTCATGCACAGCACCGGCATGCCACCGAGCTTGCCGCACACCAGTTCGCCGGCATGTCCTTGCACGGTAGATACCGGAAAGCCGGGCAACTCGCCGTAGGGAATCACGACTGCCTCGCTGATCTGGTCAGCCAGCGCGCCCAGGCCGGAACCCAGGACCAGCGCAACGCGAGGCTGGAACCCGGGCATGCGCTGGCGCAGCAACTCGACTGCCCGGTGGGGCGCGTTGGTGGGTTGGGGTGCAGGATTCACGCGACGCTATTTCAGTGAACTTGCAGGGCCAGGGCGGCGCTGCTGGTCTTTTGCATTGTCCCCGATTGTGTCGCCTGCTTGCAGTGGCCGAAATGCCGCCAGCGCGTCGTTGCCTCGGTAGTTACATGGGGTACAGTCGTTTCGCGTCCAGATGGCGTATTGGTCCTATTACCTGCATGAAACAGCATCCCCACTTCATTTCGTCGCTGCAGGGAGAGTTGTACGACTGGCGTCTGTGGACGACGCGCATCGTCGTGCTGGCCTTTGCCAGCCTTGCCGGCCTGACCGTGGTGGCATTCACGTGGATGAGCGAGTTTGCCTTCGAGCATTTTCATGCGGTGCAGCAACAGACCTGGTGGGCACCGCTGCTGTGGACGCCGCTGGTCACTGCGGCCATCGTCTGGTTGACCCGGCGTTTTGCACCGGGCGCGGCGGGCTCGGGCATTCCGCAGGTGATGGCGGCCCTGGAGCCTGAAGTCACGCCGCCGCTGCGGCACTTCTTCGTCTCGCTCCGTTTGACTATTTCCAAGATGGTGCTGACCAGTCTTGGCATGCTGGCCGGTCTGTCGCTCGGTCGCGAAGGGCCCTCGGTTCAGATCGGCGCCGGCATCCTGCACAGCTGCCGGCGCTGGTTGCCGACGCGCGGCGTTGTATCCGACCACTCCCTGTTGATCGCCGGCGGTGCTGCCGGTATTGCGGCTGCGTTCAACACGCCGCTTGGCGGCGTGATGTTTGCAATCGAGGAACTGTCGCGCCGACCCGAGCAGCGCAGCAATGGCCTGATCATGGCGGCCATCGTGCTGGGCGGCCTGATGTCGGTATCGATCTATGGCAACACCAACTATTTTGGCGTTGTCGGCGTGATCCAGGTCGAAAAGCTGGATCTGCACATGCTATGGCCGGGCCTGCTGGTCACCGTCGCTTGCGGCCTCGCCGGCGGCTTGTTTTCACGCCTGCTGGTGGTGTCGCTGTCGGGCCAGTCGGGTGACTGGTTCACCCGCAAGCGGCTGCACTATCCGGTTCGATTTGCTGCGATCTGCGGCTTGCTGATCGCCGTGATGGGTGTGGCCAGCCAGGGCGCGACCTTCGGCAGCGGCTATCTGCACACGCGGGCATTGCTGGACGGCGCCAGCGAGGATCCGGGCCTGTTCGTGGTGCTCAAGTTTGCTGCCACCTGGATCACTACCTGGGCTGGCGTGCCAGGCGGCATCTTCGCGCCGGCCCTGGCCATTGGCGGCGGCATCGGCAATGACGTGGCGCAGCTCACACTGGGTATTTCCTCGACCACGCTGATTGCGCTGGGCATGGCGGGCTTCCTCGCTGCCGTGACCCAGGCGCCGATGACCTCCTTCATCATTGTGATGGAGATGATCGACGGCCATGGCCTGGTACTGAGCCTGATGGCCAGCGCCTTGCTGGCCAGTGGCCTGTCGCGGCTGGTCAGTGCGCCTTTGTATGCCGCGCTGGCCGAGCTGCAGGTGCGCCGGGTGGTTGCGTCCGAGCCGCCCAAACTGCCCTAGCGCCTCCCGCTTCAGGTCGAATCAGGTTTGGAGGCGCTCTTGCGCGGGCGCCGACTGCGGCCGCTGGTCTTTCGGGCTGTCGTGCCAGCAGGGTCTGCGGACACCTCGCCATCCGTTGCTGCTTCAGCAGCCGAGGCTGCAACGTCGGTAGCAGCGGCAGGCGTGAAAGCGGCCTCTGAGAGCTGCGCATCCTGTTGTTCCGGTTTGGCGGCTCGGCCACGACCACCGCGACGGCGCGGCGCACGCGGTGCCGCCTCCTCTGCGACTGTGGCGGTTTGCGCATCCCGCTCGCTGTCCTGCGCCGGCATCGCGGCCCGCTCTGCCGATGGACCCGCCCCGCTGCGAAACACATAGGCCCCTGACTTGTCGTCACGGCCGAATTCCAGCAGACCGCGCGCCTGCGCTTCTTCCAGCAAGTTGCCAAAGGCGCGAAAGCCGTAGTTGCCTTCGCTGAAGTCGGGCTTGCGCCGCTTGATCGCTTCCTTGAGCACCGAGGCCCAGATCTTGCCGCTGTCGCCGCGTTCGTACATCAGGGCGTCAAAGGTCTGCACCGCCAGCTCGATGCCGGCCTGCCGGCGCGTATCGAGCTCGTCCTTGCGGCGCTTTTCCTCCGCCGGCGTGCGGCGTGTGGGCGCCTGCGATTCCGGACGCTCGCGCCGCGCCTGACTGCGCTGGCTTTCGCGCACCAGGTCGTCATAGAAGATGAACTCATCGCAGTTGGCGACCAACAGGTCCGAGGTCGACTGGCGCACGCCGACGCCGATCACCTGCTTGGCGTTCTCGCGCAGCTTGGAGACCAGCGGCGAAAAGTCCGAGTCGCCGCTGATGATGACAAAGGTGTTGACATGCGACTTGGTGTAGCACAGGTCCAGCGCGTCCACCACCAGGCGTATGTCGGCCGAATTCTTGCCGGACTGGCGCACATGCGGAATCTCGATCAGCTCGAAGTTGGCCTCGTGCATGGTGGCTTTGAAGCCCTTGTAGCGGTCCCAGTCGCAATAGGCCTTCTTGACGACGATGCTGCCCTTGAGCAGCAGGCGCTCGAGTATGGGCTTGATGTCGAATTTCTCATGGCCCAGGTCGCGCACGCCAAGCGCCACGTTCTCGAAATCGCAGAAAAGCGCCATGCTCAGGTTGTCGTGGGGAGATGCCATTGGACTGTCTTGGTGATTGCAAAGAGATGTCGATCATCACATGAAATGCCATGCGCCTGATACGCCGGTACGCTCGCTACCATCTTCCCCATGAAACGCAATCCCGCCGATGCCCGTCTGCCGTGCCCATGTGGCGCGGACATGAGTTACGCCGCTTGCTGTGGCCACTGGCACGCCGGCATGGAACAGGGTGAGCATGCGCCAACGCCCGAGGCCCTGATGCGCTCGCGCTACAGCGCCTATGCGCGCGGTCACACAGACTACTTGCTTGCGACCTGGCATGGGTCGACGTCGCCGGGCGAACTGGAGCTGTTCCCGGTCAAGTGGCTCGGCCTGGAAGTGCGCCACAGCGAAATGCGCGGCGATGCGGGCGTGGTCGAGTTCGTCGCGCGTTGCCGCGACGCGCGCGGGGCGCAACGCATGCACGAGATCAGCCGCTTCCTGCGCGAGGACGGACGCTGGTATTACATCGACGGGCAACAGCCAGCCGACGCCGATTCGGCCGCCTTGGATTAGACTGACACGATTCCCGCGTGTTGCTCGCCGCATTGGCCAGGGCAGGGCGCCTTTCCACTGGAGGATTACATCATGGGCTGGCATCACAAAGTGCTGAGGGTTGATCTGAGCGCGGGAACCTGCGTGTCCGAGCCGTTGAACAAGGAATGGGCGCAGCAGTATCTGGGCCAGCGCGGGCTGGCTACCAAATACCTGATGGAGGAGATCGACCCGGCCATCGATGCGCTATCGCCCGACAACAAGCTGATCATCGCGACCGGTCCGCTGACCGGCACCATGGCCGCCACTGGCGGGCGCTGGTCGGCCGTGACCAAGGGCGCGCTGACCGGCGCCATCGCCTGCTCCAACTCGGGCGGCCAGTTCGGCGGCGAACTCAAGCAGGCTGGCTGGGACATGGTGATCCTGCAGGGGCGTTCGCCCAAGCCGGTCTACCTCTATATCGAGGACGGCAAGGCCGAACTGGTCGATGCGGCGCACTTGTGGGGCAAGACGGTCTGGCATACCGAGCCGGCGATCAAGGCCGCGCACAAGGACCCGCTGATCCGCGTCGCGTCGATCGGGCCGGCCGGCGAATCGGGTTGCCGTTATGCCTGCATCGTCAACGACATGCACCGCGCTGCGGGGCGCTCGGGCGTGGGCACGGTGATGGGCTCCAAGAACCTCAAGGCGATCGCCGTGCGCGGCACGGTCGGCGTGACGCCGGTCAACCCCAAGGCCTTCATGACGGCGGTGCAGGCAGCCAGCAAGGCGCTGGCCAACAACGAAGGGCGCAAGTCGCTGACGCGTTTTGGCACGATACCGATGATGGACGTGACCGGCACCTTCGGTGCCTTGCCCACCCGCAACAACCGCGAGGTGCAGTTCGAAGGCCTGCTCAAGATGAACGCCAGCTTCATGGGCAAACCGAACAAGAACGGCCACACCAACCTGATCCGCAACGGCGCCTGCTTTGCCTGCACCATCGGCTGCGGGCGCATCTGCCACATCGACCCGACCCACTTCAGCGTCAAGGACCGGCCCGAATACCATGGCGCCTCGGGTGGCCTGGAATACGAAACCGCGTATGCACTGGGCGCCTCGGTTGGCGTCGACGACATGGACGCGGCCACCTTCGCCGGCTTCCTGTGCAACGAGTACGGCATGGACCCGATCTCGCTCGGTGGCTCGATCGCCGCGGCGATGGAGATGTTCGAGCTGGGCGTCATCTCCGAAAAGGAGACCGGTGGCATTTCCTTGAAGTTCGGCGACGCCAGGGCGATGTGCCAACTGGCCGAGATGGCCGGCAAGGGTGAAGGCTTCGGTCGCGACATTGCACTGGGATCCAAATTGCTGTGCGAGAAATACGGCCGCCCCGAGCTGTCGATGGCCGTCAAGGGCCAGGAGTTTGCCGCCTACGACGGACGCGGCATGCAGGGCATGGGCCTGGCCTATGCCACCAGCAACCGAGGCGCCTGCCATCTGCGTGCCAACCCCTACGGACACGATTTCGGCTCGACCGAAATAGCAGGCAAGGCCAAGGTGGTCAAGGAGTCGCAGGACTTCATCGCGGCAATCGACTCGACCGGCCTGTGCTCATTTACCAGCCACTCCGGCGTGACCGAAGAGCTCTATGCCAGCCAGATCGACGCGGCAGTCGGGGGTGGCTGGACGCCAGCGCGCATGCGCGAGACCGGCGAGCGCATCTGGAATCTGGAGCGCCAGTTCAACCTGGCTGCGGGATTGACGATCAAGGACGACACCCTGCCCAAGCGCCTGCTGACCGAGCCCGCCCCAAGCGGTACCGCCAAGGGGCTGGTTGCGCGTATTCCCGAGATGCTGCCGGAGTATTACCAGTTGCGTGGCTGGACGGTCGACGGGGTGCCGACTGCCGATACGCTGGCGCGGCTGGGCTTGGGGCAGGAGGCGGCTGTCGCACATTGAGCTTGCAGCAGCTGCGCTGGCCGCTTGCCCAACGGCCAAGTCTGTCGCGCAGCGGATTGCCGATTGGAGGCGCAATCCGTATGGCAATAGTCAGGCTGCGACCGGCGCACTTGCAACCGGATCTGCAATAGCTTGTTGACCTTTGGGCGTGCTGCCACGGCTTGCATCGCGCATCAATCGTTCAGCCACCAGTTCCAGGAGAAAGAAGCCAAAACTCGGGTTCTGGAAGTACATCTGGCGTGCCTCGTCATAGGTGAGCAGCAGCACAACCCCGTCTTGCTCGCAGACGACAGTCTGCGTCCTCTTGTGGTCTTTCGCGACGAGGCCGAGCTCGCCGATGACCCCGCCTTTCTCGAGTGGGACGTTGGCTTCAACGGCTCGGAACGTCCCGCTCAGCACGAACAGGATCTCCCCGGCATGATCGCCCAGCCTGAAAAGCACCTCACCGGTTCGATACTTCCTGGAGTGTGAGAAGGGCTTGAGCCATTCCATTGAAGTTCCACCCGCCGTGGCAGATCTGATCTGGCCGGTCAGCCTTTGAAGTTGCTGCAATCGAAACAGGTTGAGTGGCAACAGCGTCAGATGCAGGAGAAGCACCGGGTAGACGTGTCCCAGTACACCGTAGGTAATAAAGACAAAATTGGCGACGATACCCACCATGCGAAGGCGGATCATTGTCTTCATCGAAAAGGTGGTCAAGGTGAAGATGGCACCAAGGTACCCAAACATCTCTGTCCAATTCATTGCGGGGCCTTAGTTCGATAGCGAGGCTTCGTTGACGCGTTTGGTTTCGCGTTTCGAATTTTTCGATTGTGCCCGCGATGCGCTACTTCGGATCGTGCTCCGCCCGCGTAATTTTTGCGAAATGCTCAGGCCTCGGCTTTGCTTGCGCGACGAGGAGCCAATCTTGGCGACGGTGCGGATGCCTCCGGTTGTCCCTCGCGCTCTGCAAGCCTGCCCGTGACGTACTTGTGGAGCACGCTCGCGATCAGGGTCTGGTAAGGGAGTCCCTCCTGTAGCGCCTTGACCTGGATGTCTTGAAGATCGCCAGAAGAAAGGCGAATATTGACGCGCCGATCCTTGATCGCTGTGGCGCGAGCAGCTGCCTTGACCTTCGCAAGCAGTGTCTTGGTTGCAACGGACTTGAGCGCGCCTTTGTCGTAGGCTGCCAGCAGTTCGCTTTCATATGGATCAATCTTGGGCATCGTCTTCACCTTCGTTCAAATAGTCGCGCGTTGCCTTGCGGCTCGGGATGACTGTCTTGAGAAAATAATGGTCATGTTGCTCCACGAACGGCAGCAAGTACGCATATCCATCGCAGGCCACGACCAGGACCTTCTGACTCGGGTACTTGCCCGGGTTTGGGTGGGCAAGAATATCCAGCAAGCCCCCGGCCTCGATGGCAACAACCATCTGCTCGAAACAGATTCCTCGGTTGAGCATCAGCTGGTCATTTTTCTCGGTCCCCCAGCGAAACGGCTTCATTAGTGGAGTTTAGCGCGATGTGTGCCTTTTGTCACCAGCGCCACGCGATTTCCATGCTGGCGGGACAAACGATGCATTTGCCGACGCGGGGACAGGCGTGTGTGTTTTGCTGACGCTGCTGGCTGTGCTGGCCTGGCGCGTCCAAATGCCACGCGTCCTGACGGTGATTCGGGTGATGCCGTCGATGGGGTTGACGCAGTCGGTTTGGAAGACGCTACGCTGCAGTCGCATGTGCACACGGGTGCGTGTCCGATCGGGCCGTGCCGCAGTGCCTTTCTTGCGCGCAGAACATCGGGCAGCTGCCGTCGCCCGCGAATACCGTCAGAGATAGACCTTTTGCAGCAACTGCAGCAAGGTTTTTTGCTGCGCCGGCGTAAGTCCGAGTTGCTTGGCGCCCTCGACCTCCAGAGCTGCCTGCTCGGCCTGCAGCATCAGCGCTCGTCCCTGCGGTGTTGGATGCAGGCCGACAGCACGTCCATCGCGCGGATGGGCCTGTCGAACCAGCATGCCGCGCGCTTCCAGCGACTGGATCAGGCCGACCAGATTGGGCGGCAACAGGTTCAGGGCCGCGCAGAGTTGGCGCGAGGTGACGCCGGGATTGTGGTGGATCACCGACATCACCGAGAACTCCACCGGGCGCAGCTTGAACTCCGCCATGCGCACCAGAAAGCGCTCGATGATGGCCAGTGCTGCGCGGCGCGCGTTATAGCCAAGCAGCGATTGCAGGTAGCTTGTGTCCACCTGGTCGACTGCTGTCACTTCCGGTAGCCCGGGAATCTCCCCATCTTGCGCACGCGCCGTTGGCTCGGGTCGGGAGGCGGCGTGGGTACGTGGCATGTGCGTCTTCCTGGTAGGGTGCTTGAATGACAGGGGCGAGAAGCGGGAAATGACGAGGTCGTAGTGCAGGACTCAACTGCACAAGGCGCGGATGTCTTCGGGTATCGCGATCGCCTTGATGCGTTCGGGGTCGTCCGGGTGCTTGATGCAAAAAGCGCGTGTTTCCTGGCCTTCGCACAGCACCGTGTCGCCGCGTTTGACGACATGCTGGTGGATGAAGACCTTGGCGCGCCATTCCTGCACGCTGGTGTGGATCTGCAGGCGCTCGCCGTAGGTGGCCGGGCGCATGAAGCGGGTGTGGATCTCGAGCAGCGGGGTGCCGATGATGCCGCGCGTCTTGACCAGTTCGCGCCAGGGCAATACGCCACACTGAACAAAGAAATTCAGCGACGAGGCGTCCATCCATTTGGAGAAATTCGGGAAGAACACGATGCCTGCGGGATCGCAGTCACCGAACATCACGTCGACCTCGTATACGACGGTTTTCGGCACGGCCGTCATCGTGGTGTCATCTGCAATGCGCCGTCCAGCCTTATGGTCTGGCCGTTGGCGTGGTCGTTCTGCACGATTTGCATGTTCATGTCGATTTCCCTTTTTGTGGCTCAGTTCACTGCCAGCGGGTTCTCGAGCAGCAGGGCGATGCCCTGGCCGCCGCCGACACAGGCGCTGGCGATGCCATAGCGCAACGCCGAGCGCTGCAGTTCGCGCGCCAGCGTGATCGTCAGTCGCACGCCGGTGCAGGCCAGCGGATGGCCCAGCGCGATGGCGCCGCCATTGACGTTGAGCCTGGACAGGTCCAGCCCTAGCTCGCGGCCCACGGCCAGGGTCTGGGCGCCCTGCGCTTCGTTGATCTCGAAGCGGCCGATGTCCGACAGCTGCAGCCCAGTGCGCTCGAGCAGCAGGCGGATCGCCGGCGCCGGCCCGATGCCCATGATCTCGGGCGGCACGCCAACGGCCGCTGCGGCGACGACGCGGGCCAGTGGCGTCTTGTGTTGGACCTTGGCGTACGCGCCGGAGGTGACCACGCAGGCGGCGGCTGCATCGACCAGGGCTGCGCTGTTGCCACCAGTTTGCACGCCGCCTTCGAAGACCGGCCTGAGCCTGGCCAGCACCTCCGCCGGGGAGATGCGCGGGTGGGTGTCGACTGAAACCTCAGTGACCTTGCCCTGCAGCCGGACGCCGCGGGTCTTGTAGCCCTTAAGTTCAAACTTTTCCGTGACCACCGGGACAATCTCGCCGGCCAGGAATCCGCTGGCCTGTGCGGCCACCGCCTTGGCGAAGGAGTCGGACGCGAACTGGTCGACGTCAGCGCGCGTGA
>JBBKVW010000315.1:0-25140 GCA_037968655.1 Burkholderiaceae bacterium
CGCAAGAGCGTGGTCGTGGTTCCCGGGTCGTGAATCCCGCCAGCAACGGCGCGCAGGCAGACCGACGCGCTGGCGTTCTCGCCAATGGCCGCCCGTTGCCCTTAGGCTGTAATCGCCCCGACGGCCCGCAGGTCCGGGGCCATGCGGATGGGGCGCCTGGCTTCTACAAGCCAGTGGCCGGCCGATCTGCCGATGGGACGGACTCACGCCGATCCGGCGTTTGCCCGGTCGACTTCGCATTGCCGAGTAGTTCGGCCAGCTGATCCATCTGCTGGTGCTGCATCGCCAGCATTTCCGTCCACTGCTGCTGGCGCAGTTGATCGAATTTTTCGTGCAGCAACATGATCTCCAGTTCGGCCTTGAGGTTTATCTCGTAGTCGTGTTCCGCGCGCCGGCGATCCTTTTCGGACTGCCGGTTGTTGGACATCAGGATGATGGGCGCCTGGATGGCGGCAAGCATCGACAAAACGAGATTGAGCAGTATGTAGGGATACGGGTCGAAGGCCTGGGTTCGCCCGGTCAGCATCGCGGTGTTGAAGCCAACCCAGGCCAGCAGAACCAGCACGAACAAGCCGATGAAGGTCCACGAGCCACCGAAGCGCGCAACCGCGTCGGCTGCACGCTGCCCGGCGCTGTCGCCGGTGCCATGTGCGATGCGCGGGTGCTGCGTAATCCGCGTACGACTCGCAATATGGCGCGTTACGTTGCGTGTGTGTTCGTCCAGCGAGTCATAGTCGGCGCCCAGTAACTGGCGCGCGATGGCGTCTGGTTTCAGCATCAGGTGTTCTCCCGCAATGGTGGGGCAGGCAGCTGTTTCGAAAAGTGCCGGGTCCTGCCTGCCGCCCCGAGTTTGAGGCCATCTGCGCACTTGTCTGTGCGATTGCGCGCCCTGGCCGTGCGCCATCGAGGTCTTGCGTTCGACGGTGGATGCCGCGCGGCTCCCCGTCGATGCGCAATCGAACCGACGGCGTGTCGCCAGCGCTGGACCCGCCCGGTTTGTTCGCCAGCGCACGGACAGCACAGCCGGACCGGACCAGACTGCACCTTGCTCCATCGCGCACCGCGCGATCGAGTCAACATCCCCGTACCAGGGGTATCCAACTTGAAGGGAAAAAAGCCATGACCGTCGCACGCATCACCGAAATCAGCAGTGTCAGCAAGATCAGTTTTCAGGACGCCATCGACCAGGGCGTCGCACGCGCCAACAAGACGTTGAAAAACGTCAAGGGCGCCTGGGTGAAGGACCAGGAGGTAACCGTCGACGAGGGCAAGGTTACCGGGTACAAGGTGATTTTGAAGGTGACATTCATCCTTACCGACTGATCGCAGCGCCACGCGGTCGCCCGATCTTTGGGCGCATCGCCCCCGCGGGCGGCTGGGTGGGCTCGCTGCACGTGCCTGCGTGCCGCGCTCTGCGGTTTCACCTTGGGAACCGCCCGGTGGCTCAAGTCCCGTCAGACCCACCCCAGGCGATGACAAAGCATGCCGCGTCCGGCAAGCCGGTCCAGACCAGCTTCTCGCCAACGCGCAGCAAGGTCGCGCCGGCGCTGGCTACCGCTGCCAGCGCTTCATCCGGCCTGCCGCGCCACAGGATGAATCGCAAGCTGCGCCCGTCCCGATCGAGCGTGCACTCGACCTGTTGCCAATGCGAGGGCAGGCACGGTGTGAAAAACAGCGTGTCTGATTCCATATGCAGGCCGAACATCGACTCGATCGCGGCCCGGTGCATCCATCCCGCTGAGCCGGTGTACCAGCTCCAGCCGCCACGCCCCACATACGGCGGCTGGCTGTAGACGTCACCGGCCATCACATAGGGTTCCAGCCCGTAGGCCTCGCCCTGTATCGGGTCGGCGGCGCGGTGGGCCGGATTCAGCCAGCGGAAATAGCGCCAGACCTGGTCACCGGCACCAGCATCGCGCGGCTCGCGCAAACCGAGTTCGGCCTGCGCCATCAGCGCCCATACGCCGGCGTGGCTGTACTGGCCGCCGTTTTCGCGCACCCCCGGCGGATAGGCCTGGATGTAGCCGGCGCTGGGCACCTGGTGCTGCAGCGGCGGATGCAACAGCCGTATCAGCCCTGCCGCGGGATCCAGCAGGTGCGCCTCGACAGCGGCCATGGCCTGGCGTGCACGCTCCGGCGGGGCCTGGCCGGACAAGACCGCCCACGCCTGTGCAATCAGGTCGATGCGCGCCTCGGTGTTGGCGGCCGAACCCAAGACCTGTCCGTCGTCGAAAAATGCGCGGCGGTACCAACTACCGTCCCAGGCCGGCCCCTGCAAAGCAGCCTGCCAACCCCGTGCCGCGGTCTCCCAGGCGTCGGCGCGCGCCAGTTCACCCCGCGCCCGGGCCAGCGGCGCAAAGCCGGCGACCACGGTGCACAGGAACCAGGCCAGCCAGACCGATTCGCCCCGGCCCTCGATGCCGACCCGGTTCATGCCGTCGTTCCAGTCACCGCTGCCCATCAGCGGCAAGCCATGCACGCCCACGCGCAGGCTGTGGTCGATCGCGCGCGCCGCATGCTCGAACACCGACACCTGCAGATCGCTGATCGTGGGCACGTAGTAGGCGTCCTCGGCACCGTCCGCGATCGCGGCCCCTTCGATGAATGGCACCAACTGGTCCAGCAGCGCGCGCTCGCCGCTGGCCTGCAGGTAGCGCAGGCAGGCAAAAGGCAGCCATAGCAGATCGTCCGAAAAACGCGTACGCACACCCGCGCCTTCGGGCGCATGCCACCAGTGCTGCACATCGCCTTGCGGGAACTGGCGCGCGGCTGCGGCCAGGATCTGCTCGCGCAGCATCTGCGGCGCGGCCCAGGTCATCGCCATGGCGTCCTGCAACTGGTCGCGAAAACCGGTCGCTCCGCCGGCCTGGTAGAAGCCGGCCTTGGCCCACATGCGGCACGCGACGTTCTGGTAGAGCAGCCAGCGGTTGACCATCACGTCGAACAGCGGGTCGGGTGTCGACACGCGGACGGCGCCCAGCAACTTGTCCCATGCTGCGCGTACCGATGCTTCGCGCCGGTCGGCGTCAACAGCGCCGGCCGCCGCTGCGCCGCGCAGCGCAGCGGCCGGGTCGGCGCCGTAACCCAGCAGGAAAACCCGTTGCGTCGTTTCTCCGGGCTTGATATGGATGCGCAGCGCCAGCGCGGCACAGGGGTCCAGACCGGCGCCATCGCTCTGCCCCAGCCGTTGCGGCAGTTGCAGCGCTCCGAAGCTGTCCAGCAATTCGCGCCGGTCGCAGGTCCATTCGGCCTGTTCGCCGGCATCAAGCCCGACCGACAGGTAGGCCGTGGCTCCGCCAAAGTTGGCCGAGCGCTCGGTCTGGGTGCACACCAGGGTCATGCGGCCTGGTGTCGCGTGGCTGGCAGTGTGGGTGCTGTGACGATCGCCGCGCTGGCTGCCCATGATCCACTCCGCGATGCCCAGCAGGCGCAGGTGGGCGGTGCTGGCGCCATGGTTGACCAGCTGCAGGC
Organism: Burkholderiaceae bacterium; assembly: GCA_037968655.1. Taxonomy (GTDB): domain Bacteria; phylum Pseudomonadota; class Gammaproteobacteria; order Burkholderiales; family Burkholderiaceae_C; genus CAISIP01. Next base: position 3,472 of record JBBKVW010000315.1, read on the forward strand.
GGACCTGCTTGGCAGAGGTCACCGGGTCGACGCACCACGCTACCGTGACCGCGATATCGCCGTGGCGATGGCCAATCGTGCTGATGCCCTGATCATGGGTCACCTGGTAGGTCACACCCGCGGCGCCCCAGGCACTGGGCGCCACGCTCCAGGCCTGGCGCGTCCTGCGGTCTTGCAGCAGGAACCATTCGGAGGGCGGGTCCGCCACCGGGTCGTTGGACCAGCCGGTGAGCTGCATCAGCCGGCTGTTGGCGGCCCAGGTGTAGCCACCGCCGGTCTCGGACAGCTGGGCGCCAAAGGCGGGATTGGCCAGCACATTGATCCAGGGCCGCACTGGACGCTGCGTTGCCCCCACGTCGAACTGGAACGCGCCCGAGCGCGTGTCGAAGTCGCCCTTGCCTGGCGCCGGGACCGATGCCTGCGGCGCGCGGCTTGCCACCGGAGTGGCAGCGGTTGCGTCGCGCTGCGCCGTCGCCTGTTGGTGCCATGCCAGCCACTGGTCGGTCTGGCGCGCGAACGGTCGCCCATCGGCATGCAATTGCAGCCGGGCCAGCCGGCGCAAGGTGGCCTGTTCCTCGGCGCTGAGATCGCCTGTGCGCAACACATGCAATTGCGCCTGTGCGGCGCCGGCTTGTCCCTGGGTGTCCGCCGCGTAGCGCTCCTGCAGCACGGTCAGTTCGCGTTGCAAGTCCATCAAGTAGGAAGCCGGCTCCAGATTGACCACGACCAGGTCGCAGCTAATGCCACCCCAGGCCCACCAGCGCAGCGCCTGGGTGGCGACGCGCAACACGCCCATCCCCTCGACGACCGTTGCCCAGACCAGCACGATCGGCCTGTCGCCCGAGATGCCCAGGCGCCACAACAGGCGCATGTCGCTGGCACCGGCACCGGCACCGGTATCGACCTGCGCGCCGGCGGACAGTGGTAGCGCGCGGGCAAGGCCGAACAGCAGCGCGGTCGTCACGGCCTGGATCGCAGCCAGGTTCCTGGCAGTCATGCGCATCGTGCGCATCCGGATGCCCGCCAGTGTGGCGGACATCAGGGAGGCGCGTTGCACATGGCTCGCCTGCCGGTATTTGTCGATGATCGCGTGCAGCGTGCCTGCGTCGGCGCTGGCGGCGGTGGCGAAGGTCAACTGCGCCTTGCCGCCGGCTGCGATGCGCACCCGTACCGCCAGCACGCTGACCGGGTCCAGTGCGGTGTTCATTTCGATGCTGCCCGACGGTTTGCCGTCCGGCTGCGGCGGCAGGTCGACCAGCCCCTGCGGCTTGCCTGGTGCGTGGTTGCGGCCCAGCCAGCGCTGGCGATCGGTCTGTAGCCGCAGCTCCAGCACCTGGGCCTGGGAATCGGCCAGGAAGTGCGCCGCCTGCAGGCCCTGCTCAGTGGCCAGACGCGGGGTGCGGGTGAATACCAGCGCCTGCTGCGCGGGTCGCCATTGGCAGCCGACAAACAGATTGCCGAAGGCGGGATGTGATTCGTCCGCACGCGGATCGGCCAGCGTGACTTCGAACGCCGACAACAGCTCGATCTCGATAGCTTGCTCGCCCAGGTTGTGCAATTCGACCTGGCGGAACTCGATGTCGTCCTCGGGGCTGACCCAGACCGTCGTCAGCGCCTGCAGCTGGGTCCAGCGGGTATCGAAACACACACGGTCCGGATGGAACACGCACTGGTAGCGCGCCAGCGGATCCGGCGCCGGATGCCGGGTGATGGATACCAGAGCGTGAGCCGGTGCCGCTTGTCCCGGTTCGGTACTGCTCAGGTAGATGAAATTGCCGTGCATGTCGCGCAGGGCATCGTCGCGCCAGCGGCCGATGCCGGTCTGGCCCAGCCGCGTCCATCCAGCGCCATTGGGGCGAAGGACGACGCTGAGACGACCGTTGGACAACACATGGCTGGGCTCCACCGCCGCGTCGCCCGGCGTCAACAGGCGCGGCACTCCCGCTTCGCGGCGGCGTTGCCGGTGTGCCTGCCGGTCGCGTTGTGGCGCGTAGCGCAGCGGCGGAACCTCGCGTGGCGCGCGTTCGTGCAATAGCGACGCCACCGCCTCGATGCGGGTGTTGGACATACCCCAGCGCTGGGCAACGCCGTCCTGCAGCACGTTGGCCAGCGCCACCAGGCTCATGCCCTGGTGGTGTGCCATGAAAGTATTCACCGGCGTGAACACCTCGCCCGCGCCCTGGTGCGAAGGCGTGTAGTCCAGCGCGTCGATGAAACCACAGGCGGTGCGCGGTGCAAGCAACTGCAGGGCGTCGAAATTGGCCAGCGCGAGCCGGGGTGCATACTGCGCCGCCAGCGCGCTGGCGTACGGTGCGATGACCAGGTCGTCCATGGGAGTGCGGCGCAGTGCCAGCGCGGGAACGCCTTGTGCAGCATACTGGTATGCCAGCGTGTGGTCGCTGGCCGCGTAGGCCGATTCGGACATGCCCCATGGCACGCGCTGGTCCCTGGCGTAGGCGATCTGCTCGCGCAGTGCCGCGCGGCATGCGCCATCCATGACACTGCCGTAGGGCTCCTGCAACACCAGGGTCGGCATCATGTACTCGAACATCGAACCCGACCATGAACGCAGTCCGGCCAGCGCTCCCGCAGCAAAGAACGGCCGGCCCAGCGCGGCCCAATGGCGCACCGGCACGTCGCCCTTGGCGATCGCCAGCAGACTGGCCAGGCGGCACTCCGACGCCAGCAGGTCATAGAAATTGGCGTCCGGCGCATCCTCCTGCACCCGGTAGCCGATATGCAGCAGGTGGCGCCGCTCGTGGTATAGAAATCCGAACTCCGGCGCCCAGGCGAGCTGCTCCAGTTGGCGCGCCATGGATTCGAGTCGACGGGCATCGGTGTTGCTGTCCATATCGCCCTGCCGCGCTGTGGCGGCCAGCTCCAGGCACGCCTGGGCCACGGCCAGCAGGTGGCCGCTGAGGTTGCCGCTGTCGACGGTGGACACGTACAGCGGCGCAAGCGGTGCGCAGGTCTGCGTGTCGTACCAGTTCAGGAAATGGCCGCGGTGGCGCTGCAGGCGCCCCAGCGTGTCGAGCGTGGCGTCCAGTCGCTCGAGCATTTGCGCGGTGTCGATCCAGCCGAATGAGCGGGCACAGGCCACACTGAGCAGGTACAGGCCGATGTTGGTGGGCGAGGTGCGATGCGCCAGCATGTCGTGCGGCGTTGTCTGCAGGTTGTCCGGTGGCAGGTGGTTGTCCTGGGCACTGACGCAACGAACGAAGTAGCCCCAGGTGTCGCGGGCGATGGCATGCAGGTCGTCGCGCTCGCGCGCTGTCAGTTCAAGATCGTCCGGCGCAGCGTGCGGCCGGCTGACCAGCCAGGTCCACAGCGCTGTCGCCGACCACATCAGCAGCACGCCGCTGGCGAGCCACGCGAACGCGCCAGGCGAAGCAAGCACGACTGCCAGCAGCACTGCCGCCGTTGCCGGCGCGTGCCAGTGCAGGCGCGCCAGCGCTGGCAAGGCCGTCTGGGCGCGCGCCTGCGCCGCCTCGGCAGTGGTCCATTGCAGCAGGTGGCGCCGGCTCACAGCCATGCGGTACAGTGCCCGGCCGACGGCGTCCGCCGACATGATGGCGTGTTGCAGCAATTGCGCGAACTGCCAGACGGTTGCCCCGACGACGCGAGCCATGCCGAGTGCCGCCTGGCGGTAAAAGTGCCGCTTGGCAACGTCGTCGCGGCTGGGCGCAAAGGCAGCGATCGCGCCCAGCAGCGGCCCGGCCGCGAAAGCTGCCAGCACCAGCGCGATCGCCTCCCAGGGCGGCATGATCGCGCCGCCCAGCGACAGCACCAGCAACGCCAGCGACATCGGTGCAACCAGCGAGCGGCGCAGGTTGTCGAACATCTTCCAGCGGTTGATGGTGCCCAGCTTCCAATGCCAACGTGTGAGCACGAACGGCAGCAGCTGCCAGTCGCCGCGGACCCAGCGGTGGATGCGCGACAGTGCCACGTCGGCGTGGAACGGTGCGTCCTCGATCAGCGCGATGTCGCTCACCGTGGCACATCGCGCAATGGCACCCTCCAGCAGATCGTGGCTCAGTACCTGTTCGCTCGGAAGGCGTGCGGACAACACGGCATGCATCGCCTGAACCTGCAGCAAGCCCTTGCCGCTGAAGCTTCCCTCATCGAACAGGTCCTGGTAGACCTCGGATGACGCCGCACTGTAGGGGTCGATGCCGCAATGGCCGGCGAACAACCAGTGGAACAGCGTGAAATCAGCGCGTTTGGGCAAGGGCGTGGCGATCTGCGGCTGCAGGATGCCGTAGCCGTGCACGACCCGGCCCGTTGTCGGGTCGATCCGGGGCTGGTTGTGCGGATGGGCGGCGACGCCAACGAGCTTGCGCAGGCAGCCCGGCGGCAATTGGGTATCGCTGTCGAGTGTCACGACGTAGCGCGTGTCCGCAGCGATGTCCGATAACTCCGCCAGGTCCAGAAATGGCGCGCGGGTGCCTGTTGCCAGGGCATGCACCAGCAGTTCGAGCTTGCCCCGTTTGCGCTCCCATCCGATCCAGCGCCGTTCGGTCGCACTGAACTGGCGCGTGCGGTGCAGCACCAGAAACCGTGGCGCCATGCCCGGTAGTGGCGGATAGCGCTGATTGAGCGCGCGCAGACGGGCGCTGGCCGCTTCGAGCAGGCCCGCATCGGCTTGCACCTGCTCATGGTCGGCGTCCGGCCAGTCGCCCAGTAGCGCGAACTGGGCTTGCGGCTCCGGATTGGCCAGGTAATGCAATTCCAGGCGGTGCGCAAGGTTGGCGACCCCCTGCGGACTCGAAAAGATGGACGGAATCACCACCATTACCCGGTGCTCTGGAGTGATCCCGGTCGCCAGCGCCAGGCGTGGCAGAGGTCGCGGTTGCACCGATTCGCTGATCAGCCGGTTGACCAGCGCGATCACTGTCTCCGAAGCCGGAAATGCCATCAGCACGATGCCGATCAGGGTCAGCCAAGCGGGTTGCATCTGTTCGGCCGATGCAGCCGGCAACATCCATGCGACCAGGCCCACTGTCGCAAGCCCCAGCACACCCAGATAGGCCGGCAGCATCCCATGTTGGCGTAGTGTGCGCGCTGCGGCGGCGAACCGATCCTCCAGGCCCAGCGCATGCAGCAAGGTGGTTTGGCCAGGGCCCGACAGCCAGTGGCTGGCGACGGCGCGCTCGCCATCATGGGTCTGCATCAACTCCAGCAGCGCGGTGGCGACGGCGATCTCGCTGTGGCGGCTGCGCCGTGCCAGCGCTTCGATCGCGTGCAGCGACTGGTCCCGGGTGACGATGGCTTCTGCCTCGAACGATTCGGCGCCGCACATCAGGCGCATCAGAGCGCTGCTGCGCCCGACGATGTCGATCCAGTCGGCATCGCCCATCGCCCGCAGTGCGGTCATGGTGTTGCCGACACTGAGGTTGTCGGCAGCCTGCTCGGACGGTTGACGGCGCCAGAACGCGGCCGGGTCGGGCTCGGCCTGCAGCAGCCATGCTTGTTGCAGCGCGTCGTGTCCGCTGTGCGGGTCCTGCAGGCGCTTGGCCATCTGGCCCAGGAATGCCGGCGCAACGCCCAGTGGCGCAAGCCGCGCCCGCCACTGCTCCAGCTCCGACACCGGCGTGGTGGCGATGTGGTCGCAGCACAGGTTGGCAGCTTCGCGTGCGGCTTCGTTGCGCGCCTCGCGCTCGGCCAATCGGCGCAGGTTTTCGATCAGCACCACGCGCAGCGTGGTGGACAAGGCCCACACTTCGCGCAGTTCGAGCGGACGCACCTCCTGGTAGGCGAGCAGGAAATGCACCAGCAAGTCTTCGTCGAACGCGCCGTCGGTATGCGCGACAAACGCCCAGGCGATGCCGTAGACCCGCGGCAGGCCTGCCAACGGCGGATCCAGCAAGACGGGCAGGGTGCGAAAGTAGCTGCGTGGCAGCCCTTCGTACACCTCGTGCAGCTGGGCTTCGATCAGGTGAAAGTTGTCGAGCAGCCACTGTGCGGCCGGGCTGGTGTCGTAACCGGTTGCAGCCTGCAGCCCGATATACCGGTTGGCTTGGCGCAGAATCTCGATATTGCTGCGCAGGAGCGGAAAAAAACTGCTGGAGCCGTCGTGCGCGAGCTTGGTGCGGTGCGTTGCGCCCAGGCTGCGACCGTGTTGCGCGAAACGCTCCGGGCCGAATATTTCGGAGCGAATGGGAGGCGCAACTGATCCGCGTGCGCCATCAAGGATGTCGCGCAGGGCCTGTGAGGCCTTAGGCAACATCTGCGACATGGGCGCGAGCGGCCAATTACAGAATCCCGCCGTGCAGCAGCAGAGCGCCGACCCCGATCAGCAGCGCCACTGCGACAACCATCGAGGTCACGATACGCGCGCAGGAATGTACATGCAGCCGCTGCGCCGCGCCGCGCAGCGCGAGGAACCGACCCTGCTGGCTGCGGCAGGCCGAGAGATGCTCGCCCAGTGCGTCGAGTTCCATCGGCGAGGTGTCGGTGCTGCCGCCAAACGACGTGGTGCTCCAACCATGTTGGGTGATGGGTTTTTGCATGATGTGGCAATCTTTCGAACGCGCACCTGCGCATGCAGGTGTCAGGGTGTTGTGGCCGCTCGGCGATCGACCAGTAGCCGCCGGGCGCAGTGTGCTGCACTGTTCTTGGAGCGTAGGGACAATTCCGTGCGTTGTCTGTCGGACGAAGCGCCGATCGCCGCGTCTGGCCGCAGCTGCCCATGTTTGTGCGTCACCGAACCTAATGTTCGTTGTCGAACAAGCTTTTGCCGCCACACGCCTAGAATCGATGTATTGCTTACGTCCGGCTCGACATAGACGGGTCGGCGGCAAGCAAGCCAGAAGCCCATTCAATGAAATCCAACACACTGTCCACGGGAGACCCGCTCGTCAACAAGCTTTTGGCAGCCATGCCGAAAGCGGACTGGTTGCGTTGGCAGGGCGCGCTCGAGGTTGTCGAACTGCCGCTGGGCCATGTGCTGTACGAGCCCGGTGGCGCAATCACGTCGCTGGTATTTCCGACCACCGCGATCGTCTCGATGCTGTACGTGATGGAAAACGGTGCGTCGGCCGAAATTGCCGTGGTCGGGCTCGAGGGGCTGGTGGGAATCTCGATTTTCATGGGCGGCGAGTCCACCCCGAGCCGCGCGGTGGTGCAAAGTGCCGGCAAGGGTTTCAGCGTGCCGGCGCAGTTCGTCAAGGATGAATTCAGTCGCTCGCACGCGGTGATGCACCTGTTGCTGCGCTTCACGCAGGCACTGATCACGCAGATGGCCCAGACCGCGGTCTGCAACCGCCACCATTCGGTCGACAAGCAGCTGTGCCGCTGGCTGCTGCTGAGTCTGGACCGCTTGCGTGGCAATGAACTGGTGATGACCCAGGAGCTGATCGCCAACATGCTGGGCGTGCGCCGCGAGGGGGTTACCGAAGGTGCGCTCAAGTTACAGGAGGCTGGACTGATTCGCTACAGCCGCGGGCGCATCACGATACTCGACCGGGAGGGGCTGCAAGAGCGCACCTGCGAGTGCTACATGGTCGTGAAAAACGAATACAACCGGCTGCTGCCAGCGGCAATGGCAGAGGTTGATTGAGCCGAAACGCAACCGCGCCGTCTGCGCAGCAATAGCGGGCGCGTAGGACGATGACGACACCCGAAGCCGCCTTTGACCGATGGTGAGCGGGCGCGGCGACGGGGAAGATGGGGACTTCAACCCGTCACGAGAGTCCCATGCGCCCCATTCCCCCTGCCGACGCCGATCCGCGCAGCAATGAATTGCTCCATGCGATAACCGCGTCCGAGTGGAGCCGCTGGTCGGTCTATCTGGAACCGGTGCGCCTGACCCGCGGCCAAGTACTGTCCGAATCCGGGCGTGCGCCGGGCTATGTCTACTTTCCCACGACGGCGATCGTGTCGCTGTTGTACATGACCGAAGACGGTGCCAGTTCCGAGCTGGCCGTGATCGGGCATGAAGGGATCGTGGGCGTATCACTGTTCATGGGCGGCAACACCATGCCCTACCAGGCAGTGGTGCAAAGCGCGGGCCTGGGTTTTCGCCTGCGTGCGCAGCTCGTCGATGACGAAATGCAGCGCGGTGGCGCAATGCAACTGCTGCTGCTGCGCTACGTCCAGACGCTGATGCACCAGGTGGCGCAGACCGCCGCCTGCAACCGTTATTACTCGATCGACCAGCTGGTGTGCCGCCGCCTGCTGCTGGCACTCGACCGCCTGCCCACGGGCGTGCTGATGATGACCCAGGAACTGCTGGCCAGTTTGCTGGGCGTACGTCGCGAAGGCGTGACCGCCGCTGCGCTCAGGCTGCAGGCGGCCGGCGCGATCCGCTATAGCCGGGGTCGCATCGACGTGCTCGACCGCGCGCAGCTGGCGTTGCAGGCACGCGACCGGCCGCTGGCGCACCAGCATGCAGCTGATCTGCGCCACGGGCACGCCGTGCCGGCCTGAGGCGCCGCGGCCGCGCCGACGGTGCGGTTGTATTACGGGCCATTGTGCGTTGGCGCACAGAGCGCATGCGTGTAACGCGCATAGACTGCACGGGCCGCGCTTTGTTCCACCATCACGGTGATCGTCGGTAATACCGTGCAGTCCGACCCGATCGGACCACAACTGGAGACGAGCGTGAGCGCCACCGAAAACCATCTGATCGATTCATTGCCACGCAGGGACCGGGCGCGGCTGCTCGCGATCTGCGAACCGGTGCAGCTGGTATTGGGCGAGATCATCTGCGAACCGGGCGAGGCGACGCGGCACGTCTACTTCCCCACGCAGGGATTCATCTCCTTGTTGGCGTCGATCGATGGCAAACCCGGCGTCGAAGTGGGCCTGGTGGGCGGCGAAGGCATGGTCGGTTCGCAACTCGCGCTGGGTGTGACTGCCGTGCCTTTGCATGGGCTGGTGCAGGGGCCGGGCGCCGCATGGCGCATCAGCGCAGCAGCTTTTCGCGACGAACTTGGCCACAGCACCGCATTGCAGCGCTTGCTCAACCGCTATATCTATGTGCTGATGTCGCAATTGGCCAGTTCCGCAACCTGTTTGCGCTATCACCAGATCGGCCCGCGCATGGCGCGCTGGGTGCTGATGAGCCAGGACCGGGCCCACGCCGACAGCTTTCACCTGACGCAGGAGTTTCTCGCCTACATGCTCGGTGTGCGCAGGGTCGGCGTGACCCAGGCCGCCAGTGGACTACAGCGCGACGGATTGATCCAGTATCACCACGGCCACGTGACGGTGACGGACCGCAGTGGTCTGGAGGCGGCAGCCTGCAGTTGTTACGACACCGATCGGCTGGCCTACCAGACCTTTCTGGCCTGAGACAGGGACCGATTCCCGGGCATGGATGTGCGCGTCAACCGCGCCGCCCGCCATGCTTTCCGACAGGCCAGATGCCGTCGGCGCATCGACGGCTGGTGTGCGCAGCGCAGTGACCGATGATCCGCGGTGTTCGCCAACGCACAGAGCGTACGCACGCGTCCCGGTACAAATGGCTGATGATGCAATTGCAATCCGCTGTACCTTCCCGGCAAGCCCTGTGCCCGACGCTTGCCAGACCCCCACTGCCTGATGCCGGACCAGCGCCGCGCGCGCCGCCAACCAGCGAGGCGCCATTGCCCTGGCGAGCGGCCATAACGTTGATCGAGCAGCATGTGCCATTTGTCAGGCGCCGGTTGCGGGCCGGGGCCGCGCTGCAGCGTGCCGGCGAAGCCTTTGTTTCTCTACACCTGGTGCATTGGGGTGCCGTCAAGAGCGTGGCAATGGAGGCCGACGGTTATTCGCAGATCACCGGCCTGCATGCCAGGGGTGACTGGATCGGACTCGACTCGGTGGGCCAGCAGCGATGTGTCGCCGAGGTGCGCGCCATGAACGATATCGAGATCTGGAGCATGCGCTACGCGGCCCTGCTCGTATTGATGCAGTCATTGCCGCAACTGGTGCATGTATTGCACGTGGCGATGGCCGAGCAATTGGCGCGCGAACGCCATTGGCGACTGGCGCTGGCCACCTTGCCGGCCGACGCACGGCTGGCGGACTTCATGCGGGTATGGGCAGTGGTGCTGGCACAGCGCGAGCTGCGCGACGACCATATCGCGGTGCACCTGACCCGGGGCGAAATTGCCAACTACCTGGGCATGTCGATGGAAACGGCGAGTCGCTGCTTCAGCCAGTTGGCACGCCTGGGATTGATCGCATTCGAAAGCGAGGGCAGGCGCCAATTCCTGATTCCGGATCTTGTGGCGTTGTCCGCCTTCATCGACGCCCGATCGCACGCCTGCGCAGCGGCATTGTCGCGGCGCTGACAGCGCCGCGGCCACCGGCGCAACCAACGCTGCAACTAAAGCACACACCAGCGTGCGGTATCGCACGGAACCTGCACGCTGCGCGGCTTACTCTGCAAGCAGCGGTCGGGCTCGGCAATAGCCCGGCGCCGGGTCAATGGTGTTGTGCCATTGAATACATCCGAACCACCATCCTCACTTTGAGAGAGTCCTCATGAACAAGATCTTCTTTGCGGCCAGCCTGCTTGCGCTTGCGGGCCTGAGCGCCTGTGACCGTCCCACCGTTGTCAATGTGCCGGCCACCCCGGTCGCTGTTCCAGGCCCAGCCGGTCCGGCCGGGCCTACCGGAGCCACGGGGGATACCGGCAATACCGGCAGTACCGGCAGTACCGGCTACACGGGAGCCACCGGCAACACAGGAGCCACCGGCAAAACCGGCGAAGGTACCACGATCATCATCGCGACGCCTGCCTCCGCGCCGGGCGGTTAGGCAATGTGTACTGAAGCATTCAGGAGCGCAACATGAGCATCGGAACCATATTGCTGATCGCGCTGGTCTTGATGCTGGTCGGCGCTTTGGCCGTCATGGCCCCCTAGGCGCTGCTCGAACTGCAGGACGACCGGTGTCGTCGCGGTGGTGCGGGTCATGAGCATGGTGCTGCTGACCGGTCGCGTCTGACCTTCGGCGGGCGCACAGCGTGTACCGTTCATGCGCCGCCCGGGCAACCACAGCGCGCAACCGGTCACAAAAAAATGGCCTGCAATGTGCGCTGGCGTACAGAGTGAGATCAAGAATTGATTTTCAATGCAATCAATTGTTTTTTCTCCACTTTTTCAAAGGTCGATCGATGGGCATACAGAGCGCCGCACGCGAGGCACTGTGCACTGACAGTTCGCAAGCGGAAAATGCGCCGGGCCAACAGGAGCAGGAGCGCGAGCGCCGACTTGCTTGCGGGCCGATGGTCGATGACGCAGCGTTCCTGGCGTCTGTGCCGACGCGCGTGCCGGCGGATGAGACCGGTTCGGGCATTGCCATTGGCGACTGGAACGACCTCTTCAATGCGGTCAAGGATCGGTTGACCCGCACCGTATCCGGGAACTGCGATGGCCTGGGCGGGTCGTCGGATCTCGGTGCTGCGCAGATTCGCAATTCGGTCCTCGAGTGCGTCGCTGCGCTGAACCAGCTGCAAGATACCGTGACCGCCGAAGGCGTGCGGCGCGAAGGGCTGGAGATGGCGGTATTCGAGGCACAGACCTCGCTGGCGCAGGTACGTGCAGCACTCGTCGGGACGCGGCAAAGCGAGCGCAGGGCGCGATACGATGCGGCGCACGACCATCTGACCCGACTGCCCAATCGCGGCTTCCTGATCGAGCGCATCACCCGGCAACTGGCCGCGTCCGATGTCGGGCAGCACAGATTCTCGGTTCTGTTTCTCGACCTGGACGGATTCAAGCTGGTCAACGACAGCCATGGCCACTCCGTGGGCGACGAACTGCTGCGCATCGTTGCTGCGCGCCTGAGCCGGGTCCTGCGCGTGCGCGACGTGGTCGCGCGCGTGGGAGGAGACGAATTCGCATGCCTGATAGTCGGCGCGCCCGATCGTGCGCTTCTGGCCCACCTGGCTGACAAGATGGCGCAATCGATTGCAGCGCCGTTGGCCATCGGCCGGGTGCAGCTGGCGGTGCACGCCAGCGTCGGTATTGCCACTTACCCGACGGATGGACTCGACGCCGAGGCGCTGCTCAAAAGCGCCGATCTTGCCATGTATGCCGCCAAGCGACAGTTCGCCGCGCACGCCTTCTTCAGTTGTGATGACGCTGATGCGACGCCAGCGCAGCAAGACACGCACGTACGACCCGCGCCGCTGACGCGGTCATGATCGCATTGACTGGTTCGCCGCGCATGTGACGACGGATTGCGTTGCGGGATACGCGTAGCGGGCCTTGCTGCGCGTGACGGGCATATGCTCGAAAGCTTGCACGCCTGCGGCATACTTCACCAGGAACCCGGCGGAAAGGCATTGCCGTTTGTGCGGCTCGATCAGGCCGGGCGCTATGTGCGCGATCACACGGACGGGGCCGGTCAGTGGTGCTCCAATCAATTTTCGGTCAGCTGCTGGCGAATCCGCGCCAGTTGCCGTTGATCGGCAGGAGATCACCATGTACATAGGCGGCGGCGCAATATTGCTCATCATTATTTTGATCATTCTTCTTTGACAGGAAATTTTCGATCAGGGCAAGGGGATCGACGATCAGGGCAACGCGATGTCCTGCGCCGGCAGGTGTGTGGCATCGATGCACGGCGGCCCGACAGCCCGCCTGCAGAGTGATGCCTTGGGCCCGCCGCTTTCGTCGCGCCGGGCCCGCAAGCCTCACAAGGTGCCGTCAATGACGGCCAAACAAGCACCCACCAAGGTCAAGCGTCTTGCGCCCAATCAGGGCCTGGGCATGGAACCCGATCTTGCAGTCATCGACGCGGCGCGGCAGGCAATTGGTCGGGGATGGTTCAGGTCTTGCCGAACTTGGCCTTGGCTGCCTGGATGCAGCCAGTCTTTGCGTCGCCGGCCAGGGCGTCGCATTTCTCGACTGCCACCTTGTAGTCGGCGTCACGCTTGTCCTGGGTGGCGTCCTTCTTGGCCTCGCCGATCTCCTTGCCCATCTTGATATTGGCCAGGCCCTTGACTTCGACCGCCTTGGCTTCCTTCAGACACACGTCCTTGGCATTGTCGGCCTGGTCGTCGCACTTTTCCTTCGACACCGCGTAGGTCGAGGTGACATTGGCCTTGGCCAGTTTGATACCGTCCGCCGGCTTGCCCGAGTAGCTGAATTCGAGTTCGGCCAGAGCGACCGTTTCCTTCGCCTTGGCCTCTTGCATGCAGATATCCTTGGCATTGGCCTTGAGATCTGCGCACGCCTTCTGGTCGGCCTTGTACGCGACGCTGATGCGCGCTTTTCCGGCCTTGTAGTCCGCCTTGGGCATGGATTGGGAGTGCACGGCCGACGCGGCCAGCAGAGCTGCGACGATGAGCGACGCCTTGATATGGAAATAGGTGGTCATGAATATTCCTGGTGGGTATGAGCAACGATCTGCCCAGTCCTCAAGTGTCGAATCGGCGCCCGACCGCCAACAGCGGACGGCACCGTTTTTACCCGTAGTAGTTGTCCTACGGCGCATCGATCAACTGCGCATCGATTGCGCTGCACGGGCACACATTCACGCGTTCGCGGCGCTGGGGGCGTGTGCTCCTACACGCTTGCGCGCCTGGCGCCGGTAGCCGGCCGCCCCGCAGTGTCCGATAGTCGTTGGGCCATGCCGGCATCGACCAATCCGGAAGGTGTTTACAAATGATTTTTTCATCTCTTGACGCACATCACAGTTGCAGCATGCGCCGATCGCTCGCCACCGGCCTGGTAACCGGCCTGCTGGTGTTGACCGGTTGCAGCCAGTGGTCGCGCATGCCCTTTGATGCCGGCGTCGGTGCCAATCCCCGCTTGCCACCGGCCAGGCAGGAGATGATTCCAACAGTGCACGTCGCCAAGGCCCGTGGCTGGCCAGCGGGCGCCACGCCAGACGTGGCGATGGGACTGGCGGTGACAGCCTTCGCACAAGGGTTGGACCATCCACGCTGGGTCTATGTTTTGCCCAACGGCGATGTACTGGTTGCGCAAAGCAATGCACCGCCGAAGCCGCAGGACGGCAAGGGCATCAAGGGCTGGGTGATGCAGCTGGTGATGCAATATGCGGGCGCAGGCACGCCGAGTGCGAACCGGATCACGCTGCTGCGCGATGCCGATGTCGACGGGATTGCCGAGACCCGTTCGGTACTGCTCGAAGGCCTGCATTCGCCGTTCGGCATGGCGCTGGTGGGCGAGCGACTGTACGTTGCCAATACCGATGCGGTCGTGTCGTTTCCCTATGTGGCCGGTCAACTGCGCATAGACGCCGCGCCGACCCGGCTGGTCGACCTGCCTGCGGGGCCGATCAACCACCACTGGACCAGGAACCTGATCGCCAGTCCTGATGGCCACAAGTTGTATGTGACGGTGGGATCCAACAGCAACGTGGCCGAGAACGGCATCGCGCAGGAGGCCGGGCGGGCGGCGATCTGGGAAGTGGACATCGCCACCGGCGCGCACCGCATCTTCGCCAGCGGACTGCGCAACCCCAATGGCATGGGCTGGGAGCCCGGTTCGCAGACCTTGTGGACGGTGGTCAACGAACGTGACGAGCTTGGCAATGATCTTGTGCCCGACTATCTGACGTCTGTGCGGCGGGGCGGGTTCTACGGTTGGCCCTACAGCTATTTCGGGAACCATGTGGACAGCCGCGTGCAACCGCCGGCACCCGAGATGGTCGCCAAGGCGATCGTGCCGGACTACGCGCTGGGCGCCCACGTGGCCCCGTTGGGCATGGCCTTTGCCGACGGCCAAAGCCTCGGGCCGCTTTTTGCGCATGGCGTGTTCGTCGGCGAACACGGCTCGTGGAACCGCAAGCCGCGCAGCGGATACAAGCTGGTATTCGTGCCGTTCAACGGCACCCGCCCGAGTGGCGCATTGCCGCTGGACGTGGTCACCGGATTTGTGCGTGATGACCAGGCGCTTGGCCGTCCGGTCGGTGTTGCGCTCGATCAACACGGCGCCTTGCTGATTGCCGACGACGTCGGCAATTCCATCTGGCGCGTGCGCGCTGCCACGACACATTGAGTGGCGCACCTGACGGCGCCCGCCACCGCACGACAGTGACCGACTTCAAGCGCCAGGGCAGGTCTAATGCCACGCTGATCCAGGTGGGCGTCACACGCCGCGGCATTGACCTGCGTTGGCAGCTGCCTGAATCCCGACAGGCCCGACCAGTGGCGCATGATCAGCATCCTCCTACAGCCATTCGGCCTGCTGACCGATTCGATCCAGCGCCGGCGCTTCATAACATGGTTGCACGCCCTGGCAATCTCGCTACGAGCGCAACCCACAAGGAGAGAAGATGAGCATACTGAGCACAAGCACCATGGAAGGCACCAGTGTGAAAAGCCCCGCCGGCGACAGTCTGGGCGACATCAAGGATCTGATGGTCGACCTGACAACCGGCAAAGTGGCGTACGCAGTCGTGTCGTTTGGAGGATTGCTGGGAATCGGCAACAAGTTGTTTGCCGTGCCGCTGCAGGCCTTGAAGCAGGATGCAGCCGACAAGAGCTTCATTCTCGACGCCACCAAGGACGCGCTTGAAAATGCGCATGGATTTGACAAGGACCATTGGCCAGATTTCGCCGACCGCACCTGGCAAACGGCCGTGCACAAGCACTACGACACGCCGCCGTACTGGAACTGAATCCGGGCGGCCCAAGGCCATCCGGCCACGTGCCCGTTGCGCCAGCCTGTGCAGGCTGGCGCAACGGGTACTTTTTTTCGTCATGCACAGAGCCGGTTTGCTTGCCTTTGCACGGCACCGGCCCTTGTCCAGCGCAGCCTAGGGGCTAGCCCGCAGGTCTGTATTGACGGACGGCGCGAGCTGACAAGGCTGTTATTTTTTGCCTTTGGCAAGCGCCTTCTCAGTCGCCTCCGATTGCCACATGTTCGCAGCCACATCGACCTTCTTGGCTTTGCCGGCATCGTCCAGACCGATCTGGACTTCATAGCTGTCGCGGCCCTTGACGATTTCCATCTCGACATAGTCTTTTTCCTTGTCGTTGGTGGAAGTGATCTGGTAGCCCATCTTTTTCAGCTCGCCGGTGTAATAGGCGACGTCCTTGCCGAGCGCCAGCGATTTCTCGAGCTTCTCTTTTTCGTTGGTCCAGCCTTTGCGATAGGCGCGGTCGCTGTATAGGTCGCCGTTGGCCAGCGGCTTGGTGGCCATGACCGCCTTGCCGCTGCGCATTGCTTCTTTCGTGGCATCGGCGCGCCACAGGTTGCTGTCGACGTCGACCTTGCTGCCCATGTGGGTCGTCTTGTCCAGGTCGATCTGCACCTCATACGAATGGGCGCCCTTGACCACTTCGTATTCGAGGTAATCCGGCTTTTCCTTGTTGATGGCAGTGATGGTGAAGCCAGCGTCGGCGATGATCTTCACATAGTCCGCTTTGCTCGCGCCGACCTTGAGCGCCTGGGTCAGGCCTTCCTTGTCGCCGTTCCAGGGCACCATGCGTTGGCGATCGCTGTAGCCCATGGCGTTGCCGGCCGGCGTCGCCATTTTGTCGCTGGCCACGGACTTCATGTCGGTTGTTTGCGCAGAGGCTATGCCGCATGCGAAGGTCGTTGCCATTACGGCGGCGATGGCGGTGCGTGTGGATGACATTTTCATGATTGAAACTCCCGTTGGTGATGCAAAAAAATCGGTGTGCATGGTGGTCAAACATCGCCGACGTTCCGGTGCGTTCGAAAGACCCATCCGGTACCGTATGTTCCGTTCACGCGGGCGATATCGCCATCGGCACGGGAGACATCGTGGTGTGGGAATAGTCCGACCGAGGCGCGCTGGCAGCATCGCAACCTGCTTGCTGTCCAGGGCATGTCCCGGAAGAAATTGATCCGTTTGCCGCAACTCCGACACCCCGGTTGAATGCAGGCGTGTGGCCTTGCGGCGTAGGTGCTTTCCTACCGTTTGACGTCTCCCCGGCCTGCAATCATCCGACCACGGGCGGCTTAAAGTCGTACGCACCTACCGGGTACAGTTTTTCTTCACACTTATTTTCAAGAGGTATCGTCATGGATCGTCCCAATCCCGATTTCGCTGGTGTCCGTCGTGTTGATCCGATGGCATCCGACCTGACTGACAGTGCGGCAGAGCAGGCCGACAAGGCGATCGCTGCAACCAAACGCGCAACCGACACAGCGGCACAATCCGCACACGCCGGTTTGGACTCAGCGGCGCAGTCCGTCCAAGCGGGTCTGGAAACGCTGCAGGAAAAGGTTCCAGCTGTGCTGGCGAACGCCGGCGCGACCGCGGACGAATACATTGCCATCGGCATTGCGCGTGCGCGCGAGGCGTCGACCGCGGTGCGCGATTCGACCAGCCGTGCCCAGGAACGCGCAACGGTCTACATCCGCGAAAAGCCTTTGAATGCCGTTCTGATCGCCGCCGGCGTGGGGGCGCTGCTGGCGTTGCTGCTGTCCAGCCGCTCACGTTCCTGACACCGACCGGCCTTGCGATCCATGGGCAACGGCGTGGCCTGAGCCGCATGGTGCGCCGGCGGCGGCAGGTTTGCCGCCATGGTGGCGAACCCGATCCAAGCTCCTTTTCCATCGCGTCATGATTCACCCGTTTTTTTCCACATTGCTGTCCCAGCCCGGCTTGTTGGTCGAGCATCTCGATGCCTACGCGGAGCTTGCCAGGGCGGAAGCAGGCGCGTGGGGTTCCGCGGTGCAGTCCCGTTGGATGCTCAAGATCGCCATGGCCCTGTGCGGGTTGCTGGCAATCACCTTGGGCGCGATGGCGGCATTGCTGGCTGGAGCGATTGCTTGGCGTTCGATGCCGCACGGGTGGGTCCTGCTAGTCGTGCCCTTGGTCCCGGCCCTCGCAGCGCTGGGCTGTTGGTGGCGCATGAGAAACCTCGCCACCAGACAAGCCTTCGCCGTGCTGCGCGAGCAGTTCGCGACCGACCTGAAAATCATGCGATCGGTGGACCGCGGCTGATTCCGCTTGCCACCCGCCTGCGCCATGCCCCCACTGCCTGACCCACCCGCTGCGCCGGCGCGCGCCGGGCATGCCGATCCGCCCAACGATGCCACCAGCATCGCACTGGCACGGCTGGCATCGACGCGCCAGCGATTGCTGCTGACAATCGCGCCCCACGCATCGGCCAGCGCATCGCGGGCTCCCGGCTCGGCAACGGGGCTGCCCCGGCGTTGGCGGGCGCTGTGGCGCATGCTGATGTCAGGTGGTCCGAGCACGGCATTGCTGCGCGCAGCGTCGGCGACCGTGGCGCAATGGTGGCATGCGCAGCCATGGTCGGCGGCGTCGGGCATGCTGGGCCAAGCCGTGGCGCAGGAGGTCAGGCCGGTGGTGCGCCGACATCCCTGGGGCGCAATCTTCACTGCGATGGCGTTGGGTGCTGCCGTTGTGTCGGCAAGGCGGTTGCTTTGGCCTTTGGCAAGATCGTCTGCCGCGCCACTGCCAGGACTGTTTCTGCGGGGCGCATGGAACCTGTTCACACAAGTGCCGGTGCAGATCGCCATCACCGCCGTGCTGGCAGCCTGGATGGGCGATCAGCAGCACGACGCGACGCCAGATGGCAAACTGCCCCCGGCTGCAGCTGGCGCGGGCCCAGATCGCGAACGCCCCTGACCGGCTCGATCATGCCGATCGCCATGTATGCGACCACACGGACGGGGACGGTCGGTGGTGCTTCGATCGGAGCTCGGTCAGCAGCTGGCGAATCCCCACCAGCTGCTGGTAATCGGCAGGAGGACACCATGTACATCGGCGGCGCACTACTGCTCATCATGGTCTTGATCATCCCTTTATGAACGGGAACTTTTGACCGGTGGATCGACGATCCGAACAACGCGATGTCCTACGCGGGCGGGCGTGTTTCGCCGATGTCTGCAGTCCTACAGCGCGCATACATTGGTCCCTTGGCCCCACCGCGATCGCGCCGGGCCCGGTCATTTCACAAGGAGCCATCGATGACGGTCAAACAAGCCCCCACCAAGGTCCAGCGTCTTGCGCCCAAGCAGCATCAGGGCATGGAGTTGGATCTCGCAGCGGTCGACGCGGTGCGCAACGGTCGGACAAGCGACGCCGGCGCGCCGGACGGCGCTGGCCGGCGCGCCGACATCGTTCGCCTGCTCAACGGGGCGTTGGCGACCGAACTGGTGTGTGTGCTGCGCTACAAGCGCCACCATTTCACGGCCAAAGGCCTGGCCTCGCCCACGATCGCCGCCGAGTTCCTGGTGCATGCCAACGAAGAATCCGCGCACGCGGACCGTCTTGCACAGCGCATCGTGCAACTCGGCGGCAAGCCCGACTTCTCGCCCGACGCATTGGCCACGCGCAGCCATGCGGCCTACGACGACTCGACCGAACTGCGCGCGATGATCCAGGCCAACCTGGTCGCCGAACGTATCGCCATCGAATGCTACGGGCAGATGATCGCGCTGGTGGGCGACAGTGATCCGACCACACGGCGGCTGCTCGAAGACCTGCTGGCGGCCGAACAGGCGCACGCGGACGAACTTGGGGACTGGCTGGGCGACTGAGATACCTGTTGCCAGGAGAGCGCACGCAGCCTTCTTTCAACGGCCGTGGGTATCAGCCGCCCAGCGTCAACACGATGCCCCGGCTGATGGCGGTCGTGCCGTGGTCAATGCCGGTTGCCGGGTTGCAGCGGCGTGGGCTCCGCCACCGCCTGGTGTCGACGCGATCCCAAGGCATGGGCATAGACCCAGGTGAACTCGGCGCCGAGCAGAAATATCTGAGCCGAGAAGTAGACCCATACGAGCAGGGCGACCAGCGAGCCTGCCGCGCCGAATCCCGAACTGACGCCGCTGCTGCCGATATACAGGCCGATCATCCATTTTCCCCAGGCGAAGAGGATCGACGTCGCGAACGAACCCACGGCGACATCACGCCATTCGATGCGGGCGCGTGGCATCAGCTTGTAGATCATGGCAAAAATCAGCGTCACCATCGCAAAGGACAGCGATTGGTTGGCGATGGACAGTACCAACTCCCAGCCCGCCATCCGGGGTGTCCACCAGGTCTGGATCGCCGACAGCCCGGCACTGAGCGTCAGCGACACCACCATCAGGAAGCCGAACCCCAGGATCAGCCCGAACGACAGCAAGCGGCTGCGCAGCAGTGTCCACAGTCCGCTGCCGACGCGCGCCGGCGCACGCCAGATGCGGTCCAGCGCGTCCTGCAGTTCGGCGAAGACCGTGGTCGCTCCGACCAGCATCAGCACCAGCCCGAGGAGCGTCGCGGCGACGCCGCCAGCCGGCTTGTTCACGCTTTGCAGCAGTTCCTGGATCGTCGACGCGCCGGCGGTGCCGACCAGACCACTGAGCTGTCCGAATATCTCGCCACGCGCCGCGTCCGGGCCGAACCAGATGCCGGCCACCGAGATCACGATCAGCAGCAACGGCGCGATCGAAAACAAGGTGTAGTAGGCGAGCGCGGCACCCATGCTTGGCGCATGGTCCTCGAGCCAGGCGTTGAATGCGGCTCTACCCAGTGCCAATGCCTGCTTGTGGCCGGCAAGGCTTTTGATGTCGTTCTGATCCGGCAGCAGTTGTTCAGCCATGGTTGTCGTTTCGCCCTGCCGCGCATCCTGCAAGGCGTGACTTTGGTGCAGCAGCTTGCCCGTTGTTGCGACTGCGCCCGGGACCGCGTGGCCGACGATCGGCCTGGCCTGGCTCTGTTGGGTTTGCCATTGCCAGCACCTTGTTCTCTTAGTGACTGCTCTGGATCACCGTCGCGTCAGCCGACCGGTGCCGGCTTCGGGACCGGCGTGATGCCCGGGCGTGGTACCGGCTTCGAGATCTGCCCCTGCTTTTTCACCAGAATTGCGCATTCCGAACCGGCCCGCAGTGCTTCCTTGTCGGCTCCGGCATCGATGAAGGGGATGAGGGCCGCCAGCGGATTGAGCAGGGCGAGCAACGCGGCCGCACCGGCCTTGCCGGCGAGCTTGCCAACGTCCAGCGAGACCGAGGGCTTGTCGAAGGTGCCGCGCACATGCACCGGTGTGCGCAGGGTCAGCGGGCTGAAGTCCTTCGGCGAGACCACGGCGCGGACATCGAGTGCCTCCGTGCGCAACGACGCAGTGCCGTCGAGCCAGATGGTCGAGTCGCGCGTGTTGATGACGAAAATCTTTGGACGGATAACGCCGTCCTTGACGCTGAAGTCGGCCACATTGCACAGTATGGGCAGCGCATCATCGCCCTTGAAGACAAGACCGAGCGCCTGCGCCAGGTCGATGCCGGCGGCTTCGACGAGCAGGTGCGATATCGCCGCCTCGCGCATGTGCATGCGCATGTCGCCGCCCAGGCTGGCCAGGATCTCCGCCGTCGAGCGGCCGCTTCCGGCCACCTTGACCTGGGCGTCGAGCTTGCCGGAAAGGTAGGGCGGCTTGTTCGGGCCCCGTTTCAGTTGCAGCCACTGCGAAAGGTCGACGCTCAGCAGTCGCAGATCGGCGGTCCATTTCGCCTGCTTGCCGCGCCCGTCTAATTGCAGGTTGCCGAGCAAGCGGCCCTTGGCGGTTCGCGCCTCGATGTCGGTCAGGGTCAAGACGCCGTCGGCCAGCAGCAGGTGGGCGCGCAGCGGCCTCAATTGCTCGAGCACCTCGGTGCCGGTATCCAACTCGGCGATGTCGATAAGGACATTGGCATCCATCGTGCGCAGCGACGGCAGGTCGAAGGCGCGGTTGGGAATGACACGGCCAGGGCCCTTGGTGATCTTGGCCCCCGCATCGCCTCCGCCCGG
>JBBKVW010000316.1:0-5188 GCA_037968655.1 Burkholderiaceae bacterium
GGCGGCGAAACCGGCCAGGTAGGCGATGAGCGCGGTGAGCAGCAGATCGAGCAGCAGCCACGCGAGCTGCCCGAACAGCGGCCGCGTTCGCTGCATGCGTCGGATGACCCAGCGGGTCTCCAGCAGGGACACGTAGTCTGGAATGATGTTGACGATCACACCGGCAATCGCAAGCGAAATGATCGTGCCCTGCAGTCCCAGTCCTCGAACCATGAACGCCCAGGCGGCCGGGCTTGCCTGGATCGTGATCAGCAGGACCAGAACGAAGGACAGCAGGGACGCCAGGGTAGAGCGCAGGAAACAGCGCCAGCTGAAATGCTTCGCGCCGAACAGGCGATCGAAGAGTGCCGCGAAGTGGTTCGGCCAGCGTTGTACCGAGGACTCGACGGCCAGCGGATCGAGGCCTCGATTTGCTCGATCCAATGCGCACCACCGGCTATTTCGGATGTGTCCATCCAGCATGACAGACCCTCGGCCTCTATCTGTTGTTTGAGACCTGCCGCGAACGCGGCGTTGGCGCGCGCACAACTGATGAAAATCTGGGCTACGTTGCCATCTACTTTCGCTTCGCTGCTCGGGTCCAGTCGGCGCGCGCAAGGCCGCCGAGCTTGAGACCCCGTATCGGCTCAAGCCTCAAGTCTTGCGTAGCGCCTCAATCGCCCTGTGGGCCGCTCCCTTGGAGCTGGCCTCACGCGACCACCTGCAGGTGACGACCTTGCGGTCGCTTGCGGCGCCGGCACGGTCAGGTCAGATGCCCGCAAGCTGACCGTGGCCTGCGACGATAAATGGCACAAAGCGGGCGTGGACGCGGGTCACGATTCAGCTGCGTCCCCCGCCATCATTGGCAAAGTGACGCAACCAGATTGTGGTTCGGGCTTTGTCGCGCGCGTCGTAGTCCCGGATTGCCTGCCCGAGTTCGCCGACAACCGGCGTTTCCTTGTCAGCGCCGATCTCGGTCAAGCGCATCGTGTACCACGCGGTTATCCCGCCCTCTGGGGCTTCGCGGAATCGGGGGAATTCCGGCTCCAGTTCCTGATTTGCTTTCCAGAGATCGGGAAGTGAAGGCGCAAGGACGAGCGCGCGGGCAAGGCCGACGATGTCGACCGTGCCACTGGCCACGGCGCCCTCGGCCTGCGCGCGCGTCTTGAAACCGCCCGTAAGCATCAGTGGCTTGGTCGTCACCGCGCGAGCGCGCTTCGCAAATTCAATGAAGTACGGTCCGTGTCGAACGCCGTCGGAGGCGGACTTCGTGCCGGGGAAATAGGTGCCACCACTGATGTCGATCAGGTCGACCGAAGACCGGTCCAGCGCGGCCACGACTTCGAGCGCATCGTCCTCGTCGAACCCGCCCTCGAGCTGGTCCGAGGAGTTGAGTTTCACTGCGATTGGAAAACCCGGTCCGACAGCGGCGCGGGTTGTTTCGATCGCCTCCAGCAGCAGTCGCATGCGATTGGCAATCGCCCCTCCGTATGCGTCGCTTCGATTGTTGAACAGTGGCGAAAGAAACTGACTGAGCAGAAATCCATGCGCCGCATGAATCTGCACGCCGCCAAAGCCGGTCTGCTGCGCCACGCGCGCGGTCGACGCAAACTGTGAGGGCAATAGATGAATCTCGACGCTTGTCATTTCCGCGCAGCGCAGGCCGGGCAAGTCAAGAGCGCTCGGGCCTTTAGGTGTGCTGGTTGGCGCGTAAGCAAGCGCCCCTGCGTGACCCAGTTGCAGCCACAGCTGTGTGCCGTTTTCGCCGCCCTGTTGGGCAAGCTGCCGGAAACGGCCAAGCTCGCAAGCCTCGTTGAGCACCAGATTGCCGGGCTTCTCGGCGTAACCAGCACTGCCTTGCACCTCGCCGATGATGGAAACAGCCGCCCCACCTGCGGCCCAACGCCGATACAGCCTGATCTGTTCAGCCGTCGGATGGCCGGTTCCGTCACCCAGTGAATCCGACATCGCCGATTTCGCGATCCGGCTTTTCAGGGTTACGCCACAGGGCAGTTCTAGCGGCTCAAACAAGATTCCATTTTGCTGCTTTTGAATTTTCACGACCAGATTCTCCGGCTTTCATCTACATCCACGATAACTCGCAGCACTGCAACACAATGCCACTTATGGATGCTAACCAGACCTGCGCGCATAGCGAACCACTGGCGGTGTCAGGACAGCGCTTGCCAGGGCCTCGCATAGCGCGAAGGTCCTTTGCGTCAATCCCCGTTTGCAGGCGTTGCCCGCGTTAGTTCGATTCTGGCTGACACCGGCCGGCTTTGAAGGCCGCATGTCGACCCTCTCCTGACACTCGGCGCCCTGATCGGGCTGACCTAAAGCAAGCGTTCGCCCTGCCGTGGTCGCGAACAGTTCCGGTCAAGTCATTACGTGCCCAGCATCAGCACGTGCTGCATGAACTCCAGTGCCGGCATCACCATGTTTTGGGTGCCGCGCCACCGTGGCAACGGGCCCTGCACCACGACGCTTCGAATGCCGTCAGATTTTCCTGCGACGAGCCCGGGCGCCGGCCAGGCAGGCCAAGCCCAGCAACACAAGGCCGAGTGACTTCGGTTCAGGGACCGACGTCGGCGGCAACCCGCCGATGACAGAGGCACCACTTCCGATGACGTTTCTCGCCGCGCCGCCCGTGTTCGGACTGAATTGGCCGGTTCGGTTGGTGTCGACAAGCATGTCGGACAGGGTCGTGTAGGTAACGTAGATCGCGTCGGAAGTGCTCTCGCCCTCGAAATTGAACAGGCTCCAGTAGCTTGCGCCATCCGACCCGCTCCCGACGACGTTTCGCGCCGCGCCGCCCGTGCTCGGAACGAATTGGCCGGTTCGGTTGGTGTCGACAAGCATGTCGGACAGAGTCGCGTAGGTCACATAGATTGCGTCGGAGGTACTCTCGCCCTCGAAGTTGAACAGGCTCCAGTAGACCGGCGCTGCAAGCACCGCAGGGGCCCCGCCGCCCAACATGGCCGCCATCACCAACGCCCTCAGCCAATGTGTTTGCATGGAATGGCCAATCTGTTTGAAGCAAACACTCATCCGGCCCGACACCATGCCGGCCGACAAAGGTGAGTGCGCACTAATAGCTACGCAAAAATCGCGCCACTGGAAAATCATATTAAGAATCAAAGGGATGTGTGAGCGGCTTCAGCTTTATTGTGTGTATATGTAAAATTTCCCGACTTCGAACAAGTTGCCGTTGGCAGGCTCGCATACTGCTGCGGCGCCGCCCTGGCCTACGCGCCATTGGCCGGACTGCGGGCCGGACCATTGCCGCGCCAGCAGCAGGGCGGACATCAAGTCCGCGCTGGCCGCCAGGGCACGCCGCTGGCTCGCGTGGCGTCACGACCTGTTTCCAATCACCCATTACCACCAGATCTGCCGATGATCACCAATTCGCACACAGGCACCAAAGTCCACGAGATCGCCGACGGCACCTGCCACTTAGGTTTGTACGATGCCCACCCTTGGCTGACATCGGCTTGCCTTTCGCATGCCAACGCGGGCGGGCATCGTACAAACGTAGACGAGAGACGTCTATCGACCCAAACCGTCGGCAGCATCTGTGAAACTAGCCGCCCGATAGCAAGCATGCCATGCCGGATTTCAGTCCTCGTCGATTCGCTCAAAGCGACCGACCAGAAAATCGATCAGCTTGCGAACAGCGGGAAGCTGCCCACGCCGCGAGGCAAACACCACATGGATGATCTCGCGCCTGGGTTCCCAGCCCGGGAGCACAGGTACCAGATCGCGCCGTTCGAACTCCTTGGTCACCATCATGCGCGGCAGTTGGACCACGCCAACGCCGGCAACCGCGGCGGCGCGTAGTGCCAGCATCGCCCCTGTGACGTAGCGCGGACTATGGCGCACATCCGCGCGTGCCCCGTCGGGCCCGGTCAACACCCAGACGTGCTCGTCCTGCGGCTGCCCGAGATCCATGCTTGGCAGGCGGGCCAGGTCGGTCGGGCCGACGGGCACACCCCATTGCGCCAGCAGCGACGGACTGGCTAGCAGGCACTGCCCGCGATCCGACAACACCCGCATGACCAGATCGCTGTCCTCCAGCGGAGGCGGGCGAACGCGAATGGCCAGGTCGATTCCTTCGGCCACCACATCGATCGTGCGATTGGTCTCTTCCAGGTGCAGTTCGACTCGCGGATACGCGATCAGGAAATCGGCCAGCATCTCGCCGATGCGCGTCGCCAGCAGCGCCACGGGGCAACTCATGCGCACGACGCCGCGCGGCTCGGTGTGCGCCAGCGCGATGGACTCCTCGGCCGCTTCCACCTCGACCAGCATGGCCCGGCAGTGTGTGTAGTAGCCCCGGCCGACCTCGGTCACCGCGAAGCTGCGCGTTGAACGCAGGATCAGTTTGGCGCCCAGGCGCTCCTCCAGCATCGCGACGCGCCGGCTCAGCTTGGACTTCGGAATACCCAGCGCCCGCCCGGCAGGCGCGAAGCCGCCGTGCTCCACCACCTGGGCAAAGTAGTGCAGATCGTTGAGGTCTGGGGCTGTCATCGTTCTATCCGTGGAACTCTGAAGGCGATTCTTGCCGACTACCGCCTTCACTGTCCTGATCCTATCCTTATGTCCATGCTTCCGAAGTAATCGGGGCTATTAAAGGAGAAACACATGCTGAAGAAGATTCTGGGCGTCTACAGCGCCCCGCGCCCGCACTGGGTGGGCGACGGTTTCCCGGTTCGCTCGCTATTCAGCTATGGCGGCCACGGCGCGCAACTGAGCCCATTCCTGCTGCTGGACCATGCCGGTCCGGCCCGGTTCGAGCCCACCGCACAGCCGCGCGGCGTGGGTGAACATCCGCACCGTGGTTTCGAAACCGTGACCCTCGTCTATGAGGGCGAGGTTGAACATCGCGACTCGACCGGGGCTGGCGGCCATATCGGCCCGGGCGATGTGCAATGGATGACGGCGGCCTCTGGCATCCTGCACGAGGAATTCCATTCGCACGACTTCACCCGCCGCGGGGGCACGCTGGAGATGGTGCAGCTATGGGTCAACCTGCCGGCGAAAGACAAGATGTCGGCGCCGGGGTACCAGAACCTGCTGGACGCCGACATCCCACAAGTCGCCTTACCCGGCGATGCCGGGACATTGCGTGTAATCGCCGGGAATTACGACGGTCATGCGGGCCCGGCCGTTACGCACACGCCCATCGAGGTATGGGACATCCGGCTGGAAG
>JBBKVW010000317.1:0-5867 GCA_037968655.1 Burkholderiaceae bacterium
TGGTAGTGATCATGATGTGCGCGCAGCAGGCGTCTGAGTTCCTGATCCACGCGATGCGGGTCGGCGTGCGCGAAGTATTGCCCTCACCGGCGACCCCGGTGTTGCTGGAAGCGGCAATCGTGCGCGCCGAGGCCAAGCTCGGGCTGCGCCAGGTGCAGCGCAGTGCGCGGGTGCTGGCCTTCATTTCGTCCAAGGGCGGCGCAGGCGCGACCTTTCTGGCCTCCAACCTGGGCTATCAACTGGCAGGGGAGGGTCGGAAGGTCTTGCTGATCGACCTCAATCTGCAATATGGCGAAGCCCTGTTGACAGTGCATGACCGCAAGGCAACCAGCAACATCGCCGAAGTGGCGCACAACATGGCGCGACTGGACGCGTCCTTTCTGGGCGCGTCGACGGCCCAGGTAACGGCCAATTTCGAGATTCTGTCGGCGCCGGATGATCCGGCCCAGTCACTGCAGATCAAGCCCGAACATATCGATGCCATTTTGAACCTGGCCGTCGCCAACTACGACTTTGTGGTGTTGGACCTGAGCCGCAATCTGGATGACGTGACCATCAAGGCGCTGGATCGGGCACACCACATATTTCTGGTGGTCCAGGCCCTGTTGCCCTATGTGCGCAACGCCAAGCAGATGCTGGGAGTATTCCAGTCCCTGGGTTATGCGCACGACAAGGTAGAACTGGTGCTTAACCGCTTCCTCAAGAGCTCCGAGATCAGCCAGGACAACCTGCGCGCCACGCTGGGCCTGAACCGCATGCGGGTGATACCCAACAGCTACGGCGACATTGCCAAGGCGATCAACCAGGGGCGGCCGTTGATTGCAGTGGCCAAGTCGAATCCGGTGGTGCGCGCAATTGGCGAACTGGCCGATTCACTGCTGCCCAAGAGCGACCAGGCCCAGGGCGGACTGCTCAAACGCCTGCTGCGAAGCTAGGCCAGCACTCACACGACAGACCAGACAGGAGACACGATGGGACTCAGAGACATGCTTACGACCAGAAGAGCGGCAGAGGCGCCGCCAGTAGCCACGGTCGTGGCCGCACCGGCGCCGCAGGTGGCGCAGGTGGCGCAGCCGGCAGTTTCCGAGAGCTATATCAAGCTCAAGAACAAGCTGCATCTGCAAATACTGGAGAAGGTCGACCTGGCGTCGCTGGAATCCATGACCGATTTGCGCCTGCGCCAGGAGATCGCGATCCTGGTCGGCGTGTTGCTGACCGAAAACCCGGCCCAGATCAATGAGCAGGAGCGCCGCAATCTGGTGCGTGACATACAGCACGAGATGCTGGGCCTCGGCCCGCTGGAGCTGCTGATGGCCGACGCATCGGTGTCCGACATTCTGGTCAACAGCTACAACCAGATCTATGTGGAGCGGCGCGGCAAGCTGGAGCTGACCAATGTCACCTTCACCGATGACAAGCACCTGATGCGCATCATCGACAAGATCGTGTCCCGCGTTGGCCGGCGCATCGACGAATCGAGCCCGATGGTCGACGCCCGGCTGCCCGATGGTTCGCGTGTCAATGCCATCATTCCGCCGATTGCGCTCGATGGGCCGATGGTGTCGATACGCCGTTTCGCCATCATCCCCTTGAAGATGAGCGATCTGGTGCAGAAGTACAAGTCGCTCACGCCCAATATGGCCGCCATGCTCGAAGGCCTGGCCAAATCCAAGACCAATATCCTGATATCGGGCGGTACCGGATCGGGCAAGACATCGCTGCTCAATATCCTGTCGGGCTATATACCGGAGAGCGAGCGCATCGTGACCATCGAGGATGCCGCCGAGCTGCAGCTGCAGCAGCCCCATGTGGTGCGGCTGGAAACACGGCCTCCCAACATCGAGGGCAGCGGCGAGGTCAACCAGCGCGCGCTGGTGCGCAATGCATTGCGCATGCGGCCCGACCGCATCGTCATCGGCGAGGTACGCGGTGCCGAGGCGGTCGACATGATGCAGGCCATGAACACCGGGCATGAAGGATCGATGACGACCATCCATGCGAACAATCCGCGCGACGCCGTGGCCCGGCTGGAGAACATGGTCAGCATGGCCGGCCTGAACCTGCCGCACAAGGCCAGCCGGCAGCAGATTGTTTCCGCCATCACGGTCATCGTGCAGGGCAACCGCATGACCGACGGGCAGCGCAAGATCACCAGCATCCAGGAGATCACCGGCATGGAGGGCGAAGTGGTCACCATGCAGGAGATCTTCGGGTTTCGCCAGTCCGGTGTCGATGAGCATGGCAAGGTGCTCGGGCATTTCCAGGCGACCGGGATACGACCTAAGTTTGCCGACAAGCTGCTGAATCAGGGCATCAAGTTGCCCGACGAAATGTTCGATGCCAGCGTGCGGTTCGAATAGCTGAGGAATTCACACCATGGACGTCCTGCTCAATAACTCCTTCTTGCCGGTATTTGCCGTCGTGGCATTCATTGCAATGGTGCTGTTTGCCGAAGCGATCTACCTGTTGTGGAACACCTACCGGGGGCCAGAAGCGCAAAAGGTGGCATCGCGCTTGCGCGCGCTGTCTGCCGGCGCCAGTGGCACTGACCTTACCGCGGTGCTCAAGCAGCGCATGCTCAGCGAAGTTCCGGTGATCGACCGGATGTTGCTGGCCCTGCCGCGGATCCATCAGCTGGACCGCTTCATTCTGCAGTCCGGCGTCGACCTCACGGTTGCCCGCTTGTTGTCGATTGCGCTGATGGGGGGCCTCGGTGTGTATGCCGGCCTTTCCTTCACTGGTGTTGCCAATCCCATGCGTCTGGGCCTGGCGCTGGTGGGCTTTGCAATGCCCATCGTGGGCATTCAGGTCAAACGCAGCAAGCGCCTGCGCAAGATGGAACAGCAGTTGCCCGACACGCTGGACCTGATCGGCCGGGCCTTGCGCGCTGGGCACGCATTGCCCTCGGGCCTGAAGATGGCCGGCGAGGAACTGCCGAATCCGCTGGCAGACGAGTTTCGCATCATGCATGACGAAATCAACTTCGGCGTGTCGATCCAGCAGGCCTTGAACAATATGGGCGAACGGGTGCCGATCACCGACGTGCGCTACTTCATCGTGGCGGTGCTGATACAGCGCGAGGCCGGTGGCAACCTGACCGAGGTGCTGGACAACCTGGGCAAATTGATCCGCAACCGCCTGCGCTTTCACGCCCGTGTGCGGGTGCTGACGACCGAGGGGCGCATGTCGGCATGGGTGTTGGGCTGCCTGCCGTTCGCGTTGGCGGCAATTCTCAATTTTGCCAATCCCGAGTTCATCAGCGTGTTGTGGACCGATCCGATCGGAATCAAGATCACCAATGCCGTGCTGATCTTAATGGCCCTGGGCGGATTCTGGTTGTACCGGCTGGTTCAGATTCGCGTCTGACGCATCCACCTCATTCAAAGACGGGTATCCCATGTTGTTATATGGCCTGATCATTTTTCTGCTGACAACCCTGGCCTGCCTGGGCGTTCTGACCTGGCTGACGCCGAACCTGGCGCAAAGGCGGATGCGCGAACTGGAGTTGCCGGGCGAAAAAACCGACTGGCTCAAGACGGCCGCAGGTATCGCCGGACCATTGGCCAAACTGTCGATACCGCAGGGCGACTGGGAAAACTCGGCCGTCCGCAAAAGATTCATCAATGCTGGCATTCGCAGCCCTCATGCACCGGCGTTGTTCTATGGTGCCAAGACGCTGTTGCCGCTTGTATTGGCCACAATGGGGTACTTGGCGCTTGAACTGGCAAGCGTGGGCATGGAACGCAACAAGCTGATCCTGGTATTGCTGATACTTGCTACGATTGGCTGTTATCTGCCCAACATGCTGTTGGGGCGCGCGATTGCCGCGCGCAAGCTGGAAATATTCGAGAACTTTCCCGACGCTGCTGACCTGATGCTGGTCTGCGTGGAGGCTGGTTTGGGGCTGGACGCGGCAATGGTCAGGGTCGCCGACGAGATGCAGATCAAGAGTGGCGCTCTGACCGAGGAACTGCACCTGACCAACCTGGAAACCCGGGCCGGCAGCACACGTGAACAGGCGCTGCGCAACCTGGGGCTGCGCACCGGCGTGGAGGAGATTAGTGCCTTTGTCTCGATGCTGACCCAGTCCGACAAGTTTGGCACCAGTGTCGGCGAGTCGCTGCGCGTTTTCTCCGAAGACCTGCGCCACAAGCGCCAGGTGCGGGCCGAGGAACTGGCCGCGAAACTGTCCACCAAGATGCTGTTTCCGCTGGTGCTGTGCATTTTTCCGGCAATTTTCATGGTGGTGCTGGCACCTGCCGGCTTGCGCATCGCGCGGGTACTTGTGCCTCTGTTGGGCGGCACCAGCTAGCGGCGCAGCAGAATTGCTGCATAAGATGGCGGGCAAGTCCAACGCCGATTGCAGTGCTTTTGAATACCGGAACCATCGAACCATCGTTTACTGCCAGCATATATGCGCGGCTCGCTGCAGTGGTGCGTCTGGTCGCATGCCTGGCGGTACTGCATATTGCCTATCTCAGCACGACCGGGCAGGCGGAACCTGCGGCGACACCGTTGACGGTGCTGGCGATTGTGTTCGGCTTCTACGCTGCCTGGCGATACTGGCGGGCGATACGCGACAAGGGCTATCAGGAAGGCTGGGCCTGCCACTGGTTTGACGCGGCCTGCTACCTGGCCCTGGCAGTGATGACCGGCGGGCCCGCAAGCGATCTGTATTTGTTTCTGACCTTTCCGCTGTTTTTCATTGCATTGCGCTGGGGCTTTCGTCCGGCCATGGCGCTGGCGGCCATTTTGAGCACTGGCATCTGGGCCAGCAGTTTCTGGTTGAGCGGCAATCTCTTCGTTCTGCTGCGGGCAGAATCCTGGATGCCGCCCTTGGGTTTGCTGCTGCTGGGCTACCTGATGGCCACCTGGGCTGACTTCGACATGACCCTGAAGCGCCGCCTGTCCGTGCTCAAGGAGTTCAACAGCCTGTTCAGTCCACGCTTCAATCTGGAACAGGTGATGGACCGCATGGCCAGACACCTGGCAACGATGTATCCGATAGACAAGTTCGTGCTGGTGCTGATGGAATCGGACCGGTCGCCTATGGTCTATCGCGCTGATCTTCCGGAAGCCATGTACCAGGTGTCGGACTCGACCGCAACGGATTTCGCCACGCAGGTGTCCACCTTGGACTCGCAGGCGGCCCTCGTTTTTGTTGACAAGCACGGACTTGTATCGCCTGCCTTGAGCTCGGCAGACATGCGTACCCATGTACGCGCCGAGCAGGTCGCCACCGCCAGCACCATCGCGCAACGGCTCAATTGCCCCAGCTTTGGTTCGATGCAGTTTGCGCTGCGCCAGGGCGGCTGGGCCCGTCTGATCATCTGGTCCGACAAGTTTCGATTCGGCGTGGTGGACCTGCCTTTCTTTCAGCAATTGGGCGAACAACTGGCGCCGCGGCTGGAAAACATGCAGATGCTCGACCGCTTGGCTGGTGAAGTTGCCGACGCCGAGCGCCACAGGATCTCGCGCGACATTCACGACAGCGCGATACAGCCCTATATCGGGCTCAAGTTCGGGCTGGAAGCACTGGCCCGCAAGGTGCCGTCCGAGAGTCCGGTGTCTTCGGATATTCGTCGACTGGTGGAAATCGTCACCGACGAAATCAAGGAACTGCGAACCTTTGTCAAGGGATTGCGCGGCGACGAGGATCCCGGCCGCGCGGCCCTGGTTCCGGCGCTGCGCCGGCAGGCAACGCGATTTGCCGAGTTGTATGGCATCACGGTATCGGTGGAATCACCGCGCGACTTGCATATTGGCGACGCATTGGCCAATGAAGCGTTTCACATGGTCAGCGAGGCGCTTTCCAATGTGCGCCGGCATTCAGTTGCGTCCAGCGTCATCGTGAGACTGTCCTGTGC
>JBBKVW010000318.1:0-2893 GCA_037968655.1 Burkholderiaceae bacterium
CCGCGACGATGAGGACAGGGTTGTCCAGTTGGAGGTCATTGCGCTCGCGATGGACCGTTTTGATGCCCAGGTGCTGGCCTATTGTCAGATGGGCAATCACTATCACATGGTGCTGCACACGCGCCAAGCCAACCTGTCGCGGCTGATGCGGCACGTCAACGGCGTGTACACGCAGGCGTTCAACCGGCGCCATGGCGTTGTGGGGCATTTGTTTCAGGGCCGGTTCAAGGCCATCCTGGTGGACCGCGACGCCTATCTGCTGGCGCTGTGCCGGTACGTCGAGCGCAACCCGTTGGCCGCAGGCATCGTGCGCCTGCCGCAGGAGTGGCCGTGGTCGAGTTGCAGCGCGCACCACGGCCTCGAGAGCACGCCGCCGTGACTGGATACCGATGGCCTGCAGGGCTACCTGCTCGCCCGCGCATGACGGCGCAGGAATCGATGACGCAGTTGTCCGTGTCACGCGTGAGCCGGGTGATCGCGGCGGCGGAGTCGTCGTCTCCTGGCAGTGGCTACGACGCCGCCATGCGCGGTTTGCGCGGCAGGCCGAAAGTGGTTGGCAAGCTCAGCCGCGAGGCTATGAATGAATGTTGAGCCCATTGTCGATGGCCACGTCTGCACCTGCCGTCGCCAGCCTACTAGCGACGCTCGAACACACGGTACGTTCGTGTTGGCAACTCCATCATCCAGCGCTGGTACTCGACCCACGAAACCCTTCCTTGATGTGGCGGCCACGGGTCGAGTACGAGAACATGGGTGTGTTTGCCGTCGGGTGCGTTGTTGCTGACAACGGCGGAAACGACAACCATATGACCGGGCGAGCCGAGGCCCTCAGCGTAGTCGTTGGCTTTCCACAGCATGTCGAGCATCAATGGGCTGCGGCGCAATGCAGCCACCAGGCCGCTCACACTCCAACTCCTCGGAGCATGGCAGTACAGACCGTGCACGGTGCCATACCGCGAACCCGTCACCACGGCCTGATCGCTCTGCGAACTGTTGATAAGACCACCGTCGCTTGCGATCATTTGTGTAGGGGTGCGCGCGCGAACAGCGGTCACGCTGCTCCGGGTCATCATGGCCGTGCTGGCCGCCCAACAGGTGGTTCGCGTGGGCTGCGCAATGTGTTGAATAGCATGGCCGACCACGCTCACGGTGGATGTCGACGCCAGTGCGGCAAGAGTCTTTGGCCCGACCACGCCATCGGGCGCCAGGTTTGCTCGACGCTGGAAGGCGACGACAGCGGCGTAGGTCAAAGGGCCAAACGAACCATCGACGCGCAGATTGGGCCCGGGCGACGACCCGAGGTTCAGTTGTAGTTGGAGCGCTGCCACCTCAATGCCGCGCGCGCCGTTTCGAAGGGGAGTAGACATGGTGATGGTCCTTGCACCAAGGCGAAAACAGTACCGTCGGGAACAAGTCTAGGCTGCGCAGGCGCCTACGGATATGGACCCAGTGACCTTGGTCACACGGCTATCGGCAAGGCCAGTGCTGCCGACGCGAACCCTTCAGCAGCGTCGAGTGACTTTGGACGCTAGGCCGGCGGCCGATGGTCGGACACACTACGACCCAGCCGCATTCGACCATGTCGTCCGCCAGTAACAACGTCATTCCGCTTCAACGCCCCGTCGTTCCTGTCGTCGTGCAGCAACACGCCGAGGAGTCTGCCATGCTGCGCCACGTGCGCGGCGTGCTCGTGCGTGCGCCACATGTGGGGCTGTTGCAATTGGGGCGGCTGGACGAACGCATTGCCGCGCACCTCGACGGATTGGCCGTGGCCGGTGACTACGGCAGCCAGTTGTGCGTCGCGGCACTCGAGCGGCCGGGTTGCGGCGAGGTGTTTGCACTGGCGGTGCGGGCACTCGAGTCTCGAGACGAGGCGCTGATTGAGCACGTGCTGGCACTTGTTCAAGCGCTGCCAGACGCGACACGCGGCGTTGCTTCTGCCCTGGGCTGGGTGTCGGCGGCCGATTTGCAGGGCGTTGTGCGCACGCTGCTGGCATCGGCCGAGCCGGCGCGCCGCGCTCTCGGTTTTGCCGCCTGCCGCATGCACCAGGTGGACCCTGGGCGGGTATTGCAGGACGGGGTTGCGGCCGAAAAGCCTGTGGTGCGAGCGGCGGCCTTGCGCGCCGCGGGCGAGCTGGGCCGAGTCGATTTGCTCGAGCAGGCGCGGCAGGCAATCAACCATGAGGACCCGGACGTGGTTTTCCAAGCCGCCGTGGCGGCCTGCCTGCTCGGCGACCGGCTGGCCTCGCTGGGCGTGCTGGCCGAGGCGGCATTGCAACCCACGCCGCAAGGTGATCGCGCGTTGGCATTGGTGTTGACCGCGTCGCGCGACGACATGGCGAGCGCCATCGCCCGCGGCTTCTCCAAGCGTGCTCAGGATCAGCCACAGGACAAGGTACGCCGCCGCCAGTTGGTTCGTGCCCTGGGCCTGCTGGGTGATCCCCGTTTCGTGCCCTGGCTTATCGAACGCATGGCTGTGCCTGAAATTGCGCGCTTGTCCGGCGAGGCATTTTGCTGGATCACCGGCGCCGATCTGGCGCGCATGGATTTGGAAACGCTACAGGCGCCGCCGCTGCCCGAGCATCCTTCCGACGATCCCAACGACGATGACGTGTCGCTCGACGAAGACGAGAGCCTGCCCTGGCCCGATGCGGCCAAGGTGCAGGCGTGGTGGTCCAGGCAGACGTCGATGCACGCCGCCGCTGTGGCCGGCCAGCGCCTTTTCGAGGGCGAAGCAACCAGCGCTGCAGTGGTCCAACGCGTGCTGCGCGAGGGCACGCAGCGTCGCCGTGCCCGCGCCGCGCTGCTGGCCTGTGTGCTGCAGCCCGGGATCAAGCTGTTTCAGACAGCGGCGCGCACGCGGCGACAACAGCGGGCGCTGGGCCTGCCGATC
>JBBKVW010000319.1:0-4963 GCA_037968655.1 Burkholderiaceae bacterium
AAGGCCTACTTTGGGCTGGCGCAAACACCAAAGGTCTGGCGTGAGCTTGACAAATGGCTGCGCCACCGATTGCGGGCGATACAGCTCAGGCAATGGACGCGGGGTACGACCATGTACCGCGAACTGCGAGCGCTCGGGGCGCCGCAGGGCGTGGCACGGCGTGTGGCGGCCAACTCCAGGCGCTGGTGGCGCAACAGCGGCAAGTTCCTCAACAGCGTGCTGACCATCGATCACTTCGATCGGTTGGGTCTGCCGCGGCTCTCATGACCTCAACTTCTCGAACCGCCCGGTGCGGACCCGCATGCCGGGTGGTGTGGCAGGGGCGCAGCCGATAATGGCTGCCCCCTATGCCGATCACCTGGCGATTGCACGACTCAGTGTAGAGGCTCGGGCGAAATTGCGTGGCCAACGAAAAACGCCCGGATAACCGGGCCTTCTCAATAGTATCAATAACTGATTACTTCAGCTTGATTTCCTTGTAGTCCACATGTTTGCGGGCTTTGGGGTCAAACTTCTTGATCAGCATTTTCTCGGGCATCGTCTTCTTGTTCTTGCTGGTCGTATAGAAATGACCGGTCCCCGCAGTGGATTCCAGTTTGATTTTTTCGCGTCCGCCTTTGGTAGCCATGGTGTGTTCCTTCAGTCAGTGGTTTGCGTGCGCTCGTGCATGGTCATGCGATTGCGCTATATCGCAAGTGGTTTAAGCCTGACCCCGCGCGCGCATATCGGCCAAGACGGACTCGATTCCGTTCTTGTCGATCAGGCGCAGTGCGGCGCTCGATACCCGCAGGCGAACCCAGCGGTTTTCCGCTTCGACCCAGAAACGGCGATATTGCAGGTTGGGCAGAAATCGGCGTTTGGTCCGGTTGTTGGCGTGGGAAACATTGTTCCCGACCATCGGGCCTTTGCCCGTTACTTCACATACGCGTGCCATTTGGACACTCCATCAGTCTGCGTGATCACATCAAACATGTGTCACGCATTCGTTAACAGCTTTCGCCGCACCTCGCCACCGGTAGCAGTGGCGGTAATTTGACCTAACACCAGAGCAGATGTTGGCCTTGAATTCACCGAGACGCCCTGTCGCCAGGAAATTTAGTAAAGCCTAAGATTATAACCAGCAAATTGATGCTGGCGCTGTTGACCCAGATGCCCGACTTCAGGTCAGGATTGCTCCAAGAAGCGCTGAGCATCCAGGGCGGCCATGCAGCCAGTGCCGGCACTGGTGATGGCCTGCCGATAGATGTGGTCCTGAACGTCGCCGGAGGCGAAGACGCCAGGTACGCTGGTCATCGTGGCCATACCCTTGAGCCCCGATTGCGTCACGATATACCCGCCTGCCATTTCTAGCTGACCCTCGAATATGTCGGTGTTGGGTGCATGCCCGATGGCGATGAAACAACCTGCAAGTGCCAGTTCCTCGGTACTATCGTCCTTGGTGCTCCTAAGTCGAACACCGGTCACACCCGATTGGTCGCCCAGTACTTCATCCAGGGTACGGTGGACTTTTAGTTCGACCTTGCCGGCGGCTACTTTTTCCATCAATTTGTCCACAAGAATTGCTTCGGCTTTGAACTTGTCACGCCGGTGCACCAGATAGACCTTGCTGGCAATATTGGACAGGTAAAGGGCTTCTTCGACCGCGGTATTGCCACCGCCGACCACGCAACAGACTTGGTCGCGATAGAAAAAGCCGTCGCAAGTCGCACAACCCGATACACCCTTGCCCATAAAGGCGGTTTCGGATGGCAGGCCGAGGTACTTGGCCGACGCTCCGGTTGCGATGATCAATGCGTCACAACTGTAGGTGGCACTATCACCAGTAAGCTGAAACGGCCGCCTGGACAAGTCGACCTTGTTGATATGGTCGAACACGATCTCTGTCTTGAAGCGCTCGGCATGCTCCAAAAATCGCTGCATCAGATCGGGTCCCTGCACACCATGGACGTCTGCCGGCCAGTTGTCGACGTCGGTGGTGGTCATCAATTGGCCGCCTTGCGCAATGCCAGTGATCAAAACGGGCTTCAAATTTGCCCTGGCGGCATAGACGGCGGCGGAGTAGCCGGCCGGGCCGGAGCCAAGAATGAGGACGCGGGAATGTTTGGTGTCTGTCATGTTGGTTTATTTTGTAGGTGCGACGAAACTGCGGTGTACGATTTAGGCCACACAGGTTCGCCTCAATCGCAAGGGAATCGTTGACAATAACTCGTTAGCATCAAGCCCGATTGTAGAAAGCGGGTTATTTCCAAAAGGAATCACGGATGTCGATGTTGAGTAACATGGATTTGATACGCAGGGTCTCCTTGTTTACGATGCTTACGCCCGCCCAGGCTGAGACGTTGGCAGGTGCGGTCACAAAGCGACGTTTCAAGCGCGGTGAATTTTTGGTTCAGCAAGGCAAGAATTGCGAATCCTTGTTCATTCTGCTGGCTGGCCGGGCCCGCGTGGTTGTAACAGACAGCCGGGACCGCGAGGTAATTCTGGCGACGATGCACCCGGGTGACTATGTCGGTGAAATGAGCCTGATTGACCACGAACCGCACTCGGCATCGGTCGAGGCCGAAGTACAAACCGATACTCTGGTATTGGGTGGCGCCGAGTTTGGTCGCTGTCTGTCGGAAAACATTGCTACGGTTGGCGCGGTGATGAAAGGCCTGGTGCAAAGACTGCGCAGCGCGGATCGCAAGATTGAATCCCTTGCACTGATGAACGTCTATGGCCGTGTTGCCAATGTTCTGATGGACAGCGCTCCTGCTGATGAGAACAATGTTCGCATCATTCGCGACAAGATATCGCGCCAGGACATTGCAAAAATGGTAGGAGCCTCCCGTGAGATGGTCAGTCGTGTGATGAAGGATTTCGAAGAGCAGGGTTTCGTCGAAGTCCGCGAAGACGGCGCATTGATCATCAAGGACCGTCGCCTCAGGATCCGTTAACCCCGACTGGCTGAGTGCCGGGGCGCGTGGGGTAAGCTCACGGCAATTGGTTGACGCATGACATATTCCCTTGATACGCTGACGGCCAACAAGTCGTCGGCCCAGAT
Source organism: Burkholderiaceae bacterium (assembly GCA_037968655.1). Lineage (GTDB taxonomy): Bacteria > Pseudomonadota > Gammaproteobacteria > Burkholderiales > Burkholderiaceae_C > CAISIP01. The sequence continues at coordinate 3,044 of JBBKVW010000319.1, forward strand.
TTCCTCTCCCTCTGGATTTGGCAGGTTTGCGGTGGAGTTGGCCCTGCTTGCGGGTGCCTTGTTGCTCGCTTTCTGGCTACTTGCCCTTTTGAGCTTTTCGCCACTTGACGCTGCGTGGTCCACCTCGGGTCAAGGGGGAGTTTTGTCCAATCGCGCTGGTCGACTGGGTGCGTGGCTGGCCGACGCGAGTTATTTTCTGTTTGGATACTCGGTCTGGTGGCTGCTTGCGATCGGCGTGCGCACCTGGCTCTCTGGGCTCGCTACATGGCTGCGCCATGGCGCCCATCCACCTCTTGTGGGGGAGTCCTCGTCTGCGCCATCGGTCTGGTTGACTGGCCGCCTGGCTTTCTGGTGTGGTCTCTTGTTGCTGCTGTGTGCAAGTTGCGTCCTTGAATGGACCCGTCTCTATAGCCTGGAACTGCGTCTTCCAGGCGACAGTGGCGGCGCGCTTGGAAAGATGCTGGGCCCGTTGAGTCTGCGTTGGCTCGGTTTTACCGGATCGGGCTTGGTGGCGATTCTGGTCGGTCTGGTGGGCGCCGCACTGGCATTTCGCTTTTCCTGGGGCAATGTCGCAGAACGCATTGGCACGGCCTTGCATGCGCGACTGGAGTCCAGCCGAAAGAAGCGTGAGGCGGTGCAGGACATTGCCTTGGGACAGCAGGCCGCTCGAGAGCGTGCGGTGGTGGTGTCTGAGGAGCGGGTCGAAATCAAGGAGCATCATCCAACCCCGGTGCCGGTTGAGCCGGTAGTTATGGATGTTCCCAAGAGCGAACGCGTCGCCAAGGAGCGCCAGAAGCCGCTATTTACCGACTTGCTGGACAGCAAGTTGCCTCAGGTCGATCTGCTGGACGCGGCGCTGGCACGACAGGAAAGCGTAGCGCCGGAAATGCTGGACATGACCAGCCGCATGATCGAGAAGAAACTCAAGGACTTCGGGGTCGAAGTCTGGGTCATTCTGGCCTTGCCGGGGCCGGTTATCACCCGCTATGAAATCGAGCCAGCAGTCGGGGTAAAAGGTTCGCAGATCGTTGGCCTGGCCAAGGACCTCGCCCGCAGTCTGAGCCTGGTCTCGATCCGGGTTGTTGAGACGATTCCCGGTAAGAACTACATGGCGCTGGAACTTCCCAATGCCAAGCGCCAGTCGATCCGCTTGTCGGAGATCCTGGGGTCGCGGGTCTACAACGAAGCCAAGTCGTTGTTGACGATCGGACTTGGCAAGGACATTGTCGGAAACCCGGTCGTGGCCGATCTGGCCAAGATGCCACACGTTCTGGTCGCGGGCACTACCGGCTCGGGAAAATCGGTGGGCATAAACGCGATGATCCTGAGCCTTTTGTACAAGGCCGACGCGCGCGATGTGCGTCTGTTGATGATCGACCCCAAGATGCTGGAGATGTCGGTGTACGAGGGCATTCCGCATCTGCTGGCCCCGGTGGTTACCGATATGCGCCAGGCCGCGCATGGGCTGAACTGGTGCGTGGCGGAAATGGAGCGGCGCTACAAGCTCTTGAGCAAGATGGGCGTGCGTAACCTGGCGGGCTACAACAGCAAGATGGACGACGCCAAGGCGCGTGGCGAACTGGTTCCCAACCCATTCAGCTTGACGCCTGAGCAGCCAGAGCCACTGGATCGGTTGCCGCATATCGTTGTCGTGATTGACGAACTGGCCGATCTGATGATGGTCGTGGGCAAAAAGATCGAAGAACTGATCGCCCGCCTGGCGCAAAAGGCCAGGGCCGCCGGCATTCACCTTATTCTGGCGACCCAAAGGCCCAGCGTTGACGTGATCACCGGTCTGATCAAGGCCAACATCCCGACCCGAATCGCGTTTCAGGTCAGCAGCAAGATCGACAGCCGGACCATCCTGGACCAGATGGGTGCCGAAGCGCTGCTCGGAATGGGTGACATGCTCTATATGCC
>JBBKVW010000320.1:0-12576 GCA_037968655.1 Burkholderiaceae bacterium
AAGTCGATCTATGACGGCTGGATCACGGATTCGGACCTGATCGGTACCCATTACCGCTACGGCAAGATCATGAACCTGACCGACTACATGACGGGTAAAGGCAAGGAATGGACCAACCCCGGACTCGACGTCAAGGATTTCATCGGCACCAGCTTCACCACCGCGCCGGACGGCAAGCTGTACCAGTTGCCCGACCAGCAGTTCGCCAACCTGTACTGGTTCCGCGCTGACCTGTTCGCCAAGCCCGAGCTCAAGGCGCAGTTCAAGGCCAAGTACGGCTACGATTTGGGCGTTCCGCTGAACTGGAGCGCGTACGAGGACATTGCGGCCTTCTTCACCAACGATGTCAAGAACATCGACGGCAAGCCGATCTACGGTCACATGGACTACGGCAAGAAGGATCCATCGCTCGGCTGGCGTTTCACCGACGCCTGGTTGTCGATGGCCGGATCGGCCGATATCGGGATTCCGAACGGCAAGCCGGTCGACGAATGGGGCATCCGTGCCTCGGCCGACGGCTGTACACCGCAGGGTGCTTCGGTCTCACGTGGTGGGGCGACCAATTCGCCGGCGGCAGTTTATGCGCTGACCAAATACATCGACTGGATGAAGCTGTATTCGCCCAAGGAAGCCATCGGCATGACCTTCGGCGAAGCCGGCCCGGTTCCGGCTCAAGGTCAGATTGCGCAGCAGATCTTCTGGTACACCGCCTTTACCGCCGACATGATCAAGCCGGGCCTGCCGGTCGTGAATGCCGACGGCACGCCCAAGTGGCGCATGGCACCGGGTCCTAACGGCCCGTACTGGAAGCAGGGCATGCAGAACGGCTACCAGGACGTCGGTTCGTGGACTTTCTTCAAGAACCATGATGCCAACAAGGTGGCTGCCGCCTGGCTGTACGCGCTGTTCGTGACCGCCAAGACCACGTCGCTGAAAAAGACCATCGTCGGCCTGACACCGATCCGCGAGTCGGACATCCAGTCCCAGGCGATGACCGACATGGCGCCCAAGCTCGGCGGCCTGGTCGAGTTCTACCGCAGCCCGGCGCGTGTGGCCTGGACGCCAACCGGTACCAATGTGCCGGACTATCCGAAGCTGGCGCAGCTGTGGTGGAAGAACGTTGCGGTTGCGGTGACCGGCGAGAAAACGCCCCAGGCGGCAATGGACAATCTGGCTGAAGAGATGGACAGCGTGATGGCACGCCTGGAGCGCGCGGGCATGGCGGTTTGCCCGCCCAAGCTCAACGCCAAGAGCGACTCCAAGAAATGGCTGAGCGACAAGGGTGCGCCGTGGGCCAAGTTGGCCAACGAGAAGCCCAAGGGCGAAACCATCGCGTACGACACCTTGTTGAACGCCTGGAAAAACGGCAAGGTGCGTTGATTCGCGACTAACTTTCAATGCCGATGGCATGAAAAGAGGCCGTGTGGACAGCCAGGTCACACGGCCGTTTTGATTGAAGTGCCGGTCACCCCCTCGTGGGCAGGTGGCCGGCCAGATGAACACCAAATTTTGGGAAATGGAGCTATGGCCACGGACACGCAGCCACTATTGACCCGTCGTGACGAATTGATTGGGCGCCTGGCACTGGGCAAATCCTATGACGTCGCCATCGTTGGTGGCGGCGCCACCGGCCTGGGCGTAGCGCTGGACGCGGCCTTGCGCGGTTTTTCCGTGGTGCTGGTTGAGTCGCACGACTTTGCCAAGGGCACATCGTCTCGCGCCACCAAGTTGGTGCATGGCGGCGTGCGGTATCTGGCGCAGGGCAATATTGCCCTGGTGCGCGAGGCGCTGCGCGAGCGCACCACCTTGTTGAAGAATGCGCCGCATCTGGCGCAGCCGCTGGCCTTTGTGATGCCGTCCTATCATTGGTGGGAGACGCCGTTCTATGGCGCCGGGCTGAAGGCCTATGACCTGCTGGCCGGCAAGGCCGCGTTGGGCAAGACCCGTTTCCTTGGCCGCAAGCAGACCCTGGACATGTTGCCCAATGCCCGCGCCGATGGCCTGTGTGGCGGCGTGGAGTACTGGGACGGGCAGTTCAATGACGCGCGTCTGGCGCTGGCGCTGGCGCGCAGTGCGGCGGAGCAAGGTGCCCTGCTCGTCAACTATTGCCGTGCCGATGATCTGATCTGCGAATCCGGCAAGGTTGTCGGCCTGCAGTGCAGTGACGTGGAGACGGGGCAGGCGATTGCCGTCAAGGCGCGTTGCGTCATCAACGCCACCGGCGTCTGGGTCGACGACCTGCGCCAAAAGGATGGTGCTGCCAACAAGGGCGATGGCCGCCAGCCGACCCGGCCCATGGTGGCGCCCAGCCAGGGCGTGCACATGGTGGTCGATCGCGATTTCCTGGCCGGTGACAAGGCTTTGATGGTGCCCAAGACGGCCGACGGGCGGGTGCTGTTCGCCGTTCCCTGGCTGGGTAAAGTCATTTTGGGCACCACCGACACGCCGCGCAACGACTTGGCGCGCGAACCCGAGCCATTCGCTGACGAAGTGGCATTCATCCTGTCCGAGGCCGCGCGCTACTTGCAGCGCGCGCCCAAGCGAGCCGACGTGCGCAGCGTCTGGGTCGGTCTGCGGCCACTGGTCAAGCCGCAGGACGAGGACGGCGACAACACCAAGGGCCTGAGTCGCGAACACACGGTACTGGTCAGCCGCAGCGGCCTGGTGACCGTAACCGGTGGGAAGTGGACGACCTATCGCGCAATGGCCGAGGACGTGCTGCATGAATGCTTCGACAAGGGCCTGTTGCCGCCGCGCGCGGCCGGCGCTACGCTGGATTTCAGGCTGACGGGTGCCAGGGGGCAGGCCGTCAGAACGGCGCGCTCGATCAGCCTGGACCCAGGGCCGCATAGCTATGGCGACGAAGAGCAGGCGTTGCAGGATCTTCCCGGCGCCGACAACTGGCTCGCGGCGGGCCTGTCCGATGCCATGGTGCGGTTCGCCGCGCGTTTCGAATATGCGCGCTGCGTCGAGGACGTGCTGGCGCGGCGCTCCCGGCTGCTGTTTCTGGACGCCCGGCTGGCAGGCGAGCTTGCCCCTGCAGTGGCGGCCATCTTGCAGGAAGAGACCGGCCAGGACCCGCAACGCGCCGCTTTCCAGGCTCTGGCGCAGAAATATTTGCTCGCGCCGACTTGAACTGGTTGACGCTGCCCTGTTCGTGGTGCATAATCGCAGGCTTCGCTCATTTTTTGGGCGGATGAGAATCTGCCCAAAGGCGGTTGCGTGAGTGGTTCATGCAGCCAACGACGGGCCCAAGACTGATCTGTGTGCGCCGTGTTCATGCAAGGCGCATCACGGGTACAAGTTGGGAAATAAATTAAATGATCCAGACTGAATCTCGATTGGAAGTCGCCGACAACACCGGCGCCAAATCCGTCCTGTGCATCAAGGTGCTTGGCGGCTCCAGGCGCCGTTACGCCAGCGTTGGCGATGTCATCAAAGTGAGCATCAAGGAAGCCGCTCCGCGTGGTCGCGTCAAGAAAGGCGAGATTTACAGCGCCGTGGTGGTGCGCACCGCCAAGGGCATTCGCCGCAGCGACGGCTCCCTGGTGAAATTCGACAGCAATGCAGCCGTGTTGCTCAACGCCAAGCTCGAGCCGATCGGCACGCGCATCTTCGGCCCGGTCACGCGTGAGTTGCGGACCGAGAAGTTCATGAAGATCGTGTCGCTGGCTCCTGAAGTACTGTAAGGACTAGCCATGAACAAGATTCGCAAAGGCGACGAAGTCATCGTTATCGCGGGCCGCGACAAGGGCAAGCGTGGCAGGGTATCGCTGCGCCAGAACGAGACCCATGTGATGGTCGAGGGCATCAACCTGGTGAAGAAGCACACCAAGCCCAATCCGCTCAAGGGCGCGACCGGTGGCATCGTGGAGAAGGTTATGCCGATCCACCAGTCCAACGTGGCAATTTTCAACGCTGTATCCGGCAAGGCTGACCGGGTTGGCATCAAGCAACTGGCAGATGGCAAGCGCGTGCGCGTTTACAAGTCCAGTGGCGAAGAAATTAAGGTGGCATGAACATGGCGCGTCTGCAGCAATACTATCGCGAGAAAGTCGCTCCGGAATTGATCGCCAAATTTGGCTACAAGTCTCCGATGCAGGTTCCGCGCCTGTCCAAGATCACGCTCAATATGGGTGTGAGCGAAGCAGTCGCCGACAAGAAGGTCATGGAAAGCGCCGTGTCTGACATGACCAAGATTGCCGGCCAGAAGCCGGTCGTGACCAAGTCCAAGCGGCCTATCGCCGGATTCAAGATCCGTGAAGGCCAGGCCATTGGCTGCATGGTCACGCTGCGCGGTGTGCGCATGTTCGAGTTCCTGGACCGCTTCGTCACCGTGGCGCTGCCCCGGGTGCGCGACTTTCGCGGTATTTCCGGCCGCGCATTCGACGGCCGTGGCAACTACAACATCGGCGTGAAAGAGCAGATCATTTTTCCCGAGATTGAATACGACAAGGTCGATGCCTTGCGCGGCCTCAATATCAGCATCACGACGACGGCCAAGTCTGACGAAGAGTGCAAGGCACTACTCGCCGGCTTCCGTTTCCCGTTCAAGAATTGAGGTGAGCCGTGGCTAAGAAATCATTGATTCAGCGCGAACTCAAGCGCGACAATTTGGTTGCCAAGTACGCGAAGAAGCACGCGCAATACAAGGCTATTGCCGGCGACGCAAAGCGCAGCGACGACGAGCGCGCAGTGGCGCGCCTGGCGCTGCAAAAGCTGCCGCGCAATGCGAACCCGACCCGTCAGCGCAACCGCTGTTCCATCACCGGACGCCCGCGTGGCACGTTCCAGCATTTCGGTCTGGCGCGCGCAAAGGTTCGTGAGATGGCCCTGGCCGGGGAAATCCCCGGCGTCGTCAAGGCCAGCTGGTAAGCGCTAGGAGACATAGACATGAGCATGAGTGATCCCATAGCGGACCTGTTGACACGCATCCGCAATGCGCAGATGGTGGCCAAGACCACTGTTTCCGTCCCGTCCTCCAAAGTGAAGGTCGCGATCGCGCAGGTGTTGAAGGATGAAGGTTATATCGACGGCTTCAACGTCAAGACCGACGACGGCAAGTCCGAGTTGGTCATTGCGTTGAAATACTACGCCGGCCGTCCGGTAATCGAGCGCATTGAACGCGTCAGCCGTCCTGGCCTGCGCGTCTACCGCGGCAAGGGCGCAATTCCCCAGGTCCAGAACGGTCTGGGCGTGGCCATCGTCACGACGCCTGCTGGTGTCATGACCGACCGCAAGGCGCGCGCCACAGGTGTCGGCGGCGAAGTCCTGTGTTACGTCGCCTGATGGCGTGGCGCTGAGGAGAAACAGAATATGTCCCGTATAGGAAAAATGCCCGTTGTTGTTCCCGCTGGTGTTGATGTGTCGGTCAAGGCCGACCAGATCAGCGTCAAGGGTAGCGGCGGTGCTCTGCAATTGACGCAGAACGCACTGGTCAAAGTCACCAGCGATGCTGGCAAGCTGACCTTCGTGCCGGCCAATGACTCGCGTGCCGCCAATGCCATGTCGGGCACGATGCGCCAGTTGGTGAATAACATGGTGGTCGGTGTCAGCAAGGGTTTCGAGCGCAAGCTAAGCCTGATCGGTGTGGGTTACAAGGCCCAGGCGCAAGGCGCCAAGCTGAACCTGACCGTCGGCTACTCGCATCCAGTCAATCTGGACATGCCGGCCGGCATCACGGTGGCAACGCCGACCCCGACCGAGGTCGTGATCAAGGGTGCGGATCGTCAGCGTGTCGGCCAGATCGCTGCAGAGATTCGTGCTGTTCGTCCGCCCGAGCCCTACAAGGGCAAGGGAATCCGTTATTCGGACGAGAAGATCAAGATCAAAGAAACCAAGAAGAAGTAAGGGGCAGCATTATGTTGACCAAGAAAGAACAACGTCTTCGCCGGGCTCGTCAGACCCGTATTCGCATCGCGACTCAGGGCGTGGCCCGGCTCATGGTGAACCGTACCAATCTGCACATCTATGCCAGCGTCATTTCTGGCGATGGCGCCAAGGTGCTGGCGTCGGCATCTACGGCCGAGGCCGAAGTGCGCACCGCGCTGGGTGGTTCCGGCAAGGGCGCGACGGCCGCCGCCGCGCAGGTGATTGGCAAACGTGTTGCTGAAAAAGCGAAAGCCGCTGGAGTGGAGAAGGTTGCCTTCGACCGTTCCGGTTTTGCCTACCATGGCCGCGTCAAGGCGCTGGCCGAAGCTGCGCGTGAAGCCGGCTTGCAGTTTTAAGCGAATCGGAGAATTACATGGCACGTATGCAAGCAAAAATGCAGGGCAAGGCTGAAGGGCCTGAGGACGGTCTGCGCGAGAAAATGATCGCGATCAACCGCGTGACCAAGGTGGTCAAGGGTGGTCGTATTCTGGGTTTTGCCGCCTTGACGGTGGTCGGTGACGGCGATGGCCGCGTTGGCATGGGCAAGGGCAAGTCCAAGGAAGTGCCGGCAGCCGTGCAAAAGGCAATGGAAGAGGCGCGCCGCAACATGATCAAGGTCTCGTTGAAGAACGGCACCTTGCAGCATCGGGTGAGCGGTCACCATGGGGCGGCAAACGTGATCATGATGCCAGCGCCCAAGGGTACCGGAATCATTGCCGGTGGCCCGATGCGTGCAGTGTTCGAAGTGGTCGGCATCACCGACGTGGTGGCCAAGAGCCACGGCTCTTCGAATCCGTACAACATGGTTCGTGCAACGCTGGACGCCCTGTCGGTGTCCACCACGCCGGCAGCTGTTGCCGCCAAGCGCGGCAAGAGCGTCGAAGAACTTTTTGTCTGAAGGACGAAGATTTATGACAACGCAACAACAAACCGTGACGGTCCAACTGGTGCGCAGCCCGATTGGTTGCCAGGAATCGCACCGCGCCACTGTCCGTGGCCTGGGCCTGCGCAAGCTGCGCAGCACCAGCGAGTTGAAAGACACGCCTGAAGTGCGCGGGATGATCAACAAGATCAGTTATCTGGTCAAGGTATTGTGAATTTTGCTGGCCAGCAATGCCGCCGATGGTTCGGCGCTGCTGCAGCCTAAGACGAGGGATGATGATGGAACTCAATGGCATCAAGCCGGCTGACGGCTCTAAACACGCTAAACGCCGTGTCGGTCGTGGTATCGGCTCGGGTTTGGGAAAGACCGCCGGGCGTGGCCACAAGGGCCAGAAATCCCGCGCGGGTGGCTATCACAAGGTCGGCTTCGAGGGCGGTCAAATGCCCCTGCAGCGTCGCCTGCCCAAGCGCGGCTTCAAGTCGCATTTGCTGAAGTACAACGCTGAAATCACGCTCAAGACGCTGGAAGTCCTGGGCGCAGCTGAGGTCGACATGCTGACGCTCAAACAGGCGAAGTTGGTGCCCGAGATGGCCAAGGTCATCAAGGTCATCAAGACCGGCACACTGACCAAGGCTGTCAAGCTCACGGGCATTGGGGCTACTGCTGGTGCCAAGGCTGCCATCGAGGCGGCTGGCGGCAGCGTGGCCTGATTTTCTGGTGCAAGGCAGGTAATTTCACGTGGCAAGCAACGCGGCTCAATTGGCAAAAACCGGCAAGTTCGGCGACCTGCGTCGCCGGCTGATGTTTTTGTTGCTCGCCCTGGTGGTGTACCGGGTCGGTGCGCATATTCCGGTGCCGGGCATTGACCCTGCGCAGTTGCAGCAGTTTTTCAAGGGCCAGGAAGGCGGCATCCTGGGCATGGCCAACCTGATGTCGGGCGGCGCCCTGTCGCGCTTCACTATTTTTGCCTTGGGCATCATGCCCTACATCTCGGCTTCCATCATCATGCAATTGATGACCTATGTCGTACCGACATTCGAGCAGCTCAAGAAAGAAGGCGAAGCCGGACGGCGCAAGATCACCCAGTACACCCGCTATGGAACCCTGGGCCTGGCCCTGTTCCAGTCACTGGGCATAGCCGTGGCGCTGGAGTCTTCTGCTGGCCTGGTGATTTCCCCCGGCATGGGTTTTCGGATCACGGCGGTGTGCACGTTGACGGCCGGCACCATGTTCCTGATGTGGTTGGGAGAGCAGATTACCGAGCGCGGACTGGGCAACGGTATTTCGATCCTGATTTTTGCCGGTATTGCGGCCAACCTGCCGTCTGCGATGGGCGGTCTGATGGAACTGGTGCGTACCGGCGCGATGAGCATTCTGGTTTCACTGTTCATCGTGCTGTTGGTGGTGTTGGTGACCTATTTCGTCGTATTTGTCGAACGCGGCCAACGAAAGATATTGGTCAATTACGCACGGCGCCAGGTTGGCAACAAGGTCTATGGTGGTCAGTCGTCGCACTTGCCATTGAAGCTGAACATGGCCGGCGTGATTCCGCCGATCTTTGCTTCATCGATCATTCTGCTGCCGGCCACCGTGGTGGGCTGGTTCAGCACCGGTGAGTCGATGCGCTGGCTCAAGGACATCGCCTCGTCGCTGACGCCGGGGCAGCCGATCTACGTGATGTTCTACGCCGCTGCGATCATATTTTTCTGCTTCTTTTACACGGCCCTGGTGTTCAATAGCCGTGAGACGGCCGACAACCTGAAAAAGAGTGGCGCCTTCATTCCGGGCATTCGTCCGGGTGACCAGACCGCCAAGCACATCGACCGGATCTTGTTGCGACTGACGCTGGCTGGCGCGATCTATATCACCGCCGTCTGCCTGTTGCCCGAGTTCCTGATTCTTAAGTACAACGTGCCGTTCTATTTCGGCGGCACGTCGCTGCTGATCATCGTGATCGTCACCATGGACTTCATGTCACAGGTGCAGAACTACCTGATGTCCCAGCAATACGAATCGCTGTTGAAGAAGGCAAGTTTCAAGCCTTCGTAAAGCCCAACTGGGCCGGGTATACATAGTTGAAAGCCGGGTGATCGCAGTAAGGCGAGACAAGGCAGATTGTTTTTAGGAGAACCAAATGAAAGTTTCGGCTTCGGTCAAGAAAATTTGCCGTAACTGCAAAATCATCCGGCGCAAGGGCGTTGTTCGCGTGATCTGTACAGATCCACGCCACAAGCAGCGCCAGGGTTGAGATTGCACGAGTTTTAGAGGACGAACATGGCACGTATTGCTGGTATCAACATTCCGCCGCATCAACATTCCGAAATTGGCCTGACGGCCATCTTCGGCATTGGTCGCACCCGCGCTCGCAAGATCTGTGAAGCTTGCGGCATCGCCTACTCCAAGAAGGTCAAGGACCTGACGGACCCTGATCTGGAAAAGATCCGCGAAGCGGTCGGCCAGTTCATCATCGAGGGTGACCTGCGTCGTGAAACCACGATGAACATCAAGCGTTTGATGGACATCGGCTGCTACCGGGGATTTCGCCATCGTCGTGGCCTGCCGATGCGCGGTCAGCGCACCCGCACCAATGCCCGCACCCGCAAGGGTCCGCGCAAGGCTGCGCAGTCACTGAAGAAATAAACGGGATTGAGAGAGCACCATGGCAAAACCACAAAATAGTGCAGCATCGCAACGCGTTCGCAAGAAGGTTCGCAAGAACGTCGCGGATGGCGTCGCGCATGTGCACGCATCCTTCAACAACACCATCATCACGATCACCGACCGCCAGGGCAATGCCCTGTCGTGGGCTTCGTCTGGTGGCCAGGGTTTCAAGGGCTCGCGCAAGTCCACTCCGTTCGCAGCGCAGGTTGCGTCTGAAGTAGCCGGCCGTGCCGCGCTCGAGCAGGGCATCAAGAACCTGGATGTGGAGATCAAGGGCCCCGGCCCGGGTCGTGAATCGTCGGTACGGGCATTGGCTGCACTTGGCATTCGCATCAACATGATTGCGGACGTCACACCCGTCCCACACAACGGCTGCCGTCCGCAGAAGCGGCGCAGGATCTGATTGGCGGCACCAAGTCGGCAGTTCGTTCGAATTCAACCCAAGCCCACCGCCGTCAACACGCGTTGACGGCTCCCGCATTTTTGTGCGGCAGATGACATAAAGGAAGTTCAAGTGGCACGTTACCTCGGCCCCAAGGCCAAACTCTCACGCCGTGAAGGCACCGACCTGTTCCTCAAGAGCGCCCGACGCGCGATTGGCGACAAGGCCAAGTTTGATTCCAAGCCCGGTCAGCACGGCCGCACCTCGGGTGCGCGTACTTCCGACTTCGGCCTGCAACTGCGCGAAAAGCAGAAGGTCAAGCGCATGTACGGCGTGCTGGAGCGCCAGTTCCGCCGCTATTTCGAGGAAGCCGATCGTCGCCGTGGCAACACCGGCGCCAATCTGCTGTTCCTGCTCGAGTCGCGCCTGGACAACGTCGTTTACCGCATGGGCTTTGGCTCGACCCGCGCCGAGGCGCGCCAGCTGGTGTCGCACAAGGGCATCACGGTGAACGGTGCATCGGTCAATATTCCCTCGTACATGGTCAAGACTGGTGACGTGGTTGCTGTCCGCGACAAGTCGAAGAAGCAAAACCGGGTGGTCGAGGCGCTGCAGTTGGCACAACAGGTCGGCATGCCGGCCTGGGTCGAAGTGAGCATCGACAAGGCCGAGGGTACGTTCAAGAAGACGCCGGATCGCGACCAGTTTGCCGCCGACATCAATGAATCGCTGATCGTCGAGTTGTACTCGCGTTAAGCGGGCTCGCCGGAACAGCAAACAAGTAACCGTTCCTGGTTCGCGGGGCACCGCGGGTCAGGCGCTTCACCAGCCTTACCGATGTAACGAGTCGGGGGTATTGAGAGGAAGTCTGCATGCAAACCAATCTGCTGAAACCCAAAGCAATCAATGTCGAGCAACTGGGCGCCAACCGTGCCAAGGTGGCTCTGGAGCCGTTCGAGCGTGGCTATGGCCACACCTTGGGTAATGCACTGCGCCGTGTCCTGTTGTCGTCGATGCCGGGATATGCCGCAACCGAAGTGACGATCGCTGGCGTGCTGCACGAGTATTCGTCGATCGATGGTGTCCAGGAAGATGTCGTCAATATCCTGCTCAACCTCAAGGGCGTGGTTTTCAAATTGCACAATCGTGAAGAGGTCACGCTGAGCCTGCGCAAGGACGGCGATGGCGTAGTCACAGCCGCCGACATCCAGACACCGCACGACGTCGAGGTGATCAATCCCGGCCATGTCATTGCCAACCTGTCGCATGGCGGCAAGCTGGACATGCAGATCAAGGTCGAACAGGGCCGCGGCTATGTTCCCGGCACCATGCGCCGCCACGGCGATGAGCCGACCAAGTCGATTGGCCGCATCGTGCTCGACGCATCGTTCTCGCCCGTCAAGCGCGTGAGCTACACGGTCGAAAGCGCCCGCGTCGAGCAGCGCACTGACCTGGACAAGCTGGTGGTCGAGATCGAGACCAATGGCGCGATTTCAGCCGAAGACGCGGTGCGCGCATCGGCCAAGGTGCTGGTCGAGCAGCTGGCCGTGTTCGCCCAGCTCGAGGGCAGCGAACTGGCTGCATTCGATGCGCCGGCGCCGCGTGGCAATACCCAGTTCGATCCGATCCTGCTGCGTCCGGTGGACGAGCTGGAACTGACGGTGCGCTCTGCCAACTGCCTCAAGGCTGAGAACATCTACTACATCGGTGACCTGATCCAGCGCACCGAGAACGAGCTGCTCAAGACCCCGAATCTGGGTCGCAAGTCGCTCAACGAAATCAAGGAAGTGCTGGCATCGCGCGGTCTGACCCTGGGCATGAAGCTCGAGAGCTGGCCACCGGCGGCACTGGAAAAGCGTTAATTGCACCGGCCCGCAGGGGCCTGTGTGTTCCACGGCAGTACCTGATACGGCTAGCCACTCATAAAGAAGCAATAGGAAGAAAACACCATGCGTCACGGACACGGACTTCGAAAACTCAATCGCACCAGCTCGCACCGGCTGGCGATGCTGCAGAACATGATGAACTCGCTGATCGAGCACGAAGCGATCAAGACGACCCTGCCCAAGGCAAAGGAACTGCGTCGCGTCGTCGAGCCGATGATCACCTTGGCCAAGGTGGCAACAGTTGCCAATCGCCGTCTGGCGTTTGACCGTCTGCGCGACCGTGACAGCGTTACCAAATTGTTCGATGTGCTGGGCCCGCGCTATCTGGCGCGCCCCGGCGGCTACACCCGCATCCTGAAAATGGGCTTTCGCGTTGGCGACAATGCGCCGATGGCATTTGTCGAACTGGTTGATCGCCCTGAAGTTGCAGATGAGTTGGTCGAAGACGCCGATAAGGCTGAATGATCGGCTATACTCTTGAATTACCGCGCGATGGAGCAGCCTGGTAGCTCGTTGGGCTCATAACCCAAAGGTCGCAAGTTCAAATCTTGCTCGCGCAACCAAACAGCCAGCTGTAATAGCTGCAGACAAAACGCCCACTTTTTCAAGTGGGCGTTTTTTTTCGTGGGTGCGCCCAGCATGGGCGCACTCTTGGAGGTGCAAGTCCTCCCGCGAGCTGGTCACAGTGAGCGAAGTGAAACGCAACTGCATGAGGGTGACCGAGTGTGGGAAGGAAGCGTGAAGCGTAAACCATGAGCCGATGAACAAGAACCAGATAGAAGGCGGTGCCGACCAAGGCGAGCGGGCCATAAACCGCGAAGCTTTTGTGACCAAGGGTCAGGCGGCGTAGATCTGGCGGCTGTGTGGTGAAGGAGTGCGTTCTTACCTGGGGA
>JBBKVW010000321.1:0-21481 GCA_037968655.1 Burkholderiaceae bacterium
CATCGGCGCGTCCGCACGGCGCTGCGCCATTCTCTGCGGGTCAAGCTGGTCGTCGTGTTCCTGTTGCTGGCCTTGGGGCTGTCGGTGATCTTCCTGGCCGCAACCCAGCGCGCGATTGGCGTGGGTTGGCGGCTGGCCGTGGCGCCTCTGGTGACCGACTATGTCGATCGCCTGGTGGCCGATATCGGAACGCCACCCAGCATCGAGCGCGCAAGCGAGCTGACGCAGCGGTTGCCGGTGTCGGTGCGTATCGAAGGGCCGCAGGTGCATTGGCGGTCGCACGCGGCGCAAGACGATCGCGACTGGGAGCATGGCGAAGGTCGCTGGCATGAGGAGTCGCCGCGCCTGCTGGAGCGCCAGACCAGCGACGGGCACCGCATCACGCTGGGGCTGGGCGACCTGTCGTGGCGTGGCCAGCCACGTCTGTTTGGCACGTTTGCACTGCTGGCGCTGTTGCTGGTGATTGCGCTGGCCTATTTCTATGTGCGCAGACTGCTGCGTCCGCTGGACGACATCCGCACTGGCGTGCAGCGTTTCGGGC
Source organism: Burkholderiaceae bacterium (assembly GCA_037968655.1). Taxonomy (GTDB): domain Bacteria; phylum Pseudomonadota; class Gammaproteobacteria; order Burkholderiales; family Burkholderiaceae_C; genus CAISIP01. Next base: position 542 of record JBBKVW010000321.1, read on the forward strand.
GCGGGGAGTTCGACCAGGCCATCGCCGTGCAGCGCCCTGACGAACTGGGCGACCTTGCGGGGCAGATCAACACGATGGCGGCCGATCTGCGCCGGATGCTGGACAGCAAGCGCGCCTTGCTTTTGGCGATCAGCCATGAATTGCGCTCACCGCTGACGCGGGCGCGCCTCAACACAGAGCTATTGCCCGAAACAGGCGATACCCAGGCGGCCAGAGACGCACTGTTGCGCGACCTGGCCTTGATGCGCGACCTGATCAACGATCTGCTGGAGAGTGAACGCTTGTCGGGCTCGCATGCCGCTTTGAACCGGGAAGCACTCGATCTGCGCGTCGTGCTGCGAGATTTGGTACGCGATCATCCGGACCTGGCCGCCATCCAGCTCGACCTGCCGACCGAACTGCCCACCATCCATGCCGACCCGGCTCGATTGCGCCTGGCATTGCGCAACCTGATGGATAACGCAATGCGCCACGGCGCCGCCACGCGCCCTGCCGTGGTGTCGATTCGAATCGGCGCCGATAGCGTGGCGTTGCGGGTGCGCGACCATGGCCCCGGCGTGGAGGCTGGCCAGCTCGACAGTCTTGGCGAGGCCTTTTACCGCACCGACAACGCGCGCCAGCGCGTGACGGGCGGGGTAGGGCTGGGCCTGCATCTGGCCAGGCTCGTGGCGCAGGCGCATGGGGGCTCGTTGCGCTTTCGCAATGCCAACCCGGGGCTGGAGGCGACGCTGGAATTACCCGTCCGGGCTTGACGCTGCAATTCTCAAAAGCCAGCGTCGCTTGAAAACTGCAGGGCCTGGCCGGTCAGCGGATGCGTGAATGCGATCTGCGTGGCATGCAGCATCAGGCGATCGGCTTCGATGCACCCGCCGGGCAACGCATACAACGGGTCGCCGATGATGGGGTGTCCTATCGCCAGCAGGTGCAGGCGCAACTGGTGCGAGCGGCCGGTGACGGGTTCGAGTTCCAGTCGCGTCGAGTCGGCATTCGGTTGATCGAGCACACGCCAGCGTGTCAGGCTGGGCTTGCCCGCTTGCGCGCAGATGATGCGCCGGGGGCGGTTTGGCCAGTCTGGCGCTATTGGAAGGTCGATCGCATACCAGGGCCCGCGCTCAGCCGCAACCGGGCCATGCACCAGGGCCTGATAGCGCTTGTGCACCTGGCGCGATGCAAAGGCCTTGCCCAGGGCAGTCTGTGCAAGCGGGCCCCGGGCCATCAGCATCAGGCCCGACGTGGCCATGTCGAGTCGGTGCACGATCAGCGCATCCGGATACTGTTGTTGTATGCGCCGGCTCAGGCAGTCCTGTTTGTCTGCGCCACGCCCTGGCACGCTGAGCATGCCGGCGGGCTTTTCCAGCACCAGGACAGCCGCGTCGGCATGCAGGACGGTCAGCACCGTCGGATCAATGCGCCAGTTTGCCGTGGATCAGCTTTTGCACGATGTCGCACAGCTCCTCGACGTCGTTGGGCTTGTGGATCAATGCGCCAGCCCCTTCGGCGAAGGCCTGCTGTTCGATCTCGGGTGTGACATAACCCGAAGCCAGCGCCACTGGCAGGTCGGGCCGAACCTCCCGGGCCTCGCGCAACAGGTCGATGCCGCAAAAGCCGGGCATGTTGTAGTCGGTCACCAGCAGGTCGAAATCACCCGCGCGCTCACGCAGGGCAACTGAAGCCAGGTGGGGATCGGTGAACGAACTGACGCGAAAACCCTTGCGGGTCAGCACGCGTTCGACCAGGAACACCAGGGCCTCGTCGTCGTCCACGTACATCACATGTTTGCCATTGCCCTGTACCGAGCTTGAAAACGACAACTCGGCCTGGGTTGCCATGGCCGGAGATTTGGCGGGCGGGAAATACAGCGTGAACACGCTGCCCTTTCCCGGTGTGCTTTGCACCCCGACCGAACCCTGGTGCGTGCGCATGATGCCGTGCACCACGGCCAGGCCCAACCCGGTACCCTGGCCGACCGGTTTGGTCGTGAAGAAAGGTTCGAAGATGCGCTCCATGGTTTCAGGGTCGATTCCGGTTCCGGTATCGCGCACTGCCAGCGTGACATGGTGGCCACGCGAAGTGCCTCGGCGCTCCTTCTTGAGCGGCATCGTATAGGTGCTGCCCAGCTTGACGCTGATCGAGCCCTTGTTGCTGCCGATCGCATGCATGGCATTGGTGCACAGATTGAGCAGCGCCTGTTCGACCTGGGTGGCATCGGCCATTACCGGCGGAACCTGGTCGTCGATGCGCACCACCAGATCGATCGACGGCGGGAGCGTGACCTTGAGCAGCCGGGCTGTTTCATGCACTACTTCAGTCAGGTGAATGGTGCTGCGGATGGTTGTTTCGTTGCGGCTGAAAGTCAGGATCTGGCGCACCAGATCACGCGCGCGGCGCCCGGCCTTCTCGATCTCGAGCAGGCTGGTGCGCGCCGGCGAATGGATGCCTGCATCCTGCTTGGCCAGTTCGACATTGCCCAGGATCGCGCTCAGGATGTTGTTGAAGTCATGCGCTATGCCGCCTGCCATGGTGCCGACCGCCTGCATCTTTTGCGATTCGCGCAGCTGGGTTTCCAGCACATTGCGCTGGGTCTCGATCTTCTTGCGCGCTGTCAGGTCGCGCGCAAACACCGTGATGATGTCGCCGTCGAGCCGGCGTTCGAAAGAGACGCTGACTTCGACCGCCAGTGTCTTGCCACCACTGGTGCGGCCTTCCATTTCGCCCAACTGGGCATGCGATGACAACTGGTTGTAGGCCAGGGTTTGCACTGCGTCAGGCAAGAAACGCTCGAGCGGACTGCCCAGGGCCTGGAACGACGGACACTGGAACAGCGCCGCCGCGGCCGGGTTGAATACCGTGATGCTGCGCCCGGCATCGACACAGATGATCGCGTCCAGTGAGGAGTTGATGATGGCTGCCAGCCGGTTTTCACTCAAATGCAGTTCTTCATTGCCCCGGCGCAGCTCGGCGGCACTTTCCTGCAGGGCGCGCCGCTCGGCCAGCAGTGGCCCCTGGTCGATGATGGCGCAGATGAAATGCGCCAGCTCATCCTGGGAGTTGTCGATGCGGGCCACATGCAGATCGCCTGCAAATGTGCCGCCGGAACCGGCCAGGAAGATCACTTCGCTGGTTTCGCTGGTGCCGGCCGTTTTGGCGGCTACGAAAGAATCCGCAACCTGGCGCGCATGCGCCTCGCTCACCAGCGGCAACAGGAAGGTCAGCGGCGCATCTTGCTCATGGGGTCGGAACAACTTGAGCGCCATCGCGTTGCTCTCGAGCACCAGACCGTTTTCGTCCACCACCATCAAGGCCAGTGGCACGCTTGAGAACAGGGTCAGAAAGCGCTCGGATGCACCTTCGGCAGCACGCTGGCTAAAGCGCAGGGCCTTGTTCTGGATCTCCAGTTCAGCCTGGTACTTGCGCAGATCCTCGATCATCTGCGGCAATTCGTAACCCTGCTCTGCTACCGGTGCCGGCGGGTTGTCCTCCGGCGCCAACAAAGCCGAGATGCTGCGCAGGAGATGCGCAGGATCCTGGTCGCGTGCGTCAGCGCTCATCGCGGTGGATGGGTCATCGAGAAGTAAATAACCACGAGCTGCCCGGCAGGGGCTCGGTCGTGGTCAGTGATCTGCATGACGCGGGTTACTTCTTCAGTTTTCCCCGTACCGGAACCACGGTGGTCACGGTTGGCCGCACCGCGTCTGGTGACACCGGCTTGGGCGGTGTCGTGTCCTTTCTCTGCTTCTTGGATTCCTTGTTGCTACGTTGTTCGCCTTTGGGCATGGTGTTCTCCTTGGTTGGGCTATTGCATTCGGAAACGAGAGACTGCCTTGCCGGCACGGGCCAGCAAGGCGATAGGGGTCGGATTCACTTGCGCATGACGGCGTTGCCTGGATCGAAATCTGCGGCCTTGAGCGGGCTTTTTGCGGTGATGTAGGCGCGCAGCACATCCGCATCGACATAACCGGTGTCGACATATGTCCTGTGATCGCTCAGTTTGGGATAGCCGTCGCCGCCGGCGGCGATGAAGTTGTTGATCACCATGCGATAGGTCTTGGCGTTGTCGACCGGTGCACCCTTGATCGTCGCCCTGGTCACCGCACCGCCGGCAATTTCAAGCCCGATGCCTGCGAACTGCGCGAAGGCGCCGGAGCCGACACTCATCTTGGCAGCGGCGTTGAGGTAGTCCATCACTTCCCTGCCGGTCAAATCGACAATCGCAGTGGTGTTGCCAAACGGTTGCACCTTGAGCACATCTTTGTAGGTCAGTTTGCCCGCCGCAAAGGAGTCGCGCACGCCGCCTGCGTTGACGACAGCGAAGTCGGCCTTGGTCCGGTCGATCAGGGCCTGTCCGATCAACACCGCCATTGAGGCGGGCTTGGCACGCACGACGGCGCGGTCGCCCTCCAGTCGGCCATCGGTCGAGCCGATCTCGACCAGCAGCTTTTGTTGCCCGAAATCCTGGTAGGGCTTGAGCATCGCCAGCATGTCCTTGTCTTCAGCAATCAGCTCGGTATACGGAACCTTGCTGGTCTTGCCGTCAGCCGCCTTGACCGACTGCATCAGGTTGACTGGAATCAGGGCGTACTTGAGCAGTTTGAATTCGCCGTTGCGGTACTCGAAATCGGCGCGCCCGACGTACTTGCCCCATTCGTGAGCCTGCACGATCCAGGTGCCGTTCTGGCGATCGGGTTTGCAATCGGTGCCTGGAACATAGGCACGGTCCAATACGTTCTCGGCCTTCATGCAGGCCGGATTCTGGGTATGGCCGCCCACCACAAGATCAATGCCCTTGACTGCACGCGCCATCTCGACATCGCCTTCGGCCTGGGTGCCATGCTTGCCGTTCTCGTAATGGCCCATGTGCGTGGCGGCGATGACGATATCGGACTTGGAGCGCAATTCCGGAACCACCTTGCGTGCTTCGGCAACGACGCCGCGAAACTCCACGTTCTTGATGTTCTCCGGGCTCACCATCTTGCGGGTGTCTTCGGTTGTCAGGCCCATCACGCCGACGCGCAGGCCATCCAGGTTGAACACCTTGTAGGGCTCGAACATGCGCTTGCCGTTTTCATAGATGTTGGCTGCGAGCATCGGGAACTTGACCAGCTCGCGCTGCATCCTGAGCGTGGCCAGCGGCTTGTCGAACTCGTGGTTGCCAACGGCCATGGCGTCGTAACCCAACAGGTTCATGCCCTTGAAATCGGGTACCGCATCCTGCAGGTCGGATTCGGGCACGCCGGTATTGACATCGCCGCCGTCCAACAGCAGGCTGTGGCCGCCCGACAGCGCGACCTCGCCACGAATCCGGTCAATAAGGGTCTTGCGCGCCGCCATGCCATATTCGCCGTCGCCGTTCTGCCAGAACCGGCCATGGTGATCGTTGGTGTGCAGGATCGTCAGGTAATAGGTCTTGTCCTTCTGCGGTCCGGCGCCCGGCCCGCTCGCGCAGCCCACGAGAGCGATAGCGGCAGCCAGGGTCAGCGTGAATTTGATCAATTGCATTGTTGCCTCGAGTTCCTCGAAAAGTTGGAATGGGTCGCGTCCGGCCTGCATGGCAGGCATTGGCAGCAAAGGTTCATTATGGCCGCTGGCAAGGCGCCACTCAAGCGTTGGACGCCGCCCCTGCCGTCGCCGTCGGCGCGCAGTCAATGGCGCATGGCCAGTCGCGTGTGCAGGAAAGCAAAGTAGATGGCCAGTGCAGTGAGTACATGCCACAGGCCATGCAACTGCAACCAGTGGTTGGTGGCATCGCACACCGTGCGAGTCAGGTCCAGCGCCGACAGAACGGCGGCGATGGCCATCGTCAACACGCTGAGCCAGAATAGGCGACGTGAGGCAGCGTGCAGGCGCAATTCGGTTGCAATGATCATCGCGATGAGTACTGCAACGTACATCTGCGCCGCAATGCCCAGCCAGAAGCTGATGCCGGTCAAGACAGTCAAGGCCGCGACAGCCAGCCAATAGCGCTTCAGGCCGGCGTTGTCGTCGGTCCACTTGTGCATACGCTGCAGGTTGGCCATCAGTATCAGCACGCAGAACGCGTACATGCCGAAAAAATCCAGCAGTTGGGTCCACAGGTTCAGGCTTTGGTGGTATGCGAAGGAGCTCAATCCGGTCAACGCGGTCACCGGTGCGAACAAGCGCAGGCTGGTCACGTTCGAGCGCCGCGCGGCCGTCCACATCAACGCGGCCGCGAGCAGATAGGCCAGATTGGTCCAGCTGTTGAACGGCGTCACGATGACCGAGCACAGTTTCTCTTCGCACCAGTCGATATTGGGCGGGAAGCGGGTGTGCAGGTCAAACCATGGGCAGCTAGGCCCGAACAGATGGCTGGTCATGGGTGCATGCCCTGCGGGGCATTGCCGGTGTCGGTGCCCGACAGGAGTGCGCGCCGCTGCGGCGACAATAGGGCCCGCCTGATTCGGGCAGCCCGAACGCTAGGAGAAACATGAGCAATTGCCTGATCCGCCCGGCCGTAGCTGCCGATGCCCGAAGTATTGTCCAGATTGAGGCTGCCGCAGTGCAGGCCCTGGGCCAGGACGCGCCTGACGCCAGCAAGCGCCTTGTGTTCTGGCGCGAAGCGATCGAATTCGGCGAGCCCCAGGTATTGCTGGCCTGCAACGCCGATCAGATTGTGGGATTCGTGGGCTATGACCGCAGCCGGGACAAGCGAACACCGCCGACGATGGGCGAGATCTGGGCAATCTATGTCGTTCCTGCCCATCACGGGCAGGGTATTGGACTGGCCCTGTGGGATGCCGCGCGTGAGGGCTTGCTGGAAGAGGACTGCACACATGTGTCGGTCTGGATCGAACTGGCTTGCGAGCGTGCGCTGCGCTTTCACGAGTTGGCCGGTTTCAAGCGCGACATGCCCTCGCTGCGTACAGTGGCAAGGGGCAGCATTCGGGTCGAAGAGCTACGGCTCAAACGCACGCTGACTTGACAGGCCGCTGAACTGCGCGTTCCAGGACGGCCGTGTTTCCGGGGCAAGAATGCACCGGAAACGGGTCGAGGCTCAGGCTTCGCCGCCGAAGTGCTTGGTCAGGTTGTCGATGTACTTCTCGACCATCTTCTCGAACTCGGCCTCAACCACCGGCGCCACGACCATCTTCATCAGGCCGGGAAGGGGAATCGTCAGATCGCCATCAATCTTGAGCACCAGGGCGGTTGATTTTTTCTTGTCGCTGATCTTCCAACTGCCCGAGACCAGCGCATTGCCTTCGCCTTTGACTGGCGTCCAGATCACAGTACCCTTTGCCTTGTTGGAGGTGTACTTGGAAGCGTAGATGGTTTGCAGGTTGATTTGCGCGAGGCCGATTTTTTCCATTTCCCAGCGGTAAGTATTGCTGCCCAGGTCCACCAGCTTGTGGACCTTGGGGAAGTGGCTGGCTGACGTCGGAACATCGGACAGGACAGCAAAAACTTCACCAGCTGGTGCCTTGACGCTGAATTCGTAGCCGAGATCGATATGTACGTTGATGGCCATGGGCGCTCCGGTGGGTTGGCAAGGAAAATTGACTGCTGCGATATCGATCGTAGCGTATCTGCCTGGCGCCCCCAGCCCAATGGAACGCGAAATTCCGGTCAGGCTTGCAGGAACTTGCCCGCGAGGTTTACCTGCCGCTGTAGGCGACGGCCAGCAGGGCCTGCTGGCTTTGCCGCGTACGGGTCAGGATCCGGCGCAACAAGGCGCGCCCATCGACCACTTCAATGCCGTTTTCCCTGGCATATTGCAGTGCTTCCGGCGTATAGGTCGATGTCGTCGTGAATGTGCCATGTGCCGATTTGCAGGAGGACACTACGCCCTGGAAATCGCGCATCTCCTGCAGCCCTACCTGCTTGTCCAGTACGTGCTTGCAGCGCACGATGGCAACCGGTCCGGGCAAGCGGGAGGCATGCAGCCAAATGTCGACACCTTCGTGGTTCCGGTGCGACTCATAGCGGGTGTCGAAGCCGGCCCAGGAAAACCAGGTTTCGCATACCGCCGCGAATCGCTGCGCATCGATATTGGAGAAGACGTCCAGGCTCCAGCGCTTGCCATGCAAATGCGCATGCTCATCAGCCTTTGCTGGCGTCGCTGCGCCTTGCCGCAAGGCGGGCGCCGCAGACTTGTGCCCCATGGCCAACTGCAAACCGACAGCGGACAAACCCACTAGCACGATGATCAATGACGTTGCCAGTACGACCGCTTGTCCAAGGCCAAAGGCCCAGGTAGTGAGCCAGGTCAGCATCAGCAGCACGCTTGCGGCGACCAGAACTGAATGCACGGTCGATTGCAACGGCGACTGTACGGCCAGCATGGTTGAATGGGTACGGCTGGACATATTGATTTTCCCTTGGGTGAACTGCTTACCCGCTGCGCAGGGCTGCTGGTTTGGTGACCCAGTCTAGGTGCCCGGTCTGGCAGCAGGAAGGCATTTTTAACGCTTTCTCGTGGTCGTGTCGATAGTTGTCTTTGTGGATGCGCGTTGTCTGTGACTGATGTATTGCCGTGTCGCCACCACATAAGATGGAGCGTTGATTGACATCTGGAGATCCGCTATGGACGGTTCGGAACAATTCGGCGATGGCGTTGCCTACATTGCCGGGCAGTACCTCCCTATTGCCCAGGCATCGATCCCGATCACCGATTGGGGCTTCCTGCGATCGGATGCTACCTACGATGTCGTGACGGTCTGGGATGGATCGTTCTTCCGGCTCGACGCCCATCTGGAGCGCTTCATGCACAGTTGCCAGCGCTGGCGTCTGGACCACGGTCTGAGCCCGAGCCAGATCACCGACATATTGACCCGATGTGTGCGGCAAAGCGGCCTGCGCGCCTCCTATGTCGAGATGATCTGCACCCGCGGCCAGCCACCCTGGGGCTCGCGCGACCCGCGCCTGGCGCGCAACCAGTTCTACGCGTTCGCGGTTCCGTTTGTCTGGCTGGCCAATGCGCAGCAACGCGAAAGTGGACTGCATCTGATGATCAGCGATGTGCAGCGCATTCCGGCCAGTTCGGTTGATCCGCGCGCCAAGAACTACCACTGGAACGACCTGACCATGGGGCTGCTTGGCGCTCTGGATGCCGGCGCTGATTCGGTGCTGCTGGTCGACGCTGCAGGCAATGTGGTCGAAGGTCCGGGATTCAATGTGTTTTGCGTCCAGGATGGTGTGGTGCTGACGCCCGAGTCAGGCATGTTGGAGGGCATATCACGACGCACCGTCATCGAGATGACCCAATCGCTGGGCATGCCTGTGCAGGCAAAACCGATTTCCGCCGCGCAATTGCGGACGGCCGACGAGGTTTTCATTTCGACCTCTGGGGGCGGAGTGCTGCCAGTCACCCGGGTCGATATGCAGCAGATAGGTACGGGTTTGCCAGGCAACACCACGCGCAAACTGGTGCAAACCTATTGGGCCTGGCATGCAGACCCCGCCTATAGCCTGCCGATCGACTATGCCGACTGACCTATCGACAGACCCCGTTCGATCAGGCCGTCGCAGGCGGCAGAAATAAGGCTTCGAATCCGCCCGGCGGTTCGAAGCGGCGATTGCGAAAGATCAACCGCGTCGGGCCGGGCATGGCGCGCAGGGGATTGGAGTGGCGCTCGTCGCCGGGGTAACAGATGACGCGCCCGCCATCAATATCGAATGGCTCGGGCTCGATTAAAGACGGCATGCGACCGTGCAGGGAAGCTTGCACAGCCCTGACCGTTCCATAGTGGGAGAGATGGGCCAGGGTCATGATCTGCGGCGGTGCGAAGTTGATTTGGCTGTCCCAATATTGCTGCAGGGCGTCCCTGGGCCGCAACCAGACGCTGTCGGTTGCTTCGTGGTTGTCGTGTTGCGCACTTTGGCCGGCGGGCAGCGGCGCAACGAAAAAGCGGGTGTCAAAACGCTTGTTGGTTACCGTCGGCACCCGCGGCGTAATCCAGCGCGACAGCGGAAGCAGTTCCCGCGTATCCAGTCGCAATGCCAAGCTGGCCAGCACTTCATCAAATTGCAGGCCGCCGCGTGCCAGTGCGCTAGCGCGCGACGCTTGTAAATTTTCCGCACCGCAAGCCAGCAGCACACCGGACTCTTCGAACGTTTCCCGAATCGCCGCCACGTACAGGCTGACCGCCGTTTCCAGGTCGATCGCCGGCTCATTGAGCCCGGCGACAAGATTTTCAGTTGAGCCGTGCAGCAGCGTTTGCCCCTCGCCTGGCCTGTCGTGCCGGTCGACCTTGCCGCCTGGAAACACAAACGCGCCTGCCAAAACATCGGACAAGCCATGGCGTTTGATCAGAAAGACTTCCAGGCCACCCGGCGCGTCGCGCAGCAGCACGACGCTGGCGGCCGGACGCGGCGGCGTGTCGATGACCTGTGAATTGATTTCCATGGCGTTGGAAGTATCTCCTGCTGATGGTGAATTAAAGTTGGCGTTGTTGCATGACGACTCGCTCAGAACGGAGTCATGTGCCAACGTACAAACCAACAGGACGAACGATATGGGATTGGATTTCAAGGGCAGGGTCGCGATCGTGACAGGTGCCGGAGGCGGACTGGGCGAGCAACATGCGCTGGAACTGGCCGCGCGGGGCGCCAAGGTGCTGGTCAATGATCTGGGCGGGGCGCGTGACGGCAGCGGCGGGTCGGGCAGCGCGGCGCAGTTGGCGGTTGATCGGATCGTCGCGGCCGGCGGCGAAGCGATTGCCAACGCCGCATCCGTGTCCGACTACACGGCCGTGCAGGCCATGGTGCAGCAGGCGATGGACGCCTGGGGGCGGGTCGACATCCTGGTCAACAACGCCGGAATCCTGCGCGACAAGAGCTTCGCCAAGATGGAGTTGGAAGATTTCCGGCAAGTGCTCGAAGTGCATCTGATGGGCGCGGTGCATTGCACCAAGGCTGTCTGGCCGGTCATGGTGGCGCAAAAGCGTGGGCGCATCGTCATGACCACCTCGTCGTCGGGCCTGTACGGCAATTTCGGCCAATCCAACTACGGCGCGGCCAAGATGGCGCTGGTCGGACTGATGCAGACGCTGGCGCTGGAAGGCGCCAAGCACGACATTCGTGTCAATTGCCTGGCGCCGACGGCGGCCACACGCATGACACAGGGCCTGATGCCCGAGGCTGTGCTGCGCGCCCTGGCGCCGCAGTCCGTGGTGCCGGCCATGCTGGTGCTGGCACACGATGAAGCGCCTACGCGCGCAGTGCTGTGTGCGGGCGCCGGCACCTTTGAGGCGGCGCATATCACCCTGACTCAGGGGGTATGGATAGGCACTGACGCAGGCGCGCCGGAACGCCTGGCGCAGCAACTCGACAGGATTCGTGACCGCACGGGCGAGATGGTGCCCGAGACTGGCGGTGACCAGGGTCGCAACGAGGTCGCCAAGGCTGTCGCGGGCGCCACGCAGGCCTGAACTGCGCGTTTCTGTCCGGGAATACGACCCGGCTTCCTCGGGATGGCGAGGGCCGGCGATATACTTGAAGGTTCGACAAGAGGCCATCATTGGTCTGGTCGGGTCGGCACGCTGTATTGCGTGTGTTCCTGCGCCGGGACGCAGGTGTTGGGCTTGCGGGCTTGACGAAAAACGCTTCGTGTGCCTGCCGGCCACTGCGGACCGCGCAAGGCGTTTGCTTGTGACAGCACTTGCAGACCCGGTTTTATGGATTTCCACGGGAGTACTGGCCATGGCCAAAGAAGAACTAATTGAAATGAGTGGCCTCGTCACCGAGGTCCTGCCCGATTCGCGCTTTCGCGTGACCCTGGACAACGGACATCAACTGGTGGCCTACACCGGCGGCAAGATGCGCAAGCACCATATCCGCATCATCGCAGGCGACAAGGTTTCAATTGAACTGTCGCCCTACGACATGACCAAGGGTCGTATCACATTTCGCCATATCGCCGGCCGCGGCCCGGGCCCGCAGTAATCGAAGCATTTGTTGGCTGCGCCAGATAACCGGGCGTGGCAGGACGCAAACGAGCGGCCCGCGCTCGGGTGCAACTGATCAATACAGGACCACGCCGCGAATCGATTCGCCGCGTTTCATCAGGTCAAATCCCTTGTTGATGTCTTCCAGCGGCATGGTGTGGGTGATCAGGGCGTCGATATTGATCTTGCCTTCCATGTACCAGTCCACTATGCGCGGCACATCCGAGCGGCCGCGTGCACCGCCAAAGGCGGAACCCTCCCATTTGCGCCCCGTCACCAGCTGAAACGGCCGGGTGCTGATTTCGGCGCCGGCTTCCGCCACGCCGATGATGATGCTTCGGCCCCAACCCTTGTGCGTGCATTCGAGCGCCTGGCGCATGATCTTCGTATTGCCAATGCATTCGAAGCTGTAGTCGGCCCCCCCGTCGGTCAGTTGAGCGATGCGATCGACCAGGTTTTCACCGGCGGCCTCCAGCTCTTTCGGGTTGAGGAAGTGCGTCATGCCGAACTTGCGTGCCATTTCCTGGCGCGCCGGGTTGATATCGACGCCAATGATCTTGTCAGCGCCCACCATCTTTGCGGCCTGGATCACGTTCGATCCGATGCCGCCCAGGCCGAACACCACCACATTGGCCCCGGCCTCGCCCTTGGCTGTGAACAGCACGGCTCCGATGCCGGTGGTGACGCCGCAGCCGATGTAGCAGACCTTGTCGAACGGAGCATCCTCCCGGATTTTGGCCAGCGCGATCTCGGGTGCCACCGTGTAGTTGCTGAAGGTCGACGTGCCCATGCAATGCAGGATCGGCTTGCCGTCCAGGCTGAAGCGGCTGCTGGAGTCGGGCATCAGTCCCTTGCCCTGGGTGCCACGGATAAGTTGGCACAGATTGGTCTTGCGCGACAGGCAGAACTTGCACTGCCGGCATTCGGGCGTGTACAGCGGGATTACATGGTCGCCCTTTTCTGGCCCGTGACACCAGGGCCCACGTCGACGACGATACCGGCGCCCTCATGGCCCAGGATGGCCGGAAAAAGTCCCACTGGATCGGCGCCCGACAGCGTGTAGTAGTCGGTGTGGCAAATGCCGGTGGCCTTGATCTCGACCAGCACTTCACCGAGTCTGGGGCCCTGCAGATCGACCGTTTCGATGGTCAGGGGGGACCCGGCTTTCCAGGCGACGGCGGCTTTGGTTTCATGGCTACGACGGCTTGCGGGTGAACAAGTAAAGGCTATAAACGCCTTGCCGCGTCCCGTGCGATGATGGGCATTCTTGGCGCTTCGAAGACGAGCGCGAACCGCAGTTGGCGTCGCTTGGCCGATCGTGCAGCATCTCCAGTCAGTCGACCTTGGCGCCTGAGGCCTTCACTACCTTTTCGTATTTGGCCCGCTCGGCGTTCATCAGGGCACCGAACTGTTCGGGCGTGGTCGGCACAGGCTCCGCCATCATCGTGGCGAATCGGCTCCTGGCTTCCGGGCTGTTCAAGGCGGCGACAAATGCCTGGTTGAGCCTGGTCACGATGTCCTTTGGCGTGGCGGCGGGCACCACCAGTCCCCACCAGGTGTCGACTTCGAATCCGCGCAGCGTTTCCGCTACCGCAGGCACATCGGGCAGTATCGCGCTGCGCTGGGCTGTAGTCACAGCCAATGCCTTGAGCTTGCCCGATTTGATGTTGGCCGATGCGGTGGCCAGATTGTCGAAGTTGAAGTCGACCTGACCCGATAGCAGCGCAAGTTGCGCCGGGTTGCCGCCGTTGTAAGGGATATGCACCGCGAAGATGCCGGCCTGGGCCTTGAACATCTCGCCGGCCAGATGACCCCCGCTGCCATTGCCGCCCGAGCCATAGTTGAGCTTGCCCGGATTGGCCTTGGCGTACTTGATCAGGTCGGCCACGCTGTTGATCGACAGGCGACTTGCGGTGTCGGCATTGAGCACCAGCACATTGGGTACGCGGACCATCTGCGTGATCGGGGCGAAATCCTTGGCCGCGTCAAACGGCATCTTGCTGTAGAGCCAGGGGTTGATTGCGTGGGTAGCCACTGCGGCGATGCCGATGGTCGTGCCGTCCGGCGCCGACTTGGCGACGACGTCAACGCCAATGTTTCCACCGCCACCCGGCTTGTTCTCGATGATGACGGTGCCCAGGCTGTCCTTGACCCGGTCCGCCAGCAGGCGCGCGGTCACGTCGATCGGGCCGCCCGGGCCGTAGGGAACGACGATACGGATCGTCCTGGACTGCGCCGCCACGCCGGCTGGCGCCAGCAACAGCGCGATTGCGAGGGCGGAGACGGCCGCCAGCGCGGGAAATTTGAGCAGGTATTGGTTCATGCAGATATTGTGCATGACACCATGGCCGCGCCAATGCGGCGCGCTGTCGCGCTACTCGTGCGCCTTGTCAGCCTCGGTGATGAAGGCGTCGGCGTAGTACTCCTCTTCCGGCAAACCGGCCAGTTCGCTGTATTCCAGCCGCGCTGAATCGACCACGATAGGCGCGCCGCAGGCGTAGACCTGGTAGCCCGACAGATCGGGGATGTCCTGCAGCACCGCCTTGTGCACGAAGCCGGTCCTGCCGGTCCAGGCGTCTTCTGCCGTCGCATCCGAGATGACCGGCACGTAGTGCAGGTTGGGCATCTGGCGCTGCATGTCTCTTACCCAGGAATCCATATACAGGTCCTCGGGACGCCGTCCGCCCCAATACAGAGTGGCGGGACGCTGGATGCCCTGGAACTGCATGTGTTCGATCAGGGCCTTGATTGGCGCGAAGCCGGTCCCGGAGGCCAGCAGCACCATGGGCTTGTCCGAGTCTTCGCGCAGGTAGAAGCTTCCGAACGGCCCCTCGATGCGCTGGATCTCTTTTTCCTTCATGGCGCCGAACACATGGTCGGTGAACTTGCCGCCCGGCATGTGCCGGATATGCAGTTCGACGCCGGGGCCGTTGTGCCGCGCGTTGGCCATCGAGTAGCTGCGCCGCGCGCCGTCGCGCAATATGAATTCGATGTACTGGCCGGCGTGGTACACGAAAGGATCGTTGGCCGGCAACTGCAACTGAACCACGATTACATCGCGCGATACCTTTTGCAGCGCGCTGACCCGCGAGGGCATCTTGCGGATAGGAAAGGCGCCGGCTTCGGTCACCTGGCGCGATTCCAGCACCACGTCGCTGTGCGGCACGCCACAGCAGGTGAGCACATAGCCGTTGGCTTCTTCTTCCTCGCTCAGTGCCTTGCTCTGGTGCAGGCCATGCACCACGGTGCCTTCGAGCTTCTTGCATTTGCACGAGCCGCAGGCGCCGTCCTTGCATCCGTAGGGCAGGCCGATCCCTTGTCGTATGCCGGCGCTGAGCATGGTCTCGCCCGGTTCGACGGTAAAGCTGCGTTCGCTGGGCAGGACGGAAATCTGGAAAGTCATCGTTTCGGTATCCTTGGGCGGATTCGTGTCAGGTCGACCCTCGATTTTGCCCTCAAACCAGAACCCTCTTGGCGCGCTGCCAGCGCGCTTTCGCCGCCAGCGCGTACTGATCGTCGGTTGCGGTGATATTGGCATGCGTGTCGCGCACCGGCTCGCACGGCGCGTTCGGCTGCTGGTACTGAGTTCCAGCGGCGACCGGATCGAACAACTGCGTGCGATTGGGGCGTGCGTCGTACGCGGCGACCTGGATCGCGCATCGAGCCTGTATCGCCTGGCTGGCCTGGCGCAGCGCGTGCTGCACCTGGCGCCGCCGCCGGCCGCTGGGCAGATCGATGCGCGCACCCGTGCATTGGCGCAGGCTTTGCGGCTGCGAGATATGCCGCAGGCCTTGGTGTATGCGTCCACCAGCGGCGTGTACGGTGATTGCCAGGGCGCACTGGTGGCGGAAACCCGCGCCGCGAAAGCCGCCACGTCGCGGGCACGCCGGCGCCTCGATGCCGAGCGGGCCGTTCGCTTCCTGGGTCGATCGTCCGGTCTTCGTGCCAGCATCCTGCGCGTGCCGGGCATCTATGCACAGGATCGCACCGATGGCACGCCGCGCAAGCGGCTGTTGGCGGGGACCGCGGTGCTGCAAGCCCGCGACGATGTATTCACCAACCATATCCAGGCCGACGACCTGGCGCGCGCTTGTGTAGCGGCGCTGTGGCGCGGCCGCGCGCAGCGGGTGTACAACGTCAACGACGATACCCGACTGACGATGGGCGACTACTTCGATCTAGCGGCTGACCTTTATCAATTGCCCAGGCCACCAAGGATTGACCGCGCGTCAGCGACCGTCGCGCTTGCGCCGGGCCTGCTCAGTTTCATGAGTGAATCGCGGCGCATGGACAACAGCCGCATGAAGCGCGAATTGAAGCTGGTGCTGCGCTACCCGACAGTTGCCGAAGGACTGCGCCCGACATGAAGCCCTTGCGCAGCCCGTCGCGGCTCAGATGCCGGCGGGCTTGCGCATCGTGCGCATGCGATCGACCCCGCGCAGGCGAATCGACTTGATCTCGGCACCTTGCAATACCGTCAGCGTGACTTCGCCTTCCGGGTCTGCGCGGGCCCACAGCTTCTTGTAGAACTCCTCCAGTGTGCTGACCTTGGCGCCGTCGACGGCCAGCACCAGATCACCCGGCTCCAGGCCGGCCTTGTGGGCCGGGCTTTCCTTGCTGACCCGGATGATCTGCACCCGACCCGATTGCTCGGTCGACGAGACGCCCAGCCAGGGCCTGTGGCTGACGGCGCTGCTGCCGGTCTTTTGCAACTCGTCCAGAATCGGCCGCAGCAGGTCGACCGGCACGAACATGTTGCCTGGCAGACGCCGGTTGCCACCCATCGCGTTGTTGACAAGCAGGCTGCCGACACCGACCAATTCGGCGCGCCGATTGAACAGCGGCGCGCCGGAGTGGTTGTCGATCGGCGGGCTGGTGAAGGCCGCCGCTTCAATGTGGTATTCCCAGTAGCCCGAGAACGCGCGCTTGCTGACCAGACGCACCATGTTGACATCGCTGGGCGTGCCATCGCTCTGATTTCCCGAGACCGCCATCAGAGGCTCACCCGTTTGCAGATCGTCCAGCTTGCCCAGTGGCACCGGCTCGATGCCGGTCAGCGGCAACAGCGTGCGTACCAGTCCGAACCCGGTCGCCTGGTCATAGGCCACCGCCTGGGCAGGTAGCTTCTTGTTGTCGTGCGTCACGATCTGGATGGCGTCGGCCTCCAGCATCAGGTAGCCAATCGTCAGGATCAGGCCATCCTTGCCGATCACGACGCCCGAGCCGGCACGTTCTCGGCCCAGTGTTTCGGCCGAGCGTGCGCCTTCGGCCACATTGACCCGCACGCCGACCACAGCCGCCGTGGCACGGCCATAGGCTGCCATGCTGGACTCGGCGGTTGGCGCTGGTGTGGTGGCAGCGTGCGCGCCAATGGCGACCGACAGGCCAGCCAGCAGCATCGGGCGCAAGAGATGGAAAAAACGGGGAAAGAGCGCTGGTCGAATCACGGCTGCCTCCTGCACACGGGCGAATGCCCGCTCAGAGAATGCGCTCAATCGACGGTGTTTGCAAGTGGAAAAAGAAGCAGCACTTGACGCAAGTGCCGAGTACTCGCGGTGCTGCGTTGGACTGTTTGGGCGGGCATCAAAAGATGCCGCCTTGCAGCAAGACTGCTGGTGCCGGAGGCCGGAATCGAACCGGCACGGGTTTTACCCCGCGGGATTTTGAGTCCCGTGCGTCTACCAATTTCACCACTCCGGCATTGGAGGTCAGGCAAGGGCGAAATTATGGCACAGTGCAATGCATGCAATACCCCACCATTGAAGACACCATCGGCAAAACGCCGATGGTTGCATTGCAGCGTATCGGCGCTGCCGAAAACAAGGCCCGTGGCAATGTCGTGCTGGGCAAACTCGAGGGCAACAACCCGGCTGGATCGGTCAAGGATAGGCCGGCGGTCTCGATGATCCAGCGCGCCCAGGAGCGCGGCGACATCAAGCCGGGCGACACGCTGATCGAGGCCACGTCGGGCAATACCGGCATCGCGCTGGCGATGGCCGCTGCGATCAAGGGCTACCACATGGTGCTGATCATGCCGGAGGACCTGTCGGTCGAACGGGTGCAGACCATGAAGGCCTATGGCGCCGAGTTGATATTGACACCCAAGAGCGGTGGCATGGAATACGCGCGTGATCTGGCCGAGCAGATGCAGCGCAACGGCAAGGGGTTGGTGCTGGACCAGTTTGCCAATGACGACAATCCGCGCGCGCATTACGAAAACACCGGGCCGGAAATCTGGGCCGACACCAAGGGCCAGATCACCCATTTCGTCAGCGCCATGGGAACCACGGGCACTATCACCGGCGTGTCGCGGTTCATGAAGGAACAGAACGCCGCCGTACGCATCATCGGCGCCCAGCCGTCCGAGGGCTCGCGCATTCCGGGCATCCGCAAGTGGCCGCAGGAATACCTGCCCAAGATCTACGACCCGACCGCGGTGGACGAGCTGGTGTATGTGAGCCAGTCCGACGCCGAGGACATGTGCCGGCGCATGGCGCGCGAGGAGGGCATCTTTGCCGGCATCTCGGCCGCCGGCGCCTGCTGGGTCGCGCAGCAGATCAGCGCGCGCGAGAAGAATGCGACCATCGTGTTCGTGGTCTGCGATCGGGGCGACCGCTATCTGTCGACCGGCGTGTTCCCAGCCTGAAGCACCATGATGCAAGCTTTTAAATTCTGCCCGCATTGTGCGAGCGAACTGGAGTTCATCTCGCAACTCGAAGACGGTGGCCACAAGGAGCGCTTGCGCTGCGTGGCCTGCGGCTTCACGCACTGGAGCAATCCGACGCCGGTGCTGGCGGCGGTGATCGAATACGAAGGCAAGGTGCTGCTGGCGCGCAATGCCGCCTGGACGGCCAAGGCCTATGCGTTGATCACCGGATTCATGGAGGCGGGCGAAACGCCGCAAGAAGGCATTGCACGCGAGATCGCGGAAGAGACCAGCCTGCAAGCGGAGTCCCTGAACCTGATCGGCGTGTATGACTTCCAGCGCATGAACCAGATCATCATCGCCTACCACGCCG
Source organism: Burkholderiaceae bacterium (assembly GCA_037968655.1). Taxonomy (GTDB): domain Bacteria; phylum Pseudomonadota; class Gammaproteobacteria; order Burkholderiales; family Burkholderiaceae_C; genus CAISIP01. The sequence goes on from JBBKVW010000321.1 coordinate 19,458, forward strand.
TGTGCCAGGGCACTGTGCAGTTGTCCGCAGAACTGGTGGACTACAAGCTGTACCGCCATGAAGACCTGCTGTGCTGGCCGGCGGGCACGGGTTATGCGCTGGCCGACTGGTTGCGCACGCGCGGCTACGAGCCGAAGTTTGTCGACTGGCCCAGTCGCTGATCGGCATGCTGCGTCGGCGCTGGCCATGACGCGATCATGGCGAGATCCGTCGCCTTCACCTGCCCAGAGGGCGGTGCTTAAAATTCAGTATTCACAGAGCAGGAGACAGCATGCAAGCAGATATCGAAGTGGACGCGCGCGGGCTCAATTGCCCGCTGCCGATTCTCAAGGCCAAGAAGGCCTTGAGTGGCCTGCAAAGTGGCCAGACGGTGCGGGTCGTGTCCACTGATGCCGGTTCGGTGCGCGACTTCCAGGCCTTTGCCAAGCAGACCGGCAACGAGTTGGTCGAGCAGCTGACCGAGGGTGCCGATTTCGTGCACCTGATGCGCCGGCGCTGACCCAGCGCGCGACGATGCAAGGGCGCGCGGCGCGGCTTGGCCGTTCAGCCCAGCCGCGCCAGTTGCTCGCGCAGTTTGACCAGCGTCGCTTCGAAATTGGCCACCCGCTGGCGCTCCTGATCGATCACCGCTGCGGGTGCCTTTGCAACGAAGGCCTGGTTCGACAATTTGCCCTGGGCCTTGACTATTTCGCCTTCGATCCGGCTGGCTTCCTTGCCCAGGCGCGCCTTTTCGGCCGCCGCGTCGACTTCCATGTACAGGCAGATGCGCGCCGCGCCAACCACCGCCACCGGCGCCGCCTTGGCCTGGGCAGCCCAGTCGTCCTCCTGATCAAACACGCGCACCTCGCTGAGCTTGGCCAGGGCCTGCAGCACCGGTGCCGAGGCGCGTTGGAACTCTGCCTCGGCCGCGTCGCCGGCCAGCACGAACAGTGGCAGGCGCGTCGCGGGCGACACGCCCATCTCGCCGCGCAGGTTGCGGCTGGCGTCGACCAGCAACTTCAGCCGCGCCACATGCGCGACGGCATTCGCGTCGATGCGCTCGGGCTGGCTTTGCGGATAGGCCGCAATGCTGACCGAGTCGCCCGCGCGCCCCGCCACCGGCGCAACTTTTTGCCACAGTTCCTCGGTGATGAAGGGAATCACCGGATGCGCCAGCCGCAGTATGGTTTCCAGCACCCGGATCAATGTGCGGCGGGTGGCGCGCTTTTGCGCGTCGCTGCCGGTGTTGATCTGCACCTTGGCGATCTCCAGATACCAGTCGCAAAACTCGTCCCAGACGAACTGGTAGATGCTGCTGGCCACGTTGTCGAGCCGGTATTCCTCGAAGCCCTTCGCCACGTCCGCCTCGACCTGTTGCAGCGCCGAGGTGATCCAGCGGTCGCACTGGCTGAATTCCAGATACGCAGCCTGCGCTCCGCCCGGCGCACATTCGGCGGCGCTGTGTTCCTTCAGGCCGCAGTCCTGGCCTTCGCAGTTCATCAGCACGAAGCGCGTCGCGTTCCACAGCTTGTTGCAGAAATTGCGGTAGCCCTCGCAGCGCTTGGTGTCGAAATTGATGTTGCGCCCCAGCGTCGCGAGCGCGGCAAAGGTGAAGCGCAGCGCATCGGCCCCGAAGGCCGGAATGCCGTCTGGAAACTCCTTTTGCGTGTTCTTGCGCACTGTGGGCGCAGTCTCGGGCTTGCGCAGGCCTTCGGAGCGCTTGGCCAGCAGCGGTTCGAGCGTGATCCCGTCGATCAGGTCGACCGGGTCCAGCACATTGCCCTCTGACTTGCTCATCTTCTGTCCATGGGAATCGCGCACCAGGCCATGGATATAGACGTCGCGAAACGGCACCCGCCCAGTGAAATGGGTCGTCATCATGATCATCCGGGCGACCCAGAAGAAGATGATGTCGTAGCCGGTGACCAGTACGGAGGAGGGCAGGTAGAGGTCGTAGTCGGACGGTGGATTCGTATGGTCCGTGTTTGGCGTGGGGGCCCGCTGCGCCGCCAGGCCGCCCTTAGGCGCAGCAGCCCCCTCGGGGG
>JBBKVW010000322.1:0-7513 GCA_037968655.1 Burkholderiaceae bacterium
GGATGCAGCACCGCCATCGGATGCACCTTGATGTGCTCGTTGATGATGAACTCCATGCGCGCCAGCCCGACCCCGTCGCACGGCATCTGGCTGACCTGGAACGCCAGCTCCGGATTACCCAGATTGACCATGATCTCGGTCGCCGGGCGCTTGAGACCGGTCAGGTCTGTGACGTTCTTGTGAAATTCGATGCTGCCTTCGTACACCTTGCCCGTTGCGCCTTCGGCGCACGACACAGTCACCAGGTCGCCATCGCGCAGCACGTCACTCGCATGTTCGGCGCCCACGACCGCGGGTATGCCGAGTTCGCGCGCGACGATGGCCGCGTGGCAGGTCCGCCCGCCGCGGTTGGTGACGATGGCTGCCGCGGTCTTCATGACCGGCTCCCAGTCCGGCGTGGTCGTATCTGCCACCAGCACCTCGCCGGGGCGGAATGCCGACAGGTGGCGCCCATCGGTCACGACCCGCACCTTGCCGCTGGCGATCTTGGCGCCGACGGCGCGGCCCTGGGCACGCACCGTGCCGCTGCCGTCGAGCACATACTCCTCCAGTGACATCGCAGAGCGCTGCGAGATCGCGGTCTCCGGCCGCGCCTGCACGATGAAAAGCTCGCCATCCGGGCCGTCCTTGGCCCATTCGATGTCCATCGGGCGCCGCGTGCCGGCGCGTTTGCTGTAGTGCTCCTCGATCGTGATCGCGGCGCCGGCCAGCTCCAGCACGTCGGCGTCGCTCAGGCAATAGCGCTTGCGGTCGGCGCGCGGCGTGGGTTTGTTGATGACCGGCTCGCGGGTGCGCCCGGGCGCGTACACCATGTGCACCTGCTTGTCGCCCAGGGTCTTGCGCAGCACGCTGCGAAAACCCTGCTGGTAGGTCGGCTTGTGCACATAGAACTCGTCCGGGTCGACCGCGCCCTGCACCACGTTCTCGCCCAGTCCCCATGCGCCGGTGATGAACACAACGTCCGGGTGGCCGGACTCCGTGTCGATGGTGAACATCACGCCGGCCGAAGCCAGGTCGCTGCGCACCATCTGCATCACCGCCACCGACAGGAACACCTTGAAATGGTCGAAGCCGTTGTCGGTGCGGTACGAGATCGCCCGGTCGGTGAACAGGGATGCCTGGCAGCGCTTGACCGCGTCGATCAGCATCTCCTCGCCATGCACGTTCAGGTAGGTGTCGTGCTGGCCGGCGAAGCTGGCGTTGGGCAGGTCTTCGGCGGTGGCCGAACTGCGCACCGCGACACTGAGCGTGTCGCCGACCTGCGCCTTGAGTTCGCGCCAGGCTGCGCGCAGTTGCTGCTCGACAACGGCCGGCATGCCGGCGCCGTAGACGATTTCACGCGCCCGGGCGCCGGCGCGCGCCAGTGCATCGGTGTCGGTCTTGTCCAGATCGTCGAGCAGCCGGTGCAGTTCGGGCCACGCGTCCGCCGCGTCCAGCGCATCGCGGTAGGCCTGTGCGGTGAGCGCAAATCCATCCGGCACCCGCACACCCAGCGGTATGAGTTGCTGGAACATCTCGCCCAGTGACGCGTTCTTGCCACCGACCAGGCCCAGGTCGTCGAGCGACAACTCCTTGAACCAGCGGATGTAACGGGTGTCGGGCATGGCGCAATCCTCCCAATGTGCTCAGGAGGAACATGGTCGCGCCAAAGGTGCGCCATGGCATTGACATCGGTCAAGCCATCCATGGTTAGCGGCCATTGCCCGCTTCGGTGCAGGACCAGTGCAGCGTTGCACTCTTGATGGAACACTGCACCAGCCATTTTCAGAATCAGATCACCGCCCGGAATGCACGCACGATCGCAATCAGTCGTTAACGACCGTGCCCATTGCGTCCCGGATGACCCCGGCTATGGCCACGCAGTCGTCCTGCGTCAGCGCCAGTGGCAGTCGCATGTCGCACACGCCTGCCAGAACACGTTGCGCGTTGGGCAGCGACTGCGGATCCTGCAGATAGCGCCAGTGTCGCGATACGCTGGTGAAACCTTTTGCTGCATCGGCACCAAACCATTTGATGTGCACGCCGCGCTCGGCGCAATGCGCCAGGAAGGTGGCAATCGTCGCGCCGGGCAGCCCGAGCACCGAAAACTGGATCGAGCTGGCAACGAACTGCTCCTTGGCCACGCGCGGCGGAACCACGATGTGCGGTATGCCCGCGAGCGCCTCGACCAGCCATGCATAACGCTGGTTCCAGCGCTGGCAGCGATCGGCTAGTACCCGCCCCAGCTGCGGCAGCGCCAGGGCCGCCGGCAGATTGCCCATGCGCAGGCTGAAATTGGGAATCTGGTGCTTCCAGCGCTCGAACACCGCATCGTCGGGCCGCGCCGCATGCGCGCCGTAGAACATGTAGCTGCCAGAATACAGAATCGCCTGGGCGGCGATTTCCGGATCGTCGGTGGCCAGCAGCCCGCCTTCGCCGGCATTGGCATGCTTGTAGCTTTGCAGGCTGAAGCAACCGGCCTTGCCCCAGGTACCGGTGGCGCGGCCGTTCCATCCTGCGCCCATGGTGTGGGCGCAGTCCTCGATCAACCCGATGCCATGCGCGCTGCAGATGGCGGTCAGGCGATCCATGTCGCAGATATGCCCGCGCATGTGCGACAGCAGCAGGGTCCGGGCGCCGCTGCTGCGCGCCTTGCGCTCCAGATCATCGAGATCGATCGTGTAATCGTTGGCGACGTCCACCAGCACGGCACGTGCACCGGCATGGGCGATGGCGCCCGGCACCGGCGCCAGCGTGAAGCAGTTGCTCAGCACCCGGTCGCCGGCCTGCACCCCCGCGCTCTTGAGCGCGATGAACAGCGTCGACCCGCACGAGTTCATTGCCACGCAGTAGCGCACGCCCAGCTGCTCGGCGAAACGGGCCTCGAGTTGCGACACGGCGTTCGGGCTGCCGTCGGTCTCGCCGTAGCGGTGCAGCTTGCCCGACTGCATCAGCGCCAGGGCAGCCTGCACGGCTTCAGCCGGAATCGGCTCCTGCCAGCTCAGGTCGATTTTCAGCGCCGGCGCTGTGGATCGGTTTGAATTTTCGTTTGCCATGGACGGGCAGTTTCGCGCATGTACGCGTCAGCGGCGATACCAGGCCTGGCTCTGGAAGGCGGCGCCGTGCTCGTAGGCCTCGCCAACCCGGGGCGTGATCAGTTGGACGCCCTTTGCACTGGCCGCTGCAAGCGCGCGCAGTATCGGTTCGTTCCAGGCGTGGTAGGACAGGTTGAAGGTGGCCCAATGCACTGGCAACAAGGTCCTGGCACCCAGGTCCAGATGGGCCTGTACTGCCGACTCGGGGTCCATATGGATGCCCAGCCAGCTGTTGCCGTAGGCGCCGATCTTCATCAGCGTCAGGTCGGGCGAGCCCAGGCGCTGGCGGATCGCGCTGAAGTGGGGTCCGTAGCCGGTGTCGCCGCTGTAGTAGGTTGAATAGCCGGCGCCCCGGATCATCCAGGACGACCAGAGCGTGGAGTTGTCCATGCTCCTGCGTCCCGAGTAATGCCGTGCCGGTGTGCTGTGGATCTCGACGCCCTTGAACACCCGCTTGTCCCACCAGTCCAGCTCGTGGATCACGTTGGCCGGCACACTCCACCGTTCCAGATGTGCGCCGATACCCAAGGGGACGAAGAAATGGCTGCCACCACGGGCCAGCTGCAGGATCGTGTCACGGTCCAGATGGTCGTAGTGGTCATGCGAGATCAGCACCGCGTCGATGCTCTCGAGACGCGCCAGTTCGATCGGCGGCGGGTGCAGGCGCGCCGGTCCGGCGAACTGAAAGGGCGAGGCGCGTTGTGACAGCGCCGGGTCGGTCAGGATGCGCACGCCATCGACCTCGATCAACACCGTCGAATGCCCCAGCCAGATGGCGCGCATGCCCGCCAGTGGCGGCAATTTCAGACTGTCGGGGGCCAGCGCCAACACCGGAATGTCGAATCCGGGCTCGCGTTGCTGGCCGCCCGAATAGTCGCGGATGTTCTGCAGCATCGCCAGATCGTTCTGATACGGCGGCGAATTTTCGAAGCGCCCTTTCACATACTGCGGCGACGCCTGCATGCGCGCCAGGCGCTCGCCCTGCATCTCGCCACCGAAGGTGGGCAGGCCCAGCACCAGGTAGGCGGACAGCGTCAGAAACGCTGCCAGCACCGCCAGTACCAGCAGGATCTTGGAAAGGCGCGACATGAATTCTCCCCTTGGCGAATTCTGCCTTATGGGTGTGCGAAGCCTGTGCGCCGGTCAAGGCAGGCGCGGTAGAAACGCAATCGCCCCAAGGCTTGCGCATGCGCTGCGGCTGCGTGGTACCGCGCGTGGGTATCGGATCGCGGGGACTTGCGCGGGTGAACTGACTCAGACCGGTGGTCTTCGCGGCTGACCAACCCTGAGGCCTCAGCGTTTGCCGCCCGCCTTGACCTGCGCGCCTGGCTGCACATCGAACAGGCCAGGCCCGCCAAACTGCGCGCCTTCGATCTCCAGCATGCGCAGCTTGGTGCGGACGCCGCCGCTGGCCGAAAAACCACCCGACTTGCCGTCGGCGGCCATCACGCGGTGGCATGGCACGACGGGTGCAAACGGGTTGTGGCCCAGCGCCTGCCCCACTGCGCGGGCGGCGCCCGGCGCGCCCAGTCGGCGCGCCATCTCGCCGTAGGTCATGGTCTTGCCGGGCGCCAGGCAACGCGCCAGCGCATAGACCTGCTGGTGAAACGGCGGCACGTCCCGCATGTCCAGCACCAGATCGGACAAGTCAGAGGGCTCGGGAAAATCGCCGGAAAGCAGCGCCGCGATCTTGCTCGCAGCCAACGCCATCGCCGCGGTCGGCGCCTGCTCCTGCAACTGCGGAAAGCGGCGCGCCATCCGGGATCGGGTTGCCGCGGCGTCGCGCTCGGGCAGCTGCACACCGGTAATGCCGGCTTCGCCCCAGGCGATCGCGCAGTGGCCGATGGCGGTATCGAACAAGGCAAAACCCGTGGCAGTCATGGGGAACCATGCTACTGCGGATCGCACTGGGTTGCACTAGTAGACTGACGCCCCGCACATCGACGCAGACTCAAGCAGATGGGGTCCAGGACGTGTCGACAGCAGTTGACTCCACAGGCGTCGCTCTTGCCGGCCCAGGGGTCACCGCCGCCTGGCCCCGGCACGCCTGCAACCGTGCGCCAGCGCGGCACCATAATGTTTACCGATCAGACAAGCGGTCGGCTGCGCCTTGTCGCAAGCGTACTGGCGCTCTTCGCGCCGCCCGAAAGACTTGCACCACGCCTGCGCGACGATCCGGCATTGACAATGCTTTGCCGCCCTGGGATGCGCACTGCACCCATACACAACCATGACGAGGAGCGCCAATGAGCACCGAATCCCACCAAGACCTGTTGCAGGAACAACGCGGAGCGGTGCTGTGGCTCACGATCAACCGTGAGGAGCGGCGCAATGCCATCAGCCCCGGCGTGCTCGCGGGTCTCTCCGACGCGATGGCGCGCGCCAACCAGGACCGCGCGATCCGGGCCATCGTCATCACCGGAGCCGGCGAGCGCGCCTTTTGCGCCGGCGCCGACCTGCAAAGCGGCACTTCCTTCAAGTTCGACTATTCCGAACCGCATGCCGGCTTTGCGAACCTGTTTCGCCAGGCGCGCCAGTCGGCAGTGCCGCTGATCGCCCGCGTCAATGGTGCCTGCATGGCCGGTGGCATGGGCGTGATGGCGATGTGCCACATGGCCGTCGCAACGCCAAAGGCCATCTTCGGCCTGCCCGAGGTCAAGGTCGGCCTGTTTCCGGCCCAGGTGCTCAGCGTGCTGGACCAGTTGCTGCCGCGCCGGGTGCTGGCCGAGATGTGCATCACTGGCGAACCCATCAGCGCGGCGCAGGCGCTGGAATACGGCTTGGTCAACCATGTGCGCGAGGACCTGGACGCCGGTGTCGACTGGCTGCTCGGGCGCCTGCTGGACAAGTCGCCGGCGGCGATACGGCGCGGGCTCTACACCATGACGCGGATCGAAAAGATGGCATTCGAGGAATCGATGTCCTTTACCGAAAGCCAGATCGCGCTGTTCGCGCTGACCGAAGACGCCGCCGAAGGCCAGCTCGCATTTCGTGAAAAGCGCAAGCCGGTGTGGACCGGCAAGTGAGAAAAACCCCCATGCAGCAATCCGGCAAGCTGGTGCGCATCGGCGGCGCGTCGGGATTCTGGGGCGACAGCGCAGTGGGTGCGCCACAACTCGTGGCCAGCGGCCAGATCGACTACCTGGTGTTCGACTACCTGGCCGAACTGACCATGTCCATTCTGGCCGGCGCGCGGCAGAAAAAACCCGAGCTGGGCTATGCGACCGACTTCGTCACAGTGGCCATGAAGGCCGTGCTCAGGGACGTGCTGGCCAAGGGCATCCGCGTAGTCAGCAATGCCGGCGGCGTGAATCCGCAGGCCTGCGCTGCGGCGCTGGCCGCGCTGGCGGCTGAGCAGGGATTGCAGCTGCGCATAGCCGTGGTCACTGGCGATGATGTGATGCCCCTGCTGCCAGAGCTGCGCCAGCGCGCCGAACCGGTGCGCGAACTGCAAAGCGGCATGCCCCTGCCCGCGCAACTGCTGAGCGCCAACGCCTATTTCGGCGCGCTGCCGATCAAGGCTGCGCTGGACGCGGGTGCGCAAGTCGTGATCACCGGGCGCTGCGTCGATTCGGCCGTCACGCTGGGCGTGCTGATGCATGCCTTCGAATGGGCGAGCGACGACTACGACAAGCTGGCCGCCGGCAGCCTGGCCGGCCACCTGCTGGAATGCGGCTGCCAGGCCACCGGTGGCCTGTTCACCGACTGGGACAGCGTGCCCGACTGGCCCCATATCGGCTATCCGATCGCCGAATGCCGCGCCGATGGCAGCTTCGTCTGCACAAAACCCGATGGCACGGGCGGCCTGGTCACGCCGGCCGTGCTGGCCGAGCAGATGGTCTACGAGATTGGCGACCCGGGCGCCTACATCCTGCCCGATGTGGTCTGCGATTTCACCCAGGTCACGATGGAGCAGTTGGCCCGCGATCGGGTCGCGGTGCGCGGTGCCCGTGGCCGGGCGCCGACGGAAAACTACAAGGTCAGCGCGACCACGATGGACGGCTACAAGATCGCCGCCCAGCTGACCATCGTCGGCTTTGACGCAGTGGCCAAGGGGCGGCGCACCGGCCAGGCCATCGTGCAGCGTTGCGCCGAACTGCTCGACCAGTCAGGACTGGCGCCGTTCAGCGCAACCCACATCGAGGTGCTGGGCGCCGAGTCCTGCTACGGTCCGCATGCGCAGGCGCAGGGCACACGCGAGGCGGTGCTGCGCCTGTGCGCCACGCATGCGCGCAAGGAGGCGCTCGAGCTGCTGGCGCGCGAGGTCGCGCCGGCTGGCACCTCGTGGTCGCCGGGCACGACCGGTGCCGGTGGTGGTCGCGCGTCGGCGTCGCCCTCGATCCGCCAATATGCATTCCTGTTGCCCAAGCAGCTGTTGCAGGCGCTGGTGCACATCGATGATCAGACGATCGCGGTGGCCCAGCCGGCGGGTCAGGCCC
>JBBKVW010000323.1:0-22902 GCA_037968655.1 Burkholderiaceae bacterium
ACCTCCAGCAAGTGGCGCTCGATGTCCTCCTCTGTCAGCTCGACTCCCTCTATCGTGTCCCAGCCCGTTGGGTCCTCGTCTTCTGCGAGCAACTGAATAGCGCCTACGCAATCGCGCCCGATAGCGCGCAGCAAATCGAACGGCTCGAGCGAGCCCGTCTTGAACCGCAGGGCTACTCGTTTTCTGATGTCAGTGCTATCTGGCAGCAAATTGTCGAAGTAGTTGGCAACGCTGTCGCCCTTGATGGGTTCGCCATGCATGTTGAAGGGAAGGGACAGCGATAGCGGGCGGCCCAGTTCAGAGTCCTGCCAGGCGCGCTCGTACTGCAGTTCCATGTCCCCGCGCGTGGGCGTCGTCCAGCGGCCCACGCGCTGGCCGTTGGCCCAAAGAACCAGTGTTTGACCTTGAGACTTGCGCCTCATGTCACCACTCGACTTTCGTGTCGGAGTCGGTCAATGTGCTGCGCTCACCGAGACGCAGTTCCATTCCGACCACCGAGCACCAGGCTAGCAGCTGCTTGAAACTTATCTCATCGGAGTGCAGTTCCAGGTACGAGATGCGATTTTGGCTAAGCCCCAGCCGACTTGCCACTGATGCCTGGCTCAGCTTGCGCCTGTTTCGGGCAGCCTTGAGCAACTGGCCCAGCTGCAAGGCGGTGACCAAGGGTTGCGCAGCAGGCTGATCCCGTGAATGCGCGCCCAGGCGGGCGCTAATGGGGACTTTTGGGGCGGAAGTCATTGAAGTGATTCATAAGTATCTGATATTCAGCTAAGTTAAATTTAGCTGTAATGCAGATATATGTCAATTATCCGGTATTCGGCTAATGGTTTATTAGCTGATATGCGGGTAACCGGAGTTGCGTTTCTCAAACGTTCTGCCGCGATCTTTGCTCGTCCGTCACGTCAATTCCCACTCATCACTGCATCCATCGCTGCAATGATCTCGCCGGCAGATCGTTTGTCTAAGAATCGTTTTCGTACACGTTTTTCCGCGCGTCGAGAAAAGGGCGCTGATTGGGGACTGAACGACTGACTTTTCGTTGACCGGCGGTCAGTCTCCAATGAAGATTCATCGCGCGTAAGTCGCCCGTCGGTACTGCTGCATCATGGGTGTGTGGGCGGAGAGGTCGGCGGCGGGCGATGAATGTGCAGCTTGCATCTATGAATCGGTTGCGCGTCGAGAGGCCGCGAAGATATCGGCAGTCGAGCAGTGCTGAATTATCAGCGCTTGACCTGGTCGGTTCGAAAACTCTTGGGTCAGATTGAATCGCCATTGTCCCGCACCACCTTGCCCGACGACGTGATGGTCGCGTTATGGCCCAGCATTGGAGTAAGGCTGGCTAGGGTTCTGGTGATCGCCGTTTTCCTCTGGTTCTACACTTTCATGCCGTGGTAGTCCACATGATCTACCGGAATTTCACATGAACATTTTTCTCACTGGCGCCGGCGGCTACATCGGCGGCTCGGTTGCCATTGCGCTGCGCACTGCCGGCCATGACGTGCGTGGCTTGACCCGCACTGCTGCAACCGCCGCGCGCCTGTCGGCAACGGGGATTACGCCAGTCCTCGGCGCGCTGGATGACTCCCACCTGCTGATCCGCGAAGCCCGCGCGTCCGACGGCGTCATCAATACCGCCAGCGCTGACCATGCTGGCGCGGTGCAGGCGCTTGTCGCGGGTCTCGAGGGGTCGGGAAAACCGCTGCTGCACACCAGCGGCTCCAGTGTTGTGGGCGACGATGCACGTGGCAACTTCCGCTCGGAAAACGTCTTCGATGAGGACTCACGGCTGGTCGTCAATCCGGTGAAGCAAGCACGCCGGGACATCGACCTGAGCGTGCTTGGTTCCGGCGATCGCGGCATGCGGTCCGCCGTGATCTGTCCGAGCCTGATCTACGGAACGGGCAGGGGGCTGAATCCGCTCAGTGTGCAGATTCCTTTCCTGGCGGCGAACGCACGTGTCCACGGAGTGGTGCAACTGGTCGGTGCTGGATTGAACGTCTGGTCGAACGTGCACATCGAGGACGTTGTCGCGCTTTACTTGCTGGCGTTGACCAAAGCTCCGGCCGGCGCGTTCTACTTCGCCGAGAACGGCGAGGCCTCCTACGGAAATATCGGAATGGCGATTGCCAAGCGGCTTGCACTGCCGGGGACTGCATCGTTGCCGTCTGAGGTGGCGGCCGAACGCTGGGGTGTGCCCATGGCCTACTTCTCGCTGGGCAGCAATAGCAGGGTGCGTTCGGTCCGGGCCCGCCGCGAGCTGGGCTGGGTACCGCGTCATGGGTCCGCAATCGACTGGATCCAATGTGAGATGCCGATTGACGAAATGCCTTCCAGCCCATCCTGAAAGAGTTGGACATGTTGCTCCAAGACAAGGTGTGCGAGATGGCCGGTGCGGTGTCACTGCACGGCATCGGCTAAACCACGGCGGAACTTCTCGCCCAACTCGGCGCCAAGGTCGTGGCCGAGTTGCACGGCACCGTCGATTGCCTGGTCAAATCGGCGGCCATCGTCAAGTCGCCGCCTCTCCTGGACAACGGCGCCCAGGATCTTGACCTCAGGCCGACCCGTGATCGCTGCGGCGCCAACGACGATCTCCCGGCGGGTGTGGGCTTCGATCTTTCGAAAGACCGATGAACGAGACTGATTCGAAGCCCAGGTGATGCATGCACTCGCGCAAGATCAACAGTGCCGCCGCCGCTTCGCGACCTTGTGGAAGGCCGGACATGTGACCGGGTCGGCCGAGCGAGGTCGCCGCAAGCCGCTGAAACAGCGCCTCGATGTGACCGCGGGACACCGTTGCGCCACTTGCTTGCAGACCCGGGAAGGCACGCAGGGCCGGATCGGACGACACCAGTGACCCGCCGATCGCACGGGGTACATGGTCAGCCATCATTGCGTCTTCCACGGCATCGATCGCTCGCTCCAACTCGTGGGGCAACGGCGGGTCGTGGCGGAAGAAGCCATCGGCCACCGATAACGCACCGACGCCCAGGATGATGTTCGTACCCTGTGCGGTTTCGAGCGTGGTCTGGTGCGCCGGCAGGTGCAAGCGCGTGGCATGGGCGTTCACGCGATTCCTCGATCTGTGTGCTGGTCCATGAGTCCGACAATGCGTTGCGCGACCCTTGCGTCGATTCCATGTCCCAAGCCGGCGAAGCGGTCCAGCGTGACGCGCGTACCGAGTGCCAGGAGGCGCGCCGCCGCATCAGTGGCAAGGGCGACCGGCATCATGCGATCCTCCTCGCCATGCAACAAGTTCAGTTCGGTGCGCGGCGATGCGACGTGCGGTGCCAGGGCAAAGCGGCCGGCGATCGCGATGACGCGACCAACGTGAAACTCGGGTTGCTGGCTGGCCTCCAGGGCCATGATGGCGCCCTGCGAGAAACCGATCAGCGTAGTGGCTGCCGCGTCCACCCCGGACGCACGCTGCCAATGCGTGATGGACTGCACGAATTGCGGCATGGCCTCTAGCACGCATGCCGGCCCACTGGTTTCGGTGATGCCTTGAACCGAGAACCATTGCCAGCCGCCGAGTTCAGAGGCCAGGGGTGAACGCACGCTGACGATCCACGCGTGCTTGAACGCGCGCGCCAGCAACTCGCCAAGCGGACGCAGGTCCTCGGCACTGGACCCCACGCCGTGGAACAGCAGCACCAGTTCGGCCGGGCGTGCTGGCGGCACATCTGCCTTCTGGATGATCAGGGCGTTCTGCATTTCGGAATCCTGTGCATCTTCAGTGTGGGACATGATGGCCGAATGCGAAGCTGTCCATGGACAAAACGCCGTGCGAGATGCCCCCTTCGATCACCTGCACGGGGCTTGTCGCCGACGCAGCGCCCACGGCCACCAGTAGTGGCCAGAAATGCTCGGGCGTCGGGTGGGCTCGTTTCGCGTGCGGCGCGTCGTCGAGCGTGCGCACTAGCCGCGCGGTGTCGCCCTGCTCGACGGCTTCGCGCACCCAGGCGGCGAACTCCGTGGCATAGGGCTGCGCGTCTCCGTGATGGCCTCGGAACTCGTTCAAGTTGTGGGTCAGGCTGCCGGAGCCGATGATGAGCACACCCTCGGAGGCCAAGGGTGACAAGGCCTTTCCGAACGCCAGTGCAGCTGCCGCGTCGAGCCTTGCGGGCATGGATACCTGGAACGTGGGGACATCGGCCTCGGGATAGAGGTAGGTCAACGGCACCCATGCGCCATGATCGAGTCCGCGGCGCTCGTCCAGCTTGGCGGGCCAGCCGGCTTTGCACAGCAGCGCGACGGCGCGCTGCGCGAGGCCAGGGTGGCCCGGGGCCGGGTAGCTGATGCGGTACAACGCGGGATCGAAACCGCCGAAGTCATGGATCGTCGCCGGTTTAGTCGCTGTGCTCACCAGCGGCGTGGGTGTCATCCAATGGGGTGAGACCACGAGCACGGCGGCCGGTTGCGGCAATACGCGCCCCAACGCCGTTAACTGCGGCCCGGCGAGGCCGGGTTCGAGCGCAAAGGTCGGCGCACCGTGCGAGATGAACAGGCTGGGCAAGGCGGACATCAGTGTGCTCCGTGCAGGGCGGTACCGGTGGCTTGATCGATGGCGGGCCCGCGGCGCGAGGCCACCGCACTGTCCACCGAGTAGCGGCCCGCGCCGCTGATCAGCAACGACGCTGAAGAAGCGAACAGTGCCAGTGCGTATTCGTAACCACCGGCGCCGGCGAAGAAGCCCTTGCTCCAGTGCACTGCGAATATGGCCACGAGCATGGCGAAGGCGAGCGCTGCGGCGGCCGGTCGCACCAGCAGTCCGACGATGAGCGCCAGCCCGCCGAAGAATTCGGCGGCGCCTGCCAGCATTGCCATCAGATAGCCGGGGTTCAGTCCGACCGAGCCGAAGAACTGGCCCGTGCCCTCGAGGCCGTAGCCGCCGAACCAGCCGAACAGTTTCTGCGCGCCATGCGCGGCGAAGATCAGGCCGATCGCGATACGCAGCGCTAGCGGACCGAGACCCGCGTCGGTGGCCAGAACGCGGTTGACGAAAGTCGAGCCCCTGTTGTCGGTGCCGATGGTGGTGGTTTTCATGACAGTTTTCCTTTCGATGCAGCGTGATTGCTGCGGGTGAATGAACTATAAAAGCGCTTTTCTTGTAGATAAACAGGTGTAAATTTGATTAACTGTTCCGAATACTGAGATAATCTTCGACCATATGGACAAGTTCGTGGAAATGGAAGCATTCGTCGCCGTCGTGGGCGCGGGCAGCTTCGTTCGGGCGGCCGAGGTGCTGGACGTATCCAAGGCGGCGATCTCACGTTATGTCAGCGAGCTCGAAGCGCGCCTGGGCGTGCGCCTGTTGCAGCGCACCACCCGCAAGCTGTCATTGACCGAGGAGGGCGCGGTCTTCCATGCGCGTTGCATGGAACTGCTGGCCGGCGTCGGCGAGGCCGAAGCCGAGATCACGGCGCACAGCGGCGAGGCGCTCGGGCAGCTCAAGGTCAACGTGCCGATGAGTTTCGGCCTTTTGCACCTTGCCCCGCTGTGGGCCGCGTTCATGACGCTGCACCTCAAGGTGACGCTGGACGTGACGCTGTCGGACCGGGTGGTCGATCTGGTGGACGAGGGCTACGACCTGGCCATACGCATCGGACGCTTGAGCAGTTCGTCGCTGGTCAGCCGTCGGCTGTCGACGACGCGCCTCATCCTGTGCGCGTCACCCGCCTACCTGGCAGAACACGGCACGCCTGGTCATCCGTCCGAGCTCGCCGCGCACGCTGTCCTGTCCTACACGCTGCTGTCGATGGGCGAGAACTGGGTCTTCGAAGGGCCGCAGGGACCCGTGACCGTGCAAGTCACACCGCGCATGCGCGCCAACAGCGGCGAGACCTGCTGTGCCGCTGCGCTGCAAAACCAGGGCTTGGTGCTGCAGCCGTCGTTTCTCGTCGGTGCGCACCTGCTGGCAGGCTCACTGGTCGAGGTACTCCCGCAGTACCGATCGCTCGAGCTCGGCATCTTCGCGGTGTATCCGACGCGAAAGCACATGACGCCGAAGGTTCGCCTGTTGATCGATTTCCTGATCGAGGCGTTTCGCATGCAGGCCTGGCCGGCTTGAGTTGCGGCCCAATCAACGATCGTGGCAGTTTGATGCGAAGCGCCAGCTGTCAATTGGCAGACTGGCCGCAGGACGCACACGCCAGAGCCGTTAATACCGTACAGAGCGAAACGGCACGCAGTTGAATCCGGACGCGAACCGCGCCAGGTTTCCAGTGGTCAGTCGTCCATCGAAATCGACAGGCCTCGCAAGCGAGGCCCCACTGTTCTGTCAGACCGGATAGGTTTGAACAGAAGGCTCAACCGTAATCCACTTCAATTCCGTGAATTCGTCGATGACCGCGCGGCCGTCGAACTTGCCGTAGCCGCTGTCCTTTGTTCCGCCGTAGGGCGCCTGGGCCTCGTTCTGGACGGTCGATCCGTTGATATGCACGGAGCCGCATTCCATGCGCATCGCGACGTCCAGTGCCCGGGTCACATCCCGCCCAAAAACAGCCGACGACAGTCCGTACGCGCTGTCGTTTGCAACCCGCAGGGCTTCTTCCACGCCCTTGACGCGAACCACCGTCGTAATCGGGCCGAAGGTTTCTTCGTCATAAATTTTCATGCCGGGCTTGACATGGTCGACGATGGTCGCAGGCATGATCGCGCCGGACGCCTTGCCACCGCAGGCCAACTTGGCGCCCTTGGCAATGGCGTCATCAATCATGGCGTTCTGGCGCGGCCCGGACTCGCTGGCCACCATGGGGCCGATCACGCAGGCCGAATTGACGCGTGGGTCACCCATGGGAAGTTCCTTGGCGCGGGCTGCAAACTTGGCGACAAATTCGTCTGCAATGGCTTCGTCGACCACGAGGCGTTCGGTAGACATGCAGATCTGGCCTTGGTACAAAAAGGAGCCAAACACCGCGGCCTTCACGGCTTCGTCGATATTGGCATCATCGAGTACCACCTGGGGTGACTTGCCACCGAGCTCCAGCAGGCAGCGCTTCAAATGGGTCGCAGCCTTCTGGGCAATGATGCGACCGACACGGGTGGACCCGGTGAAGTTGATGCGGCGGACCGCCTTGTGCGCAATCAGTGTGTCGATCACTTCCGGAGCATCCTTGGGGGCATTGGTCATCACGTTCAGCACGCCTGGGGGGAAGCCCGCCTCAACCAAGGCATCCGCCACCAGCAGATGGGTCTTGGGACTCGACTCGGATGCACGGAATACCACCGTGTTGCCACAGGCGATCGGGTAGGCGATGGCGCGCGCGGCCAGAACAACGGGGCCGTTCCATGGAACGATGCTCAGGATTACGCCCACGGGCTGGCGCACGGTCATGGAGAGTGCGCCGGGCTTGTCGGTGGGAATGGTCTCGCCCTGGATCTGGGTCACCATGGACGCTGCTTCGCGGAACACATTGGCGGCCAGGTGCACGTTGAAGCCGGCCCACAGCCCGGAGGCGCCTACTTCGGCGGCCATCACTTCGATGAATTTCGGCGTCATGGACTCCAGCACATCGGCGGCCTTGAGGAGCAGGCGGCGACGTTCGCTTGGAGCGGAGTTGCGCCAGGTAAGAAAGGCCGTGTGGGCAGAGTTCGCGGCGGCGACTGCATCGTCTACGCCTCCGGCTGCGGCGCTGGTAACCACGTCTCCGGAATCGGGGTGGATGCGATCAAAGGTGGCACCGGACTTTGCGGCGACGGATTGATTGTCAAGAATGAGTTGGGCTTGCATGGTGGTTTCCTAGGTTCGATGATTCGGGTTGTTTGGCGGGTGGGGTTGATTTGCAGGGCTTCAGGCGCGCTCGGTCAGGATGTCTGCCATGCGTTCACCGATCAGCGCGCAGGTGGCCATGGTGGCCACACCGGCAATGCGCGGCATGATGGAGCTATCGGCAATGCGCAGTCCCTGCACGCCGTTGACGCGCAGTTTGGAATCGACAACGGCTTGCGCATCCTTGCCCATGCGGCAGGAGCCGGCCTGGTGGAAATAGGTCGTGGCGCCATTGCGCACGAAGTCTTCCATCGCCTTGCCTGTCAATGCCTTGCCGGGAGCGACTTCGCGCTTCACGAAGTCCTTCATGGCGGGCGAATTTCCAATCTCGCGACACGCCTCGATACCAAAGGCCAAAGCCTTGACATCGTCGGGATGGCTCAGGAACCGGGCATCGACGATCGGGCGATCCGATGGCTTTGACGAGCTCAGGCGAATTTCGCCGCGGCTCTTGGGAGCCACCAGGCCGGCGCACAGGGCCCAGCTGGTGCCGGGAGGTGCATATTCCTTGCCCACCACGTCGCTGGCATAGGGCAATTCGATCTGCACCAGGTTGAGGTCCGGTGATCTGAGCGAGGCCTGGCTCTTGAGGAATCCGGCGGCATTGGCTGCACTGTTGCGATGCGCAATATGCTCCTTGGGCTCCCAGATGCAACCGCCATGCAGGATGTGATCCTGGAAGTTTTTCCCGACTTCCTTCGCGTCGACCACGGTCTTGATGCCGTGCTGGCGAAGCTGCGCGTCATCGCCAATGCCGCTGAGCATCAGCAGCTTGGGCGTGTTGATGCCGCCTGCGCAGACGATCACTTCGGCATTGGCGCTGATGTTCCTGGCCCCACCTGCTGTTGTCACTTGTACGCCCGTCACCTTGGTACCTGCGACAGTGAGCCGGTCCACATGGGTGTTCACCAGGACAGTGACATTGGAGCGCGACATGACCGGGTACAGATACGAGCGGGCCATGCTCTGACGGCGCCCGTCGCGGATGATCTGGTTCATCAGGGCGAAACCCGTGCCACTTTCCTCGCGCGCCCCGTTCTGGTCGTTCAGGATCGGGTAGCCCAGGGCGCGGCATGCTGCCAGCATGGCGGGAGCCAGCGGGTGCGGGTCTTTTGCAGGCTGGCACCAGACCGGCCCGTTTTGTCCGCGATATCGCGCATCGGGTACACCCTGCCAGTTTTCCATGCGCCGGTAGATCTCCAGCCCGGACTCGTAGCCCCAGGCGCGATCGCCGCTGACGTCGGCCCAATGGTCCAGGTCCGCCTTGAACGGGCGGGCCCAGATAGTGGCATTGATGCTGCTACCACCGCCGACGACGCGTCCCATGTGCTCGGGTATGGCGCGGTTGTTGGTGCTCGGTGCGGCCAGTGCCACGTCTTTCCAGTCCCGCTCGGATCCCAGATTGGTGAACCAGACTCCGGGGTCCATGACCGAGGGTGCCACGTCCCAGTCGCCCGCCTCGATCATGAGAATGGATGCGTCCTTTCGGCTTGCCAGCCGGCCCACCAGAGCGCATGCGGCCGAGCCGGTGCCAACGACCACATAGTCGTAGGCGCCTTGCAGTTTGGCGCTGCGCTCATTCTGATTGGCGCGGATGTTGTCCAGTTCATCCGCCAGCGCCTGCAGGGCGACGCCGGCGAAGCCGGCGGCGGTGGCTGCACGCATGAAGCCGCGACGGCTCAAGCGGCCAGCAATCAGGGCCCGTTCGAGATGCTCCAGCAATCCGTCGGAGGTGGCGTCGGTTGATTGTGAATCGGTATTGATCATCATGCGTTTGGCCTGGTAGTGGTTAAAAAAAGTGTCTCCAAAGGCGCATGCCAAGCGCGCAAACTGGGCCACCGACTTCCAACTTTAGGAACTTGCTGCAGTCGCAAATACATCGGGATTTCCCTAGGGTCTGTTTGTTCCATATCAGAACAACGGCGTCGCGAACGGAACCGGCCGCGACGACCGCGGACAAGGAACGCCGAATGCCTATCCGCCCTGAGTCCGACGGTAGATCAAGCCCCGCGACACCTTCAGCTTCCTGGCCGTTGCGGAGACATTGCCGCCGCACTCCTTCAGCGTTCTGGTGATCAACCCGATGTCCGCATCGCGCAGACTGGCCGGATCGGCTTGGTTGACCGCTGGCGACACCACATCGCCTTGCGGTTCTTCCGCCGGCCGCGGCGAAATGTCCGGGACCGTGTCTACCGCCGCAATTTCTCCTGCCGGCTTCCCGAGGACGAAGATCCGGTGGAGGCCGTCGCGCGCCTGCAGTTCGCAACGTGCATGTACCTGAAGACCGTTGCGCAAATGCAGCAAGGAATGTGCGGCGCCAAGGGTAGAAGCCAGTTCTGAAAAGCTGCTTTGCAGGATCTGGTCCACTCTTCCCAGCTGTGAACGCTCGCCATCCGGCCGCATCCCCAGCAACCGGGAGGCAGCAGCGTTTGTCCAGGCGATGTTTCCCTGCATATCCACGCCCATCAGGCACGCCATGGACGTGTCCAGCAAGGCCGGGGAAATCTGAAATCGCACCACGAGGTGTTCACCCGATTGCGCCACCAGCAAACGATTTTCAATCGAAGACGCGTAATGTCCGACCACCGTTATCGCATCGAAATTGAAGGGAATCCGCTCACTGGACATATCCAGTACACCGGCCAGCCTGCCATGAATGTCGCGAATCGGAGCTGCGGCGCAGTGCATGAAATTGACACTCTCGAAGTAGTGTTCGGCGCCCTCAACACACACCTGTTGACCGGTACGCACGACGATGCCAGGCGCCGTCGTGCCAATGCCCTCTTCTGCGAAGTTGACGCCCAGGCGGTGCGCCACCGGCGTGACCTTTTCATGCGAGCGCCGGGAGCTGGTGGCGCCTATCAGCACACCGCTGGGGTCTGTCAGCATGGCGCCACAATTTGTAGCCCCTAACACCGAATCCAGTTCGCCAGCGTCGGCCGACCAGGCATCGCGCAGCAATCGACTTTTTTGCAAGGCCAGTTGCGCCCTGCTGGCAGACACGGGCTGGAACTCCAGCTGTCCGTGCGGGTCCTGTTTCTGCCGCAGGCATCGGGCCCAGGACTGGAACACGGCATCACTGACAACCCCCGATGGGGGCTCACCCTCTTCAAAATACCGTTGGCGTGCCAGTGCAACCCGATCTGCGCGGCTGGAGAAGAAAAGGGATTGCATAGCCGGTCCTTCCAGAGTGAGCAGTGCCAGGCCGGCTACGATGCGTCCGGCTGGGCCAGCGGAGCCGCCCGCTGAAATGCGTCCAGCGCGCCGCAGCGGGCATCCACTGCCATGATCAAAGGCCAGCGATCCAGATCCACCTTGAAGCGACGTGCGCTCTCGATTTGTGGAATCAGGTACACATCGGCGATGCTGGGTGCGTTGCCAAAGCTGAAGCCTGCGCGCCGATCGTCGGCCGCCAGCAGCGATTCATAGGCGTCGAATCCGGCGCCAATCCAGGTGGCACACCAGGTATTGATGGCCTCCGTTTCAGCGCCGAACTGCTGGCGCAGGTACTCCAGAATCCGTCGATTGTTGATCGGGTGCACGTCACACCCCACAATGGCCGCGAGCGCCCGCACATGGGCGCGGTCAATGGCGCTCTCGGGCAGCAGGGGAGGGCTGGGATATTTTTCATCCAGCCACTCGATCATGGCCGGCGACTGAATCAACACCCTGCCGTCCACCTCGAGCGCGGGTACCAGTTGTTGCGGATTGACCGCTGCATAGTCCTTCGTCAGATGCTGCTCGGTGCGCAAATCGATGCTCGCCTGCTCGTAGCTCAGGCCCTTGAGATTGAGCGCGATACGCATACGGTGCGAGGTGCCGCTGCGAAAGAAGCTGTAGAGTTTCATGGTGTCAGACTCCCAGGTACTGATGGACGATGTCGGGCTGGCCGCGCAGCTGTTCCGAATTGCCATGCCATACGACGCGTCCCTTCTCGATCACCACATGCCGGTCGGCGAGCTGAAGCAGTCGACCGACATTCTTGTCGATAACGATCTGGGCCAGGCCCTCGCGCTTGAGTTCGGCCAGTGTGCGCCAGATTTCCTCACGGATAACAGGCGCCAGCCCTTCTGTGGCCTCGTCCAGCACGAGCAGCTTTGGGTTCGTCATCAACGCGCGGCCGATCGCGAGCATCTGCTGTTCGCCACCCGAGAGCTGCCGGCCCAGATTGCGACGCCTTTCGTGCAGTCGCGGGAAGAACTTGTAGACCCGCTCAAGCGTCCACGCACGACCGGTCGCACCCTTGCCGGCGCCGCGTGCGGTGGCAACCAGGTTCTCCTCAACGGTCAATTCGGTAAAGATCTGCCGGCCTTCCGGAACCAGCGCCAACCCCTGGCGCGCGATGCGGTGCGGCGCCAGGCCGCGTGTGCGCAAGCCGTCGATCTCGATCTCGCCGGCGCTGCTTCCCAGCATGCCGAAAAGGCACTTGACCGTCGTCGATCGGCCCATGCCGTTGCGACCTAGCAGTGTGATGACTTCCCCGGGCCGAACCTCGAAGGAGATGTCGAAAAGCACCTGCGCGCGACCGTAGCCGGCTTGCAGGCCGCGGACTGAAAGATAAGGATGATCCATGGTGTTGCCTCGGGGTTCTCAGACTGTCTCTTCGCCGAGGTAGACCGCCCGCACCTCGGGGTGCGCGCGGATCTCGTCTGGCGTACCGGTGAACAACACACTGCCGTAGACCAGCACGCTGATCCGGTCGGCCAGCGCGAACACGGCCTCCATGTCATGTTCGACGAGCAGCATCGTGTACCGCCCTTTGAGCCCGCGAAGCAGTTCGATCACCGCGGACGACTCCTGTACGCTCATGCCGGCCAAGGGTTCATCGAGCAGCAGGAATTTCGGTTCTGCGGCGAACGCCATGGCCAACTCGAGCTGGCGGCGTTGACCGTATGCAAGCTCGCCGGCCGGCACGTCGGCTTGCAGCGTAAGCCCGGCTGCGCCCACCGCCGCCTCCGCGGTCTCACGCGCAGCGGTGTCGTCGAGCATTGGCCGCCAGAAGCGCCACGCATGTCCCTTCGAGGCCATCGCCGCGAGCACCGCGTTCTCTACGACGCTGAACTCTTCGAAAATCGACGTGATCTGGTAGGACCGCACCAGGCCCGCATGGGCGCGCTGGTGCACTGCCAGCGTGGTCACGTCCTGCCCGGCGAAGGTGATTTGACCCTCGTCAGAGCGCAACTCGCCGCTCAGCTGGTTGATCAATGTGGTTTTCCCCGCGCCATTCGGACCAATGACCGCGTGTAGTTCGCCGGGCCGGATATCGAGAGAGACCTTATCGGTTACGAGCAGCGCGCCATAACGCTTGACGATGCCGTGTGTTTGGAGGGCAACCATCAGATACCCCCTTGCGTGGCGATTGCGGCGGGAACGGCTGGTGCAGCTTTCGGGCGCAGCTCCAGCAGGCCCACGACGCCGCGGCGTCCCACCAGCGCCATCATGACGATCATCGGCCCGAAAACCACCATCCAGTGATCCGTCAGGCCCTTCAGAATCTCCTCCAGACCCAGGAACACGAGCGCACCGACCACAGGCCCTGCAACGGTTCCGATTCCGCCGAGCACGACCATAACGATCAGCTCGCCCGACACCGTCCAGGCCATCGAACTTGGCGACGCAAAAGCGTTGAGGTTCGCCAGCAACATTCCCGACACCCCGCATATCGCGCCCGATATGACGAAGGCGACGAGTTGCAGGCGGCGGGCTTCCAGACCTATGGCGTTGATGCGTCGAGCGTTTTGCCGCGCACCGCGCAGTGCCATGCCAAACGGCGCGACGCGCAGTTTGGACATCCACCAGGTGACCAGTGCAAGTATGACGAGTGCAGTGGCATAGAGGGGAAGGATCGAACCCAGGTCGAAGCTGCCGAACCGGCTCGTCGCGGCTACCGGAAGCCCGTCGTCACCGCCGTACTGCTTCAGGCTGACGAGCAGAAAGTAGCCCATTTGCGCAAAAGCGAGCGTGATCATGATGAACGCCATGCCCGAGGTTCGAAGGCTGATGGCGCCAACCGCCAGCGCAATGAGCGCCGAGGCGCCGACGCCTATCGCGAGATGCATCCAGCCGTTGTCGATGCCGTGAAATGCCGGTAGTGCGACCGCGTAGCTTCCCAGCCCCAGGAAGAGCGCGTGGCCGAAGCTGACCAGGCCGCCGTAACCGAGCGCGAGATTGAGCGCCGAGGCGGCGATCGCGTAAATCAGGATGCGCGCGAAGAACGCGATCCAGAATGGCTCTTCAAGCGCAGTGGCGACAAACGGCACGGCAGCGAAGCCGGCAAACAGCAGTGCAAGCACCACGGTAGGACGCGGGAAAATATTCATGGTTGACTCCTTCAGCCGCGTTGGGCCGGGAAAAGGCCTTGCGGGCGCAATGCAAGCACCAGGGCCATCAGCAGGTAGACCAGCATCGACGCCAGAGCCGGACCGGCCGCATCGGCAACCGAGCGTTCGGCCACCTCGCGCAACAACAGCGGCAACATCACGCGGCCCAGCGTATCGACGACACCGACGATCAGCGCTGCGTAGAGAGCACCGTGCACCGAGCCGATGCCGCCGATCACGATCACGACCAGTGTCGTGATCAGCACCGGCTCACCCATGCCGGACTGCACCGACAGCAGGGGCCCCGCCATCGCGCCGGCAAGCCCGGCCAGCATGGCCCCGACGCCGAAAAGCATGGCGTTGAGCAGTCCGATATTCACGCCCAGGGCGCCGACGAGCTGCGGATTCTGGGCGCCGGCGCGGATCAACATGCCGACGCGCGTCTTGTGGATCAGCCAGTACGAGCCCACGGCGACGATCAGCCCGACCGCAATGATGGCGAATCTATACAACGGATAGTTGATGCCAAATAGCTGCACCGTGCCGGCGAGCGCTTCGGGCACCTGGACGAACAGTGGTTGCGGGCCACAGACGATCCGCATCAATTCATTGAAAAACATCACCAACCCGAAGGTCGCGAGAACATGGTCCAGGTGGTCGCGCTGGTAAAGGCGTGAGACGATGCTGACCTCCAGCAACCAGCCCACTGCCAGAGTGCCTCCCATCGCCCCTAGCACGGCGAGCGAGAAAGAGCCGGTCGCGCCGTAGGTCAACGCCCCGATGTATGCACCGATCATGTACAAGGACCCGTGCGCCAGATTGACGAAGCTCATGATCCCGAACACCAGGGTGAGTCCGGCCGCCAGCAGGAACAGCAGGACGCCGTACTGCAGCCCATTGAGCAGCTGAATGAGAAGCAGGGTCGCGCTCATGGCAGGCGCCTTACAGGAGCTTGCACAGGGCCGCGTACGAATCGGCGTGTGCGGGCAACGGTGTGCCGATGGCCTTGGTGGCGACCTTGCCACCGCTGCGCACGGTCTCGAAGACGTAGTAGTTCTGTATCGGCATGTTGTTCTTGCCGAACTGGAACGGACCGCGCACCGACTTGAACTCGCCGCCGGCCTCTTTCACCGCGCTGGCCAGCTTTTTCGGGTCGCCGCCGGCCTTGCGCAAGCCGAGATCGAGCACGTTGGCGGCGTCATAGCCGGCAGCTGCATAGAGGCTGGGCGTGCGCTTGTATTTCGCCTCGAATGCCGTGACGAACTTGCGGTTTTCCGCGTTGTCGAGCGAGGCGTCGTACATCGCCGCACTGATCGTCCCGACGGCGGTGTCGCCCAGCGACGGCAGCGTTGTTCCGTCGACCGTAAAGACCGAGTACAACGGGAGCTTTCCGCTCAGTCCTGCCTGGTTCATCTGCTTCACGAAGTTGATGCCCATGCCGCCCGGGTAGAACACGAATACCGCGTCTGGTTTGGCGGCCTGCAGTTGTGCGATCTCCGCAGAGTAGTCGGGCTGGTTGACCTGGGTATAGGTTTCGTCAACGATCTCGCCCTTGTAGTTGCGCTTGAAGCCCGCGAGCATGTCCTTGCCGGCCTGGTAATTGGGTGCCATCAGGTAGACGCGTTTGATGCCGCGGTCCTGTGCGAACTTGCCCATCGCTTCGGCTGCGCCGTCGTTCTGCCAGGCCATCGAGAAGATGTTCGCCTTGCACTGGGCTCCGGCGATCGGCGATGGGCCGGCGTTGGTCGCGATCGCGACGACACCCGAATCAGCCAGCCGTGGCAGGCTGCCCATCAACACGTTGGAGAACGACAGGCCAACAATCGCATCGACCTTGTCCTTGTCGATGAGCTTGCGCACGATTTGCTGGCCGACCTCCGGCTTGAGCTGGTCGTCCTCCTTAAGCACGTTGGCGGCCGTGCCGCCGAGTTTGCCTCCGAGTTGCTCGACAGCAAGCATGAAGCCGTCGTACTGGTCCTGGCCGACCAGCGCCTGCGGGCCGGACAATGGCGCCATGAAGCCGATGGTTGCAGCCTGGGCGGCGAAGGCCGATGCGGCCAGCGTGGTGG
Organism: Burkholderiaceae bacterium; assembly: GCA_037968655.1. Classification (GTDB taxonomy): domain Bacteria; phylum Pseudomonadota; class Gammaproteobacteria; order Burkholderiales; family Burkholderiaceae_C; genus CAISIP01. The sequence continues at coordinate 16,161 of JBBKVW010000323.1, forward strand.
CGAAGGCCGTAGTGCGAAGGAATCCTGGTTTCATGTTTGTTTCCTGAAAATATTGCGGGCAAAAGAAATCCTCGGGTGCCGTCAAATACGACACCCATTCGAGGGGGTGGGAAAGGGTCAGTCGATCTGGACGTACACGCGGTGGCCGTCAATTCGCACGGGGTAGCTGCGAATCGCCTCGGTGACCGGATCACAGGTCGGTTTGCCGTTGCGTACGTCGAATTTCCCCTGGTGCAGCGGGCATTCGATTTCGTGTCCGTCGAGGAAACCGTCGCACAGGCGCGCCTGTCCATGGGTGCAGATGTTGTCGGTCGCGTACACCGCGTCACCAATGGTGTAGAGCGCGATATCGCGGCCAGCGACGTCAATTCCGATGACGTCGTCGGTGGGTAGATCTTCAGTCGACAAGGCGTCGACCCAGCTTGGATTGCTCATGGTTGGCCTCAGATCGGATAGATGATGGAGTTGGGGATCATTTCCGTGTCGTAAATGCACTCGCGCGACGCAAATTTGAGACCCTCGGGGGTCCGCACCACGGTATCAAGCGTGCGGCCGACATTGAAAACCGTTGAGGCGTCGGACAGCTTGGTCCGAAAAACTGCGTAGTTCGCCTCGCACCGGAACTGACCGTCGTCGGTGCTGCGCACCACCGGCGTGCCAACGATGTGACGCTGGTAGTACGGGTCGTGGAAAAGCGTTTCCTTGATGCCGTAGACCCGGTCCTTGAGCATGCCTTTGCTGGTGAATGACAGCGTTGCCAGCGGGAAATTGCGCTCGTGGTTTTCCCGCGGCTGGAGCCGGTAGACGCATTGGTCAGTGAAGAACTCGGGCCACAGATCCCAGTTGCCGGAGTCCACCGCGCTGGCGTAGTCCGCGTACAACTGGGTCAGCGCCAGCCAGTCTTCGAATTTCAGGTTGGTGTGCATCGCTCAGGCCTCCATCACGTCGCGCCAATAGCGGTACATGCCGCGGATCAGCGTTTCGGTCACCATGTGCTCGGTGTCTTCGACCTCGCGGCCCCCGAGCTCCGCCAGCGTGCGATGGTAGGGTTTGGACTCGAACGCCTGCTGCGAGAACTCGATCACCTCGCCGTCGTCGGCGGCGACGAATCCGGCCGGACCGAACAGGTTGGCCTGGCGCAGTCGGCGCTCGGTCATCTCCTGCGTGTCGTCGTCGAAGCCGAAGTGGGTCCAGACGAAGTCGAAGCTGCCGTGGCCATTGGGCTGTATGTGGCGCGTCGAGACGCTGTTGACCTGCTGCTGCAAAATGACGCTTGGAAATATGGTCGTCATCACCGCGGTCGGGCCGCCCCACCAGGGCTCCGGAACGATGTCCAGAAAGCTCGGATCGTTGAGCTGCATGCTTTCCTTGAAGCTGGAAACCTGCGTCACCTGATCGGACTTGCCGGCCGTTCCGCGCGTCGAGATCATCGCAGCGTGGCGGTGCTTCGCGTCCATGCGCAGCTGCGACTTGTTGTCGGCGCGCCAGAGCCCGAAGGTGACGAACCAGGTGTGCAGCAGTCCCGGGTGATACGGGTCCTTGATGTTCTCCTGCATCAGCTTCCAGTTGCCCGGAATGCGCTGGCGGTTGTAGCCCAGGATCTTCAGCGTGCGCCCGTTGAACATGCGGTCGAAGTAGCCGAGGATCTCCGGGCCCAGGAAATCTTCGAGCGATTCGACATCGTGGTCGAAGGATGCGAAGACCACGCCACCGCGGGTGGCGACCTTGAGCTTGGTCAGCCCGTGGTCGCTGGTCTTGAAATCGGCGGGCATGCCGCCGTGTACCTTCCCGTCCTGCCGCACACCGCGGCGAAACGGCACGCCCTGAAGGTCACCCTTGAGCGTGTAATTCCACTGGTGGTAAGGGCAGACGAATTCCTTGCGATTGCCGTGGCGCTCGCGGCAAAAGCGCATGCCGCGGTGGGCGCAGACGTTCTCGACGACGCCGATGGCACCTTCGGCGTCGCGCACCATGATGACCGAGCGCTCGCCGATCGCGGTGCGCTTGAAGTCCCCCGGATTCGGCACCTCGGCTTCGAGGCCGACATAACACCAGTGGTTCTTGTAGAAGAAGCGTTCGAGTTCGCGCTTGTACAGTTCGTCGCTGGTGTACGTGAGGAACGGGATGCGCGAGGTTCCATCGCTTTCCCATTGGGGTTGGGTCGGGAAGACCGTTGACGGATCGCTCATGGTTGTCTCCTTGTTGTGTCGGGGCCGCAGGATCAGTTCTCGACTCTGACTTCGATTTCGCCAAGGCCGGTGATAGCGCCTTGCATGAGATCGCCGGCCACGACCGCGTTCACACCCTCGGGTGTACCGGTCATGATGATGTCGCCCGGCTCCAGCGTCTCGTATTCGGACAGATAGGCAATGCACTCGGCAACCGACCAGATCAGCTTGTCCACGTCCGATGACTGGCGGGGTTTGCCGTTGACCTTCAGATCGATGGTGGCCGTTGGGATATGGCCCACTTCCTGCACCCGATGCAAGGCACCGATCGGGGCAGATTTCGCGAACGATTTGCCAAACTCCCATGGACGGCCCTTATCCCGCGCCTCGAGCTGCAGGTCGCGCCGGGTCATGTCGAGTCCGACGGCGTACCCGTAGACGTGATCCAGCGCGTTGTCGATCGGGATATTGACCCCGCCCTTGCCGAGCGCGACGACGAGTTCGATTTCGTGGTGGTAGTTCTTCGTCATGGGCGGGTAGGGGACACTCGTCGGGCGCGCGGCGTCGACGACAGCATTGGCCGGCTTCATGAAGAAGAATGGGGGATCCCGCTCCGGATCCTTGCCCATCTCGCGGGCGTGGGCGGCGTAGTTGCGCCCGACGCAGAAAACGCGGTTGACCGGGAATTTCTCGTCGCGTCCAGCGACGGTCAGGGTATAGATAGGCGGGGCCTCGATGGCGAGCTTCATGGTGGTGTTTCCAGGTTGGTTTTTGTCAAAGGCGCTGCTCGCGCCACAGGCCGAGCGCCTGCTGCACGGGGCGGTCGGAAAAGCTGAACAGCAGCGTGTTGCGGTCGGCGCGCAGTTGCAGCGTTTGCCAGGACGGCACGACGAAGACATCGCTTTCCTGGAAGCGCCAGGTTTTGTCATCAATCTTCACTTCGCCGCCGCCTTCCAGGCAAACGTAAACTGTGCCGTCGGTTGAGCGCAGGCCTTGCGTTTCGAAGCCGGCCGCAAGCCATTGCGCGAATGCTCCGATCGTGGGCATGGGCGAGGCGCCGGTGGCGGGGTTCACGTAGCGCAGCTTGAAGCCCAGGTGCGCATCGGGTGAACCCTGCGCGATGGCCTGCAGCGAGGCGCGCGTACGCTCGAACGGATAGACGAACACACGTGTCGGGTCGGCTGGCTTGGGCGCGTAATCGACCGGCACCATGTTGGCGCCGTAGCGCGCAAGCGCGTCGCCTTCCGGGCGTAACGGCTGCTGTGAAGACTGCTCGCTTTTCTCGGCAAAGCCGGCGTCCAGAAAGCGGACGATCGGAATATCGAGGCCATCAAGCCACACGACCGGTTGATCACCGGGGTTGCCGTGGTCGTGCCAGGTCCAGGCCGGCGTGATGATGAAATCGCCGCGGCGCATCGTCGTGCGCTCGCCATCGACGGCGGTGAAGGCTCCTTCGCCGTCGAGCACCAGGCGCAACGCCGATTGGGTGTGGCGGTGCGCCGGTGCTACTTCCCCCGGCAGGATCAGTTGCAGCCCGGCATACAGGGATTGCGTGATGCTCGATTGGCCAGGCAGACCCGGGTTTTCGAGAATCAGGACGCGCCGCTCGGCTTCCTCCGCGCTGATCAGCCGGCCGGCTTCGAGCACCTGATCACGCAATTCGGCGTAGCGCCAGATCATGGCCTGCGCCTGAGACTGTGGCTGCTGTGGCACCAACGCATGCAGGACTTCCCACAGCGGTTTCATGCTGCTGGCGCCGATCCGGTCGTAGTAGTTGGCGCGCTCGCGCTGTGTGTCGGGAGATAGTTCGGCGGTGTCCATGTATGGCTCCATCAGGTCGATTGGGTGTAGAAGGCGTCGGCATAGATCCGTGCTGGGTCGATGCCCTTCTGGCGCGCCAGCACGCTTGCCGCCTCCACCATCGGTGGCGAGCCGCACAGGTAGGCGCGCCAACCGTCGAGGCTGCCCAGATCCTGTTCGATTGCTTCGGTGACGAGACCGCTGCGCTGGTTGCGCGAATCGCCGCCGGCGGTGACGACCACGTGCAGCTTGAAGGCGGGGTGGCTGCGCCCGATCTCGGCCAGCCAGTCGAGTCCGTATACGTCGCGCGGCGAGCGCACGCCGAAGTAAAGATGCACCGGGTTCGGCATGCCCTCGGCGATGGCGCCACGCAGCACCGACAGAATCGGCGCCAGTCCGGTGCCACCGGCAACGCACAGAACCGGTCCTTCGTGTTTGCGGCGCAGGTACGCCGTGCCAAGCGGTCCGCTGACGCGCACGGCATCGCCTGGTTTTAGCGTGTCGGCGACATAGCCCGATACGCGGCCGCCCGGTATGACGCGGACGTGGAACTCCAACGTCGCATCACCTGCCAGGCCTGCCATGGAATACGGCCGAATGTGTTCCGGGGTGAACTGCAGCTGCGCATACTGTCCGGGCGAGAATTCGATCGGTTTGACCGGCTTCAGAACGACCCGCCTGATGTCGTGCGCCAGTGTTTCGACTGCCAGCACGGTCGTCTTGACGATACGGGCCGGATGCACAACGATCTCGTCGGGCTCGGGGATCTCGATGGTGCACGGCTCGGTCAGAAACGTCTGGCAGGCAAGCACGTAGCTGTCGCGGCCGTCGAGCGGATTTTGATGCGTGCCGCCCGAGTCGAGCACGTCGCCATCAACCACCCTGCAGCGGCAGGTGCCGCAGCGCCCTGCCATGCAGCTGTATGACATGGGCACCTGCGCATTGCGCAGCGCCTCGAGCAGGTTTGCGCCAGGTTCGACCTCGATGACCCTCTGCAGCGGTTGAATAAGCACTTCCATGGGCTGCATGATCGGCCCGCAGGCACTATCAACCAAGAGGGTTTAGGATATACGCTGTATCACTAATGGTGATATTCAATCGTTTGAGGAGATGCCATGGAACTGCACGAGATCGACCTCAACCTGCTCGTTGTCTTCAACCAGTTGCTGGTCGACCGGCGGGTGTCGAAGGCCGCTGACAGCCTGGGCGTATCACAGCCTGCGGTGAGCAACTCGCTCGCCAAACTGCGCAAGCTCCTGGGCGATGAACTGTTCCTGCGCACACCCAAGGGAATGGAGCCAACCCCTTACGCGGACCAGTTGGCCGAGTCCGTGAGTTATGCGCTGGCGATGATTCACAGCGGCGTCAATCAGCGCACCAGCTTCGAGCCGTTGGCTGCCGCACGGTCGTTCACGATTGGCATGACAGATATCGGCGAGATCTATTTCCTCCCGCCGTTGATCAAGCGGCTGCACCGTGACGCGCCCGGCGTGACACTGAGCACCATACGCAGTACGCGGGTGAACCTGCGCGATGAAATGGAGGCGGGCAAGGTGGACATTGCCATCGGCTTGTTGCCGCAGCTCAAAGCAGGATTCTTCCAGCGCCGATTGTTCATGCAAAGTTATGTCTGCCTGATGCGGCGTGGTCACCGGCTCGACAAACGAAAGATGTCGCTGACCGAGTTCGCCGCGGCCGAGCACCTGGTTGTCATCGCGGAGGGCACCGGGCATGGCAAAGTCGACGAACTGTTGCAGCGCAGCGGGGTAGAGCGCAAGATTCGGCTGACGGTGCCGCATTACGTCAGCGTCGGCCACATACTGCAGGGTTCCGATCTGATCGCAACGGTTCCTGAGCGCCTTGCCGACCGGCTGCTCGAACCCTTCGCGCTCGCCAAGGTGGCGCATCCGGCAAAACTGCCTGACATTGCGATCAATGTCTTCTGGCATGCAAAGTACCACCGGTCGCCCGCCAGCAGTTGGCTAAGAGGCATCTTGTTCGAGGAGTTCAGTGATGGGAAGTCGGGCGCGGGAGAGCGCGATTAGGGGACGCTTGTCCCAGCGAGTCAGCGCTGCCGTCTGGGAAAGGGCGCTGGACGGGGACTCGGAGGAGAGCGATGACTTGCCGCCAACCTACCGCCAAGAACTTATGAATCAGTTCGCAACCCGCATGGATGCTTGCATACAGTAGTCATGCTGCATCATGGGTGTGTGGGCGGAGAGGTCGGTGTTCGTTTTGGTTGGTGATGAATTGGCTTTTTGCATCAATGACTTGCGTGATCAGCGACGGGCAGCAGATAGGTCAGCCGTCCAATACGCTGGAATTATCGTGCGGCTGGCTTGCTCGGCTTTTTTTGGAGCAATTCATTCCTTCAAGACGGCTCGGTCGCGTCGTGGTAGGCCGCGTTTTGCCAGATGCCGCCAGACACCGCGACAGCTTTGGAACGGTCTGATTGAATCGGCAAGCGGCACTATTAAGTTCTACGTCGCCATGAGTCGCCTCGATATCTCTCGCGCGGCGGCAGTGAGTTGCGAAAGATCGAAGTTGACTTTGCCGCCTTCAACCACCCTCGAATATTGGGCCTTTGCGCCTGTTGTCCTCGAACCAGGAGGATCGCCCGGCGCTGTTTACCGCGCAGTTCGCCGCGCAGTTCGCGCTGGCGCATGCCTGCTGGCTGTTGTTCTACCCGTTGGCCGGCTGGCTCGGCGCTCGCCACGGCATGCCCGCCACCTTTGCGTTTCTGGGCACCGCCGGTGCCTTGGCTGTCTGGCTTT
>JBBKVW010000324.1:0-8969 GCA_037968655.1 Burkholderiaceae bacterium
GTGCGCTTCAAACTCAAGACCGTCACCGGCGATCAGGGAAACGGTGGCGCTGAAGCAGCCTACGGCGCGCGGATCGAGGGAATCGAGCTGGATCTCACGGCACTTGGCTTGACGCGCGCTGCGCCGCGCGCGCAGGCGCCAGCGCCTGGTGCCAAGGACCTTCTCACCCTTGCCAATGCATCCTGGACTGCCGCCAGTGTGCAACTGGAAATGCCGCAGGGCCCATTGCGTCTGCGTGGCGACGCGATGCGCCTGCAACTGAACGACGCGCAACTGCGCGACCCGGCCAATGCCGTTGCGCAACTGCTGCAGTTGGCCAAGGCCGACCTGACCGGCGCCGCCTTCAATCTGCAGGATCGGCTGTTCAGCGCCGAGCGGCTGCAGTTGCAGGGTCCGCGCGCCACGCTCTGGCTTGACGCGCAGGGTCGATTGAATCTGCTGGGCCTGCTGGGCGAACCAACGGCGACACAGGTCGCCACCACGCCCGCGTCGACGCCAGTTGCCAATTCATCGGCCTCGACGCAAGTCGCGCCTTCCCCCGTATCAGCTCAACCACCAGTTGATGAACCCGGTTGGCGTATCGCGCTGCAGTCGCTTGCGATAAGTGATGCGGCAGTGCAGTTCGAAGACCGGCGCCGTACGCCGGCGTTGGCGCTCGGCCTGCAGGCTCTGGAGATCGCCGCCACAGCCCTGGATACCGGCGCGTCGGCGCCGCCGATGCAGATCGATGTCAAAGGCGCGCTGGGCGGCGGCGGCCGTCTGCAGGCCAAGGGTGCGGTGGCGCTGGCGCCGCAGACGGCCGATCTTCAGGTGACGCTGGACGGCATCGCGCTGGCGCCGGCACAGAGCTTCCTGTCGGACTATCTGGAACTGACGCTGGCCTCCGGCACCGCGTCGACAAAAGGGCGACTGCGCTACGGCAAGCTGCCGGGTGCCCAGTCGCAACTCTCGTACGCGGGCGCTTTTTCAGTCGACAAGCTGTTGCTGGAAGAACACCAGCCCAAGCGCCCGTTCCTGGCCTGGGAATCGGTCAAGTCGGCTGACCTGCTATTGACGCTGGAGCCCAATCGGGTCGACATCGGCGAGATCGTGCTCAGCAAGCCGGTCAGTCGCCTGATCATTGCCCAGGACCAGAGTATCAACCTGACCGACGTGCTTAAAAAGCGGCCTGACAGCGACCCGGCCAAGTCCGGCGGCGATGCCGAGCAGCAGCCGGATCCGGCCACTGAATTTCCCGTCACCATTGCACGCGTGCGCGTCAACGACGGCCTGCTCGAATTTGCCGATCTCAGCCTGCGGCCGCAGTTCGGCGCCCGGATGCATGAACTCAAGGGCGTGATCACCGGCCTTGGCACCGACGCCAACCGCGCCGCCAAAGTGCAACTCGATGCCCGCGTCGACAAGTTCGGCTCGGCCAGGATCCGCGGCCAGGTCAGCGTGCAGGAACCGGAAAAGCTGACCGATATCGAGATGACTTTTCGCAACCTGGAGATGACCAGCCTGTCGCCCTATGTGGCCAAGTTCGCTGGCTATGAAGTCGCATCGGGCAAGCTGGCGCTCGATCTGCAATACAAGGTGCGCGACAGCAAACTGCTGGGCGAGAACAAGGTCGTGCTGACCAAGCTCGAATTGGGCAAGAAGGTGGACAGCCCGGACGCGCTGGATGTTCCGCTGGACCTGGCGCTGGCGATTTTGAAAGATTCCAGGGGCGTGATCGACATCGGTCTGCCGGTGCGCGGCGATCTGTCCGACCCGAAGTTCGACTATGGCGCGGTGATCTCCAAGGCGATCGGCAACATGCTGGGCGGCATCGTCACGGCGCCGTTTCGGGCCCTTGCTGCGCTGTTTGGCGGCAACGGCGACAAGCCGATCGACACCATCGCATTCGAGCCGGGCGGCGCCGCCCTTGCGCCGCCAGAGCAGCAAAAAATCGAGACCGTGGCGCGGGCACTCAAGGAGCGACCGAACCTGCTGCTCAAGGTCGCACCGGTCTACGCGCGCGAGCAGGACACGCCGGTGCTGCAGTCACTGGCGGTGCGCAGCGAAATCGTGCAGCGCATGGGGCTGGTGCTTGCGCCGGGTGAAGACCCTGGGCCCATCGACGCCGCCAATCCACGGGTACCGGCTGCGGTCGAGGCCGCCTTCAGCGCCCGCTATGCGCCGGCGGTGCTCGACCTGCTCAAGCAACGCGCGCGCGAAAGTTCTGGCCTACCGCTGGCGGCGAAGTCCGATCCGGGCCCAGCGGGCAAGGACGTGGCCGCCGTCGCGCAAGCTGCGACGGATGGGTCTTCAGCAGCCACTGATGCGGCCAGCGCTGGCGCCGTCGAAAAAATCGCGACGCCCCAGCTGGCCGCCGATTTTTATCAGCGCCTGATCGAGCGCATGGTGGCGGAACACCCAGTGACCGAACCGATGCTGGCGCAACTGGCGATGCGCCGCGCCGACGCCATCGTGCAGGCACTGACGCTGGACGACGGTCTGGCCCCCGCGCGGGTGCAGCGCGGCGAGGTGCGCAATGCGACAAACGCGAGCGACAGCGTGGTACCGTTGAAGCTCGAGCTCGAAGTCGCCAAATGACGCAAGCCCCTCCCAATCTGATCGATCGTATTGAAGCCCTGTTGTGGTCGCCCACAAGCGCGTTGGCTGAGCGCGTCGGCCTGCTGCGGCTTGCACGCACCGTCCTGATCCTTGGTCGCGATCTGGCCGCCGGCCAGCTGACGCTGCGCGCCATGAGCCTGGTCTACACCACGCTGCTGTCGATCGTGCCGCTGCTGGCGCTGAGCTTTTCGGTGCTCAAGGCCTTTGGCGTGACGAACCAGATCCAGCCCATGTTGCTGAACCTGCTCGAGCCGCTTGGCGAGAAAGGCGTCGACGTCGCGCTGCGCATCACCGGCTTCATCGAGAACATGAACGTCGGCGTGCTGGGCGCCGTGGGCCTGGTGCTGCTGCTGTACACGTCGATCTCGCTGATCCAGAAGATCGAGGAGTCGCTCAACTACATCTGGCATGCGCCGCGGCCGCGGCCCCTGGGCGAGCGCTTCACCCGCTATCTGACAGTGCTGATGGTCGGGCCTATCCTGGTGTTTTCGGCGCTGGGCATGACGGCCACGGTGATGAACATCGAGATGGTGCGCGGTCTGATGGCCGTGGACGTGCTGGGCCAGGTGATTCAGGCCGCAAGCCGGCTGGTTCCCTATCTGCTGATCATTGCGGCCTTCACCTTTGTCTACCTGTTCATACCCAACGCCCGCGTGCGCTTGTGGCCGGCGCTGGCGGGCGGCCTCGTCGGCGGCGTCGCCTGGCAGACCGCGGGCTGGGTGTTCGCGGTCTTCATTGCGGGCTCGAACAACTATGCGGCGATCTACGCCAGCTTTGCCATCCTGATCCTGTTCATGATCTGGCTCTATCTGAGCTGGCTGGTGCTGCTGTTTGGCGCCAGTGTCGCGTTCTATGTGCAGCACCCGGAGTATTTGTACATGCGCGGCGGCGAACCGCGATTGAGCAACCGCATGCGCGAGCGCCTGGCACTGTCGGCGATGGAACTGGTGACGCGGCGCTTCCTTGCCGGCGAAAGCGCTCCGTCGCAGGAAACCTTCACGCAACGGCTCAAGCTGCCGATCCATGTGCTGATGGGGGTGCTCGATGCACTTGAGCGCAAGGGCCTGCTGGTGGCCACGGCCGACGATTCGCCCTGCTATGTGCCGGCGCGCGACCCGGGTCGCATCCTGGTGACCGAAGTGCTCGATACGGTGCGCGCTGCCGGCGAGGACGGTTTTCTGTCGCCCGCGGCGATGCCGGCCCAAACGGTGGTCGACGGCCTGGTCGCGCGGTTGCAGCAGGCCGCCAGCGAGTCGCTGGACGGCATGAGTCTGCGTGACCTGGTGCAGCAGGACGCGGCGCTACGGCCACAGGACCCGCCCGATCCGGTGTGGGTCGACGCCCCAGCCACGGCGCCGGAAGTTCAGCGCGCCGGGTGAGGAACTTGCACGCTGGCCTGCTGCCTTGCGTGCTGCCAGCGGCAATGTGCTCTGGCTGGTCAATGGTTCGGCCAATATGGTCGTCATTAGGATGAACTATGAGCCTCATTGATTCAATTGGTTTGACCTATTTAGCTTGAAAAATTAGACTGATCGTTCATTTCCTTGGTCATTTAGCACTGGAGTACACCATGTCAACGCAAACCAAATGCCCCTTCTCGAGCGGCGCCCGCCAACACACGACTGCAGGAGCGTCCGGCAATGCCGACTGGTGGCCGAACCAGTTGAAGCTCAATATCCTGCACCAACAGTCCGAACTGTCCGATCCGATGGGCGCGCAGTTTGATTACGCCAAGGCTTTCAAGAGCCTGGACCTGAACGCGGTGGTGCAGGATCTGCATGCCCTGATGACCGACTCGCAAGACTGGTGGCCGGCTGACTACGGCCACTATGGGCCGCTATTCATCCGCATGGCCTGGCACAGTGCCGGCACCTATCGCATCGCCGACGGCAGAGGGGGCGCGGGTTCCGGCGCGCAGCGCTTCGCGCCGCTCAACAGTTGGCCGGACAACGCCAGCCTGGACAAGGCGCGCCGTCTGCTGTGGCCGATCAAGCAAAAGTATGGTCGCAAGCTGTCCTGGGCCGACCTGATGGTCCTGGCCGGCAATGTCGCGCTCGATTCGATGGGATTCAAGACCTTGGGTTTCGCCGGTGGCCGGCCCGACATCTGGGAGCCACAGGATGACATCTACTGGGGACCGGAAAGCACGTGGCTGGGCGATGAGCGCTACCGCGGGGACCGCGAGCTCGACAATCCGCTGGGCGCGGTCCAGATGGGCCTGATCTACGTCAACCCGGAAGGCCCCAACGGCAAGCCGGACCCGGTTGCATCGGCACGCGACATCCGCGAAACCTTCGCCCGCATGGCCATGGACGACGAGGAGACCGTCGCGCTGCTCGCCGGCGGCCATACCTTTGGCAAGTGCCATGGCGCGGGTGATCCGGCCAATGTCGGCCGCGAGCCGGAAGGCGCGGACATCGAACAGCAGGGCCTGGGCTGGCAGAACGCACTTGGTAGCGGCAAGGGGGTGGACGCCATCACCAGTGGCCTGGAGGGTGCCTGGACCACCAATCCGGTGCAATGGGACAACAACTACTTCGACAACCTGTTTGGCTACGAATGGGAACTGACCAAGAGCCCGGCCGGCGCCCATCAGTGGAAGCCCAAGGACGCGGCGGCCGCTGGCACGGTGCCCGACGCGCATGACCCGTCCCGGCGCCACGCCCCGATGATGTCGACGGCCGACATGGCGCTGCGGATGGACCCGGCCTACGAGAAGATCGCGCGGCGCCTGCACGCCAATCCGCAGCAGTTCGCAGAGGCATTCGCCAAGGCCTGGTACAAGCTGACGCATCGCGACATGGGGCCGGCTTCGCGTTATCTCGGGGCGCTGGTTCCAGCCGAGTCGATGCTGTGGCAGGACCCGATTCCTGCGCTGGATCATGCCGTGATTGACGCCAAGGACATCGCCGCGCTCAAGGCCACGATCCTTGGAGCCGGCCTGTCGATCTCGCAACTGGTCACGACGGCCTGGGCGTCGGCAGCGACTTTTCGGGGCAGCGACAAGCGCGGTGGTGCCAACGGTGCCCGCATCCGCCTGGCGCCGCAGAAGGATTGGGAATCGAACCAACCTGCCGAGCTCGCGAAAGTGCTCAAGGCGCTGGACAAGGTCCAGGGGGATTTCAATGCGGCGCAAAGCGGCGGCAAGAAGGTCTCGATGGCCGACCTGATCGTGCTGGGCGGCTGCGCGGCGGTCGAGGCGGCGGCCAAAAAGGCCGGCCACGATGTGCAGGTGCCGTTCGCACCAGGGCGCATGGACACGTCGCAGGAGCAGACCGACGTGGAGGCGTTCGCCGTGCTGGAGCCCGCCGCAGACGGGTTTCGCAACTACCTGTGCAAGGGGCTGGAAGGGTCGGCCGCGCAGTTGTTGCTGGACAAGGCCAGTCTGCTGACGCTGACCGCGCCCGAGATGACCGTATTGGTCGGTGGCATGCGCGCGCTCAACGCCAATGTCGCTCAGTCCGCGCAGGGCGTGTTCACCGATCGGCCCGAGACGTTGTCCAACGATTTCTTCGTCAACCTGCTGGACATGAACGTACAGTGGAAAAAGTCCGCCGCAGCCGAAGGTGTGCTCGAAGGCAGTGACCGCGCAAGCGGCAAGCGCAAATGGACGGCCAGTGTTGTCGATCTGGTGTTCGGTTCGAACTCCCAGCTGCGCGCACTGGCCGAGGTGTATGCCAGTAGCGACGCAAATGAAGACTTCGTGCGCGACTTCGTGGCGGCATGGAACAAGGTGATGAACCTGGATCGCTTCGACCTGCCGTGAAACTTGGCAGGGCAGGGCATGGCATGGCTTGGGCTACAGTCCCAACACCATGTACATGCCCGCGCAATTTGATTCCACCGATCGCTCGGTGGCCGTCGACCTGATCAGGGCCCATCCGCTGGCCACCCTGATCAGCGTCGACGACGATGGCTTTCCCTTCCTGTCGCATTTGCCGCTGCATGTGGAGCAGCGCGACGAGGAACTGGTTTTGTTGGGCCACTGCGCCCGTCCTAATGCGCATTGGCGCTACTTGCAGGCGCGCCCGGGTGCGCTGGCCAGCTTCATGGGGCCGCATGCCTATATGTCGCCGCGCGTGTATCCCGATCTGGCGCGGGTGCCGACCTGGAACTACCTGGCCGTTCAATGCACGGTGCAGGCCACGCTGGTCGACGAGCCGCTGGAAAAGGACAAGCTGCTTAAAAAGCTGATTGGCGACCATGACCCGCAATACATCGCGCAGTGGATCGCTCTTGGGACCGAATACCAGCGCAAGATGCTGGCCGGCATCGTCGCATTCGAGTTGCGTGTGACCGACCTGCAGTGCAAGCTCAAGCTGAACCAGCACCGGCGCGAGTCCCATGCGCGCATGTATGCCAGCTACAGCGCAGGAAACGCCGACGAACGTTCACTGGCGGCCTGGATGGAGCGCCTGGGCATGGTCCCAGGCGACGTCGCAGCCGAGTCCGGCAAGCCGGCCTGAACAGCCTATGGACGACCAGGCAGGCATGGCGCTGGCACTGGAGCAGGCGCGCCGCGCGGCTGCGGCAGGCGAGGTGCCGGTCGGCGCCGTCGTGGTCCGCGACGGCCAGATCCTGGGTGTGGGCCACAACAGCCCGGTCGCCAGCCATGACCCGACCGCGCACGCCGAGATCGCAGCGCTGCGTGCAGCAGCGCTTGCCAGCGGCAACTACCGGCTCGACGGCTGCAGCCTGTATGTGACGCTCGAGCCCTGCACCATGTGCGTGGGTGCCATGCTGCACGCCCGGCTGGCGCGTGTGGTGTTCGGCGCCACTGACGCCAAGACGGGAGCGGCCGGCTCGGTGCTCAATCCGTTTGCCGACAGGCGCATCAACCATCAGACGGTTGCCCAGGGTGGCGTCATGGCCGATGCATGCGGCGCCTTGCTGCAACAGTTCTTTCACGACAAACGCCAGGAGAACCGCATGACTGCCAGCCCATTGCGCGACGACGCGCTGCGCACGCCCGACGCCTGTTTCGACAATCTGCCCGACTACCCCTGGCAGCCACGCTATGTGAGCGACCTGCCGGCGCTGGCGGGACTGCGATTGCACTATCTGGACGAAGGCCCGCCCGATGCGCCGCGCACCTGGCTGTGCCTGCACGGCAATCCGGCCTGGAGCTATCTGTATCGCAAGATGATTCCGGTCTTCCTGGCCGCTGGCGATCGCGTCATAGCGCCCGACATGCCGGGCTTTGGCAAAAGCGACAAGCCGAAGAAGGTCGAGTCCCATACTTTCAGCTGGCATCGCCAGGTCCTGCTGGAACTGGTTGAGCGACTGGACCTGCAGCATGCGGTGCTGGTGGTGCAGGACTGGGGTGGCCTGCTCGGCCTGACCCTGCCGATGGATGCGCCGCAACGCTACAACGGACTGCTGGCGATGAACACCGTGCTGGCCACCGGAGACGTGCCACTCACCCCGGGTTTTATAGGCTGGCGCGAGATGTGCGCAAAGAACCCGCAATTCGACATCGCCCGCCTTTTTGCGCGCGGAAACCCGCAGATGTCGCCGGCCGAATGCGCCGCCTACATGGCGCCGTTTCCCGACGTCGGCCATCGTGCCGCGACGCGCGCGTTCGCGCCGATGGTGCCGGAATTTGCCGATTCCGACGGTGCTGCGCTGTCGCGCCAGGCGCGTGACTTCTGGACACAGCAGTGGCAGGGCCAGTCGATGATGGCGATCGGCATGCAGGACCCGGTACTGGGCCCGGCGGTGATGCAGCAACTGCGTGCGCAGATTCGCGGTTGTCCCGAGCCGATGCTGCTCGAGCAGGCAGGCCACTTCGTGCAGGAGCATGGCGCGGCCATCGCCGAACAGGCGGTGCAGGTGTTCGGCCAGAGATAATTGCCTCTGCCTTACTTGGCTCCTACCCGCAGGCGACCCATCCATGAGCCATATCTACATTTACTCCCCGTCCAGCGCACAGCGCGACAAGGCCGCATTTCGCCGCGGCGTGGCGCGACTGCGCGCCATGGGCCACGAGGTCGAGGTCGATGCCGATGCCTTGTCGACCCACATGCGTTTTGCCGGCGACGACGCGACCCGCCTTGCCGCCATTCACCGGGCAGCAGCCAGCGGCGCCGAGCTGGCCATGACCAGCCGCGGCGGCTACGGCCTGACCCGCATCCTGCCCGGCATCCGTTACAAGGCGCTGGCCAAGGCGATCGACAAGGGCACGCGATTCGTCGGCTTCAGCGACTTCACCGCCTTGCAATGCGCGCTGCTTGCCAAGTCCGGCGCCGTCAGCTGGATGGGCCCGGTGGTGCACGACGACTTCGGCCGGCCCGATCTGGTGGACGACATCATGCAGGCCTGCCTGGAGGATCTGCTGGCCGGGCAGGCCTGCATGATGTCGTCCACCAGAT
>JBBKVW010000325.1:0-5979 GCA_037968655.1 Burkholderiaceae bacterium
CGTCCGCCTCCACGCCAGGCACATCCAGCACCGACCAGCCGAGCAGGCGAACCACCTCGTGGATGGGCGGAATCTGGGCGCGCAGATCATCGGGCATGGGGCTGCGCTGCGCCTTGTACTCGGGGTAGATCGCGTCGCGAAAGGTCGGGCCCTTGGCGTCGAAAACACAGGCGGCGAAGTCGGCCGGCACTTCCTTGCGCAGGCTGCGCATCATGTTGACCATGCCGCGTATGGCCCCGGTCGCCGGGCTGGCCGGGTCATCCGGCACTGCGCGCAGGTCGGGCATGGCGTGAAAGGCACGGTACAGGTAACTGGAGCCGTCCACCAGCAGCAAGGTGGGGGGACGCACTGGATCGGCCAGTGCCAGTGGGGCTTGTTTATCGCTCATCACGGCATTTTGCCTGCCGAGGCGCGAGCGCGGTGGTTCTACAATCCCGGACATGCGCTCCCACCGTCTTGTCATTCCCTGCTTCCTGGCCCTCGCACTTGCCTGGATCGGCCCCAGCGCCGCACAGACTGCGCCGGCCGGCGATACGGCCCAGACCGGCATCGCAACCCGGACCGACCGGAAGATCGAGCGCATCAAGATCGAGGACGCCGGCTCGCGCATCGACGAATTGCGCGTAGGGGGCGAGACGCAAAGCATCATGGTCTCACCCAAGGGCGGCATGCCCGCATATGACGTGCTACCGGAATCGGGCAACCGCAACCTGGCGCGCGGCGAGCGCAGTGGCAGTGGCTCGACCGGCGGTACACGGGTCTGGAAAGTCTTCGGCTTTTAAGGCCCGCAGCGCGCATTCATGGCGGTATATACGGAGGTCGCCCCCGAGGAGGCAGGCGACCTGATCCACAAGCTTGGCCTGGGCCAGCTCCAATCGATGCAGGGCTGCGCCGGCGGCATCGAGAACACCAACTATTTCGTCTCCACCGACCAGGGCGAATATGTTTTGACCCTGTTCGAGCGCCTTGGCTTCGAGCAGTTGCCCTTCTACCTGGCGTTGATGAAGCATCTGGCCGGCCGCGCCATACCGGTGCCGGACCCGGCGCAGGACCCCAAGGGCGTCTACCTGCACCGCCTGAAGGACAAGCCGGCCACCGTGGTCAATCGCCTGTCGGGCAAGAGCGCCCTGGCCCCCGATGCCAGCCATTGCAGCGCAGTGGGCGCCATGTTGGCGCGCATGCATCTGGCGGCGCTGGACTTTCCTTTGGCGCAACCCAATCTGCGCGCCCTTCCCTGGTGGAACGACACCGCACCGGTGATCCTGCCGCATCTGGATGCCGCGCAGTCGGCACTGCTGCAATCCGAACTGGCCTATCAGAACCATGTTGCCGAATCGTCAGCTTATCGGGCCCTGCCGCGCGGCGCCATCCATGCCGACCTGTTTCGCGACAACGTGCTGTTCGACTCCGGCGTCGACGCGCCCGACCCGAGTGGCACGCCACAACTGAGCGGCTTCTTCGACTTTTACTTTGCCGGCGTCGACAGCTGGCTGTTCGACATCGCGGTGTGCATGAACGACTGGTGCGTCGATCTGGCCACCGGCATCGCCGACCAGGGACGAAGCCTTGAACTGTTGGCAGCCTACCATTCGGTGCGCCCGCTCACGCTGCCCGAGCGCCACCTGTTGCCCGCAATGGCGCGCGCCGGTGCATTGCGGTTCTGGATTTCCCGGCTCTGGGACCTGCATCTGCCGCGCGAAGCCTCGATGCTGCAGGCGCACGACCCGACGCATTTCGAGCGTGTACTGCGCGAACGCGTTGCGCATCCATTGCTGTCAGGCGAGATGGCCGCCTGACTGGCGTGGCAGAGAAGCGCGAACCCTGCGCTGGGCGCTCGACGCTATCGCCGACAATAGAACCCGTACCCCACCGCGGCATCACGGCGCACAAACTGGCCCCCCGCAGACCCTGATTGACCGGCATCACTGCACCATGAAACTTCAAATCGTCCCTGCCCGCACCGGAATCGTGTGGGTCAAGCTGGGCATTCGCACTTTTTTCCGCCAGCCGCTGGCCTTGTCGGGGCTGTTTTTCATGTTCCTGGCCGTCATGTCAGTGGCCAGCATGGTGCCAGTCATCGGTCTGGGTCTGGCCATGGCCGTGCTGCCGGCCTGCACGCTCGGTCTGATGGCGGCCAGCAAAGAAGCATCGACTGGCAATTTCCCCATGCCGATGGTGTTTCTCAGCGCCTTTCGCGCCGGTCGCCAGCAGGTCAAGGCCATGTTGCTGCTGGGTGTCATGTATGGCGTCGGCCTGGCCATCGTGATGGGCGTGACCACGCTGTTCGACGATGGCCGTTTCGCCAGCGCCTATGTAGCAGGCACCTCGCCGTCGATGGACATGGCGCGTGATCCCGAAAGCCGATCGGCCATGATGGCGTTTCTGGTATTGCAGTTGCCCCTGTCGCTGATGTTCTGGCATGCACCGGCGCTGGTGCATTGGCACCATGTGCCACCGGTCAAAAGCATATTCTTCAGCCTGATTGCGTGCCTGCGCAACTTCTGGGCATTTACCGTGTTCGGCCTGATGTGGATAGCCATCACCATCTTGTTGATCGTGTGCATATCGCTGCTGACCGGGCTGCTGGGCAGTCCGCAGGTTGCCGGCGTCGTGCTGGTGCCCGGCACCTTGATGATTGCGGCGATGATTTTCACGTCCACCTATTTCTCGTTCCGGGACTGCTTCATGGACAGCGTTCCACCGGCCGGCAATGGTGAGGACCAATTGCTGGAGCCGTGAGCACGGCAGGCCGCGTTACAGTTGGCGCTGATTCGAAACGATAGGAGACAGCATGACCCGTCACACCCTGATCGACCGCTCGGACAGCGAGCTATTGTGGTTTCAGCGCCGCAGTTTCCTGGCAGCCGCCGCTGCGTGGACGGCCATGGGCGGCAGCTCTGCGGCATGGGCGCAGTCGCGCAGCAATATCGTCGAGTTGCAGGGCGACGCACTACTCAACGGCCAGCGCCTGTTACCGCAGCACACCATACAAACTGGCGATCAGGTCTCCACCGGTCCAGGTGCCACGCTGATCTTCGTTGTTGGCAATGCATCATTCAACGTCCGCCAGAACACGCAGATGTCGGTGGAGCGCGGCGGTTCGATCAATACAGTCACCGTACTACGCCTGTTTGCCGGAGCCGTCGCCAGCGTCTGGGGCAAGGGTGCTACCCGCCAGGTCGTGACGCCGACAATGACTGCCGGCATTCGCGGCACCGGCGTCTACACCGAGGTATCGCAAAAGGACAATGGCCGTAGCTACTTCTGCAATTGCTATGGCACGGTCGACATCGCGGCGGGCAATGAAAACCTGACCAGCCACTCCGACTACCACCAGGCGTTCTGGGCCGAGGTGCAGCCGCGCCAGGGCCGCATGTTGACGCCTGCCGGCGCCATCAACCACTCCGATGAGGAACTCGAGGTGCTGGCACGGCTGGCGGGTGAGCGTACCGCGTGGCAGATCGCGGGCAAGAAAGGCGTCATGGACGGGCGCGGCTACATGGAAGAAAAGCCCGGGCAAAACCACCCGGCCTTGATGCCAAGGCGCTGAGCACGCCAGCCCGCGCTACTGGCCCCGGGCTGGCACCCACCGGCATCAGCCAGCGGCCAGCCCCTTGCATCAGTTCCTGGTCTTGTATTCGGCTATTGCCTTGGCCAGGTCGGCATACTCCTCGCATTGGGTGTTGCCGCAGATTTTCTCCAGCGCGGCGAGGTGCTTCTCCGCTTCCTGCGGTTTCTTGTCGATCAGGTAGGCCTCGCCGATGTATTCATGCGCGCCCTTGTGGCGCGGGTCCAGCTTGATCGCCGTGTTGTAGTGCTCGAAGGCCTTGGGCAGATTCGGAGTGGCCTGCTTGCGGTAGCTGTAGCCCAGCAGGTTGTGCACGTCGGCGTTGCGCGGCTCATCGCGCAGCGCCAGATTGAGTTCGGCCAACGACTTTTTCCAATCCTTGGCCTTGATCGCCTGGCGGGCAACGGTCAGACGCTCACCCGCGCTGGGCTGGGTGGCGACCGGACCGGTATCGGCCGCCTGCGCCGACATGCCGGCCAGACCGATGAGCAAAATCACACTGACAACGCTGAGCTTCATGTTTTCTCCGTGATCTAGAAACTTTTGGGACTTGCGCGGAGGCAATTCAGTTCCACCGGCATCCTGCAAGCACCCATCGCTCAGGGCACCGGCGTCAGCTTGGCGACCGACAAGGCCAGCCATTTGACACCATGGCGCACAAAACTGATCTGAGCCCGCGCATCGGCGTCCACGCCCTCGAGCACCAGCACCGTGCCTTCGCCGAACTTGGTATGGAACACTTTCATGTTGACGCGCAGTCCATGGCCGGCGCCCGATGATCGCTGCACGGGTGCAGTTCCGGCATGCGCGGGAATCGTCCGCCCGGCCGAGCCGAAATCGCGCTGGGCAAATCCCGAACTGGCGGCTGAACCAGTCAGATCGCCAAATCCGGCGCGCTTGGGAGTGAGCCATTTGAGCGCCTGCTCGGGCAGCTCGTCGAAAAAACGGCTGCGCATGTTGTAGCGGGTCTGGCCGTGCAGCATGCGGGTCTGGGAGTGGCTCAGGTACAGGCGCTTGCGGGCCCGGGTGATGGCGACGTACATCAGGCGACGCTCTTCCTCCAGCCCGTCATGGTCGCTCATCGAGTTCTCGTGCGGAAACAGGCCCTCCTCCAGTCCACCGATGAAAACGCAGTCGAACTCCAGGCCCTTGCTGGCATGCACCGTCATCAGCTGGATCGCGTCCTGCCCGGCCTGGGCCTGGTTGTCGCCCGACTCCAGCGCGGCGTGGGTCAGGAAGGCCGCCAGTGGCGACAAGGTCTCGCCGGTCTCTGCGTCTGGCGCTGCCATGACGTCCCCACCCTGGCCGTCGGAGGGCGCCAGTTCATCCACCGGCAGGGCTATCGCGTCACGCCCGAAACCTTCCTGGGTGACGAAGCTCTCGGCTGCATTGACCAGTTCTTCCAGGTTCTCGACCCGGTCGGCGCCCTCGCGTTCGCCCTTGTAGTGCTCGATCAAACCACTGTGCTCCAGCAGCAGTTCGATGATCTCGCGCAGCGACAGGCCTTGCGTCTGTTCGCGCAGCACATCGATGCGGGCCACAAAGCCGCCCAGGTTGGCGCCAGCCTTGCCCGACACCGCGCTCGTGGCGTCATGCAGCGACTTGCCGGAACTGCGCGCAGCATCCTGCAACTGCTCCAGGCTGCGCGCGCCGATGCCGCGCGGCGGAAAATTGACCACACGCAGGAAACTGGTGTCATCACCCGGGTTCTCAAGCAAGCGAAGATAAGCCAGCGCATGCTTGATCTCGGCGCGCTCGAAAAAGCGCAGTCCGCCATAGACCCGATACGGCATGCCGGCGTTGAACAGGGCGGTCTCGATGACGCGGCTCTGCGCATTGCTGCGGTACAACACTGCGATCTCCTTGCGCTGCATGCCCTCGCGCACCAATTGGCGCATCTCCTCGACCATCCACTGCGCTTCGGCCAGATCGCTGGGCGACTCGAGCACCCGCACCGGCTCGCCCGGCCCCTGGTCGGTGCGCAGGTTCTTGCCCAGGCGCTTGTTGTTATGGCTGATCAGCGCATTGGCGCTGTCCAGGATGTTGCTGTAGCTGCGGTAGTTCTGCTCCAGCTTGATCTGGTGCAGCACCTTGAACTCGCGCACGAAATCGGCCATGTTGCCAACTCGTGCGCCACGAAAGGCGTAGATGCTCTGGTCGTCGTCGCCCACCGCCAGCACGCAGCCCGTGGGCCGGAAGTCGGGGTCGCCGGCAATAGTCGCGCCAGCGGAAGCGCCGGCCAGCATCTTGATCCAGGCGTATTGCAGCCGGTTGGTATCCTGTAATTCGTCGATCAGGATATGGCGAAAGCGGCGCTGGTAATGCTCGCGAATCGGGTCGTTGCCCTGCAACAGTTCATAGCTGCGCAGCATCAGTTCACCAAAGTCGACCACGCCCTCGCGCTGGCACTG
>JBBKVW010000326.1:0-23775 GCA_037968655.1 Burkholderiaceae bacterium
CTGCCTGTACTGCTATGACGCACCCTGCGCCACCGCTTGCCCCACCAGCATTGATGTGCCCTCCTTCATCCGGCGCATTGCCGATGGCAACCTGCGCGGTGCAGCGCGCAGCATTCTGGAATCGAACCCGCTGGGCGGCATGTGCGCCCGGGTCTGCCCGACCGAGGTGCTGTGCGAGCAGGCCTGCGTGCGCAACACGCTGGAAGACAAGCCAGTCGAGATCGGCCAGCTGCAGCGCTATGCCACTGATGCTTACTTCGCCAATCCAGGCGCGCCGCTGTTCACGCGTGCCACGCCGACCGGACGCAATGTCGCGGTCGTCGGCGCTGGACCGGCCGGCCTGTCCTGCGCGCACGGGCTGGCGCGGATGGGCCACAACGTGGTGGTGTACGACGCCAATGCCAAGCCCGGCGGCTTGAACGAATATGGACTGGCCACCTACAAGACGGTGGACAACTTCGCCCAGCGCGAGATCGAATGGCTGCTGTCGATCGGCGGCATTGAAATCCGCAATAAAACGGCGCTGGGCAGCGATGTGACATTGGATCAGTTGATCGCTGACTACGACGCGGTATTCCTGGGTATGGGCCTGGCTGGGGTCAATGCCATCGGCATCACCGAACCGGAGGTAACCGGGCTGCGCAATGCGGTCGAATTCATCGCCGAATTGCGCCAGGCAAAGGATTTCAGCAAGGTTCCGGTCGGCCGCAAGGTCGTTGTGATCGGCGGCGGCATGACTGCCGTCGACGCGTCCGTGCAGTCGCGCAAACTCGGCGCCGAGCAGGTCACCGTCGTCTACCGGCGCGGCCCGGAGTCGATGTCGGCGTCGGGCTATGAGCAGCAATGGGCGCAACAAAATGGCGTGACGATCCGGCACTGGGCGGCGCCACGCGAGCTGTTGTCTGACGCAGGACATGTCACCGGCATGCGATTTGCGGTCACCGCGTCGCAGAACGGCAAGCTGATCGAGACCGGCGAGACGTTCGACCTGCCGGCCGACGCAGTACTCAAGGCCATCGGCCAGAGCTTTGTCGCGCAGGCACTTGGCGACGCGATTACGCTCAGCCAAGGCCGGATTGAGACCGATGCCGAAGGCGCCACCTCGCATCCCAAGGTCTGGGCCGGCGGCGATTGCCGCGTCGGTGGGCGTGACCTGACGGTGGAAGCGGTCGAACACGGCAAAGTGGCGGCGCTCGCAATGCATGCAGCGCTGATTCGCGCCAACAAATGAGCAAGCGGCTCGAACGCGAGGCACGCGCCAACAACCATCACGGAGAGCAAGCATGGCCAATCTGAGTACCAGCTTCGTGGGCATCAAAAGCCCCAACCCCTTCTGGCTGGCGTCTGCGCCGCCAACCGACAAGGAATACAACGTCGTGCGCGCCTTCGAGGCCGGCTGGGGCGGCGTGGTCTGGAAGACGATCGGCGAAGACCCGCACATCGTCAATGTCTACGGCCCGCGCTACGGCGCGCTGATGGGCAACGACCGCCGGGTGATCGGATTCAACAACATCGAGCTGATCTCGGACCGCCCGCTCAAGACCAACCTGGACGAGATCCGCCGCGTCAAGCGCGACTGGCCCGATCGCGCCATGGTGGTCTCGATCATGGTGCCGTGCGAGGAAGCGTCGTGGAAACGCATCCTGCCGATGGTCGAGGACACCGGCTGCGACGGCATCGAACTCAATTTCGGCTGCCCGCACGGCATGAGCGAACGCGGCATGGGCTCCTCGGTCGGCCAGGTGCCCGAATACATCGAGATGGTCGCGCGCTGGTGCAAGACCTATTCCCAGTTGCCGGTGATCGTCAAGCTCACGCCCAACATCACCGACATCCGCTACCCGGCGCGCGCGGCCAAGCAAGGCGGTGCCGACGCGGTCTCGCTGATCAACACCATCAACTCCATCATGGGCGTGGACCTGGAGCGCATGACCATGTCGCCCAGTGTCGGCAAACAGGGCTCGCATGGCGGCTACTGCGGCACTGCAGTGCGCCCGATCGCGCTCAACATGGTGGCCGAGATCGCACGCGACCCGCAGACCGCCGGCCTGCCTATCTCGGGCATCGGTGGCGTGCACAACTGGCATGACGCGGCCGAGTTCATCGCGCTGGGCGCAGGCACGGTGCAGGTGTGCACGGCCGCGATGGTCTACGGCTTTCGCATCGTGCAGGACATGTGCGACGGCCTGTCCAACTTCATGGACCAGCAGGGCTACACCAGCGTGGCGCAGATGGTCGGCAAGGCGGTTCCCAGCGTCACCAACTGGAGCAACCTGAACATGAACCATGTCGAGAAGGCCGTCATCAACCAGGACAGCTGCATCCAGTGCGGCCGCTGCCATGTGGTGTGCGAAGACACCTCGCACCAGGCCATCAGCGCCAGCAAGGACGGCAAGCGCCACTTCGAGATCAAGGAAGAGGAATGCGTGGGCTGCAACCTGTGCGTCTCGGTGTGCCCGGTTCCCGACACGATCACGATGTGCACGCTGGCGCCGGGCGAGATCGACAAGCGTTCGGGCAAGACCGTGCTGGCCGAATATGCCAACTGGACCACCCATCCGAATAATCCGATGAGCAAGGCCGCCCGGGCGACCGAGCCAAGCCTATGATGCGTCGTTGCGCGCAACTTTGAAGGAGACCCCTGCCATGAGTTCCATCCTGATTCGCGGCGGCACCGTCGTCAATGCCGACCGCCAGTTCAAGGCCGACGTCCTGTGTGTCGACGGCAAGATCCACAGCGTCGGCGACAAGCTCGACGCGCCCGCTGGCACGCAAACCGTCGATGCGGGCGACCAGTACGTCATGCCCGGCGGCATTGACCCGCATACCCATATGCAACTGCCCTTCATGGGCACGGTGGCGGTCGATGATTTCTATGACGGCACCGCCGCTGCGCTGGCCGGAGGCACCACCTCGATCATCGACTTCGTCATCCCGAACCCGCAGCAGCCGCTGATGGAGGCCTACCAGCAATGGCGCGGCTGGGCCGAGAAGGCGGCGGCCGACTACGGCTTTCATGTGGCAGTGACCTGGTGGAGCGATGCAGTGCATGCCGACATGGGCCGCCTGGCCAAGGACGAAGGCATCAACAGCTTCAAGCACTTCATGGCCTACAAGAACGCCATCATGTGCGACGACGAGACCCTGGTGAACAGCTTCAAGCGCGCGCTGGAATTGGGCGCAATGCCGACCGTGCACGCCGAGAACGGCGAACTGGTCTACCTGCTGCAGCAGGAAGTTACCAAGATGGGCATCACCGGGCCGGAGGGCCACCCGCTGTCGCGCCCGCCGATGGTCGAAGGCGAAGCCGCCAACCGCGCGATCGCGATTGCCGACGTACTCGGGGTGCCGATCTATATCGTGCATGTCTCGTGCATCGAATCGGCCGAGGCGATTGCCCGTGCCCGCGCACGAGGCCAGCGCGTCTACGGCGAGGTACTGGCCGGGCATCTGGTGGTGGACGACTCGGTCTACCGCAACCCCGATTTCGCAACCGCAGCAGCCCACGTCATGAGCCCGCCGTTTCGGCCCAAGCTCAACCAGGAGTTCCTGTGGCGCGGCCTGCAGTCGGGCAACCTGCACACGACGGCGACCGACCACTGTGTGTTCTGCGCCGAGCAAAAGGCCGCCGGACGCGACGACTTCAGCAAGATCCCCAACGGCACCGGCGGTGTCGAGGAAAGACTGGCCGTTCTGTGGCATGAAGGCGTCAACAGCGGGCGCCTGACGCCCAGCGAATTCGTTGCGGTCACATCGGCCAACGCCGCCAAGCTGTTCAATATCTATCCGCGCAAGGGCAGCATCAGCGCTGGCGCCGATGCCGATATCGTGGTTTGGGACCCCAAGGGCAGCCGCACCATATCGGTCAAGGACCAGCGCAGCAAGGTGGACTTCAATATCTTCGAGGGCATGACGGTACAAGGCGTGCCCAGCCATACCGTGAGCCGCGGCAAGCTGGTTTACGCCAAGGGCGACCTGCGTGCCGAGAAAGGCGCCGGGCAGTATGTCAAGCGCCCGACCTTCGGCAGCAATTTCGACGCCGCCAACAAGCGCGCCGAGGCGACCAAGCCGAGCGCCGTTGCGCGCTAACGACCAATCCATGCGCGGTCCCGCGCCAAAAGCAGAAGAGCTGCAGCACGCAAAGTGTGCGCAAGCCACAGGAGGAAATCAATGAACGCAGCCGTGATCGACAAAAAACCAAGCGCGACCGAAATCGATGCAGTGCGCATCAACGGTGAACGTCTATGGGACTCACTGATGGAACTGGCACAGATCGGCGCCACGCCCAAGGGCGGCGTTTGCCGACTGACCTTGACCGATCTGGACAAGCAGGGCCGTGACCTGGTGCTGTCCTGGGCCAGGCAGGCAGGCATGACGGTGACCATCGACAAGATCGGCAACGGCTTCATGCGCCGCGCCGGACGCAACAACAAACTGCCGCCGATCGTCACCGGCAGCCACATCGACACCCAGCCCACCGGCGGCAAGTTCGACGGCAATTACGGCGTGCTGGCCGGGCTCGAAGTGGTGCGCACGCTGAACGACCACGGCATCGAGACCGAGGCACCGATCGAAGTGGCGTACTGGACCAATGAGGAAGGCTCGCGCTTCGTTCCGGTCATGATGGGCTCGGGCGTGTTTGCCAAGGCGTTCACGCTGGAGCATGCCTATGCGGCCAAGGACACGGCCGGCAAGAGCGTCAAGGAGGAACTCGAACGCATCGGTTTTATCGGCCCCGAGGAGCCGGGCCAGCACCCGATCGGCGCCTATTTCGAGACCCATATCGAGCAGGGCCCGGTGCTGGAAGACAACGACATCACGATCGGCGTCGTGCAGGGCGTGCTGGGCATCCGCTGGTTCGACTGCACCGTCACCGGCATGGAGGCGCACGCCGGCCCCACGCCCATGGCGCTGCGCAAGGACGCCTTGCAGGTGTCTACATACCTGATGCAGGAGGTGGTCGCGGCGGCGCTGCGCCACAAGCCACATGGCCGCGGCACGGTCGGCATGGTGCAGGTGCACCCGAACAGCCGCAACGTGATTCCGGGCCAGGTCAAGTTCTCGATCGACCTGCGCAATGCCACCGACGCACTGGTGGACACCATGGCCGACGAGGTCAAGGCATTTGCCGCCAAGCTCAGCCAGGACAGCGGCCTGCCGATCGAACTCAAGCAGGTCTCGGGCTTCCCGGCCCAGGCATTCCACAAGGACTGTATCGATGCCGTGGCCCGTGCTGCCGCCAAGCTGGGCTACTCCAACATGCCAGCAGTCTCTGGCGCTGGCCACGATGCGGTCTACATGGCGCAACTGGCACCAGCGGGCATGATTTTCATTCCCTGCAAGGACGGCATCAGCCACAACGAGATCGAGGACGCCAAGCCCGAGCACATCACGGCCGGCTGCAATGTACTGCTGCATGCCATGCTGGAGCGCGCCGGAACCTAGGCGCGCTGGCCACCCGTCGTCCGAACGTCACAGGTATCAATGCCCACGGTGTTGGCCCCTGGCAGTCCCCCACGCAATCACTGTCCAAACCGAAGGAACCACACCATGAAGATTCTCAATCGCCGCCATGCCCTGGCACTGGCCGTGTCACTGGCAACCCTGGCGCCCGGCCTGGCACTGGCGCAGGCCAAGATCAAGGTCGCTGCAATCTATACCGTTCCATTCGAGCAGCAGTGGGTCAGCCGCATCCACAAGGCGCTCAAGGCGGCCGAGACGCGCGGCGAGATCGAATACAAGGCCAGCGAAAACGTTTCCAACGCCGACTATGAACGCGTAATGCGCGAATACGCCACCGGCGGCAATACGCTGATCGTCGGCGAGGCGTTTGCCGTCGAGGCTGCCGCACGCAAGGTGGCGAAGGATTTCCCCAAGGTCTCCTTCCTGCTGGGCTCTTCGGGCAAGCCGGAAGCGCCTAATTTCAGCGTGTTTGACAACTACATCCAGGAACCGGCCTACCTGAGCGGCATGATCGCCGGCGGAATGACCAAGAGCAACAAGATCGGCATGGTCGGCGGCTTCCCCATCCCCGAAGTGAACCGCCTGATGAACGCCTTCATGATGGGCGCCAAGGAGGTCAATCCCAAGGTCGAATTCAGCGTCAGTTTCATCAACAGCTGGTTCGATCCGCCCAAGGCCAAGGAAGCAGCGTTCGCCATGATCGACAAGGGTGCCGACATCATGTATGCCGAACGCTTTGGCGTCAGCGACGCGGCCAAGGAGAAGGGCAAGCTGGCCATCGGCAACGTCATCGACACCCAGCCGCAGTACCCCGATACGGTGGTGGCGTCGGCGATATGGCACATGGAGCCCAGCATCGACCGCGCCATCAAGCTGGTCAAAGAGGGCAAGTTCAAGCCCGAAGACTACGGCCCGTACTCGACGATGAAACACAAGGGCTCCGAGCTCGCCCCGCTGGGCACATTCGAGAAGAAGATTCCGGCCGAACTGGTCGCCAAGGTCCGGGCCAAGGAAAAGGCCATTCTGGACGGCAAGTTCTCGGTCAAGGTGGACGACGGCCAGCCAAAATCCACGATGAAATAACCGGCTTCACTGGAACGAGGGACACCCGCGCAACGGGTGTCCTTTTTTTTCTCCGCCGCCCTGTCCATGGCCGATCCAGTACTCACTCTGTCGCATATCACCAAGCGTTTTGGCACGCTCGTGGCCAACGACGATGTGTCGCTGCAATTGCACGCCGGCGAGGTGCTGGCCCTGCTCGGTGAGAACGGCGCCGGCAAATCAACCCTGGTCTCGATCCTGTTCGGCCACTATGTGGCGGACGCGGGCCAGATCACGGTATTCGGGCGCCAGCTGACACCCGGTGATCCGAAGGCGGCGCTTGCAGCGGGCATCGGCATGGTGCACCAGCATTTCACGCTGGCCGACAACCTCAGCGTGCTCGACAACGTGATGATGGGCGCCGAGCCGCTGTGGCAGCCCTTTGCACGCAAGCATGCGGCGCGGGCCCGACTGGACGAGGTCGCGCGCCGATTCGGCCTGCAGGTCGACCCGGATGCGTCGATCGGCAATCTGTCGGTCGGCGAACGCCAGCGGGTGGAGATTCTCAAGGCCTTGTACCGCGGTGCGCGCATCCTGATCCTGGACGAACCCACGGCGGTGCTGACGCCGCAGGAGGGCGAGGACCTGTTTGCGGTGCTGGGCCAGATGGTCGAGCAGGGGCTGTCGATCATCTTCATCAGCCACAAGCTCGGCGAGGTGCTGCGCGTCTCCAACCGCATTGCCGTGTTGCGCGGCGGCAAACTGGTGGCGCAGGCCGATGCAGCCAGCACCAGCCAGGAGGAACTGGCCAAATGGATGGTCGGCCATGCAATCAGCGCCGCACAGGCGCGGCCAAGCCGTTCTGTCGGCGCGCTGGTCTGCGAGCTGGACGCGGCCTGCACCGCCGGCGCGCGCGAGCGGCTCGACGGGGTGACATTGCAATTGCATGCCGGCGAGATCGTTGCCATCGCCGGCGTGTCGGGAAACGGCCAGAGCGCGCTGGCCGAGCTGTTGTCCGGCACCCGCAAGCTGCTGCGCGGCAGCGCACGGCTGCTCGGTCAGCCGCTGGCGGCGCACCCAGCCCGCCTGGTCGAACTGGGCGTGGCCCGCATACCGGAAGATCGCCATGCGGTCGGTGTCGTCGGCGACCTGCCGGTTTGGGAGAACGCGGTATCCGAGCGGCTGCGCAGCGCGGCGTTCTCGCGCTGGTCCTGGGTGCTGCGGCGCAAGGCACATGCCCATGCGCAGCGCGTGATCCGGCAGTTCGACGTGCGTGGCGGCGGCGAGGCCATACCGGCGCGCGCGCTGTCGGGCGGCAACATGCAAAAACTCATTCTCGGACGCGCGCTGTTGCATCCGGATGATGCACCGGAGCACCCGATCACACCCCGGCTGATCGTCGCGCACCAGCCAAGCTGGGGGCTGGATATCGGCGCAGTGGCCTATGTGCAGGATCAGCTGGTGGCCGCACGCGATGCTGGTGCCGCAGTGCTGCTGATCTCCGATGACCTGGACGAGGTACTGACGATGGGCGACCGCGTGGCCGTCATGCACGCGGGCCGGCTCAGCGCGGCCCGACCGGCCAGCGCCTGGACGCGCGAGGCCATCGGCCTGGCCATGTCCGGCATCGCGCCAGGTGAATCCGAGGGTGCCGCATGAGGTTGGAAAAGCGCGCCAGGACGTCGACCGCCGCACTGATGCTCGCCCCAATCGGTGCCGTAACCTTCACGCTGCTTGTCAGTGCGCTGCTGGTGCTATGGGCCGGCGCTGAAGTCGGGCAGACCTACAGCCTGTTGCTCAAGGGTGGTTTCGGATCGGTGTTTGCGCTCAGCGAAACCCTGACCCGCGCGATTCCGTTAATCCTGACCGGACTGGCCGCAACTGTCGCGTTCAAGGCGCGGCTATTCAACATCGGCGCCGAGGGGCAGCTCTATGTCGGTGCTCTGGCGGCAGTCGCCGTTGGCGGTCTGCACGGCGGCACCGGCTTCGATCTGCCACCGGCGCTGCTGTTCGTGCTGATGATGCTCGCCAGCGCCCTGGCCGGTGCCCTGCTGCTGCTCGGCCCGGCCCTGATGAAGACGCGCCTGGGCGTCGACGAGGTAGTGACGACCCTGCTGCTGAACTTCATCGTGCTGCTATTCGTCTCGATGATGCTCGACGGCGTGATGAAAGACCCGCTGGCGATGGGATGGCCGCAGAGTGTCGGACTGATGGGCGAGCTGGAGTTGTCCAAGCTGATCGCGCAAACCCGCCTGCACAGCGGCTTGTTGTGGGCCTGCGCGCTGGCGCTTGGCGTCTGGGCCTTGCTGAAATTCACCGTGCTCGGGTTCGACATTCGCGCCGTTGGCGCCAACGCCCGCGCCGCTGCATTCGCCGGCGTTCCCGTCACCCGTACCGTGGTGCTCGTGGCCATGCTGTCCGGCGCCCTGGCCGGTCTGGCCGGTGCCATCGAGGTCGCCGGTCGCACCAGTTACGTCACGCTCGACATGTCGCCCGGTTATGGCTACACCGGCATCGTGATCGCGATGCTGGCCGCGCTGCATCCGCTGGCCGTCGTCGCGGCCAGCGTGTTTGTCGCCGGCATGCTGGTTGGCGCCGACAGCATGAGCCGCGCCGTCGGCGTGCCAACCTATATCGCCGACGTCATCGTCGCCGCATCACTGATTTCGGTGCTGGTGGCCACGCTGATGACGCAATACCGGATGCGCTGGAAATGAGTTGGTGCGCCGATTCTGCCGGCCATGCCCTGGCGTGCCTTGATGGCGGCCCACGCTCGGATGCAAACACATGATCGAGATTCTCGACATGCTGGCGCAGCCGGCCTTCTGGGTGGCCGTGCTGCGCATTGCCACGCCGCTGATCCTGGGCACCCTGGGGGTATTGCTGTGCGAACGCGCCGGCGTGCTGAACCTGGGCATCGAAGGCATCATGGTGGCCGGCGCGTTCGCCGGCTGGCTGGCGGTCTACTCGGGCGCGCCGTTGTGGGTCGGCGTCGGCGTCGCCGCGCTGACCGGCGCGGTGTTCGGCCTGCTGCACGCTTTTCTGACCGTGACACTGGCGCTGTCGCAGCATGTGTCAGGCCTGGGTATCACCTTGCTGGCAACGGCGCTGAGCTATTACGGCTACCGGGTCAGCTTTCCAAAGGTCTCGACACCACCCACCATCACGCCGTTTTCCGACATGGACTGGCTCGGCATTCCGGTGCTGGCGCAACAGACGCCGCTCACGCTGCTGGCGCTGGTATTGGTGCCGCTGATCGCCTACCTGCTCTACCGCACGCCGCTCGGACTTGCTGTGCGCATGGTCGGCGAGAACCCGCAGGCCGCCGAGGGCCAGGGCGTGTCGGTGGCGGCGGTGCGCACCGGCGCGATCGTCGCCGGCTCGGCGCTGATGGGTGTTGCCGGATCGTTTCTCACGCTGGCCGCATTCAACGCATTCTTCTTCAACATGGTCAACGGGCGCGGCTGGATCTGCGTCGCGCTGGTGGTGTTTGCATCCTGGCGCCCGGGCAAGGCGCTGCTGGGCGCGCTGCTGTTTGCATTCTTCGATGCGCTGCAGCTGCGCCTGCAGCAGTCCGGTGGCGCGCTGCTGCCCTACCAGATGTATCTGATGCTGCCGTATCTGCTGTCCATCGTCGCGCTGGTGCTGGTGGCGCGCAAGGCCAGCTACCCGCAGGCGCTGATGAAACCCTACCGCAAGGGAGAGCGCTAACATGACCGATTGCCAGCGTGGCGGAGCTATTGATTTCGCCAATCATTCCCTGCGCACCGGCCCCGAACTGCGTAGCCCGATCGCACGCATGCATGACAACAAGAATCACTGAGACCGCGCAATGACAGAGGCAATCCCCAATACCGACCCCACTCCGCTGGCCGTGGACGTGCGCAAAGCCTCTCTGGTCTACAACCCGGATCAGGCGCCGGTCCATGCCTTGAGCGAGGTCGATCTGGCGATCAAGCCGGGCGAGTTCGTCTCGCTGATCGGGCCCTCGGGTTGCGGCAAGACCACCTTGCTGCGCGTCATCGCCGATCTGGAACACATCACCGGCGGCAGCGTGCTGGTCAATGGGGTGTCGCCGCGCGAGGCACGGCTGGCACGGGCGTATGGCTATGTGTTTCAGGCGCCGGGGCTGTTTCCCTGGCGCACCGTGTTGGGCAACGTCAAGCTGCCGCTGCAGATCCACGGCCGCAGCCGCGCCGAGTGCGATGCGATTGCGCGCGAGCAACTGGAGCGGGTCGGCCTGACCGGGTTCGAATCCAAATACCCGTGGCAACTGTCGGGCGGCATGCAGCAGCGCGTATCGATCGCGCGCGCGCTGTCCTTCGAGCCGCGCATCCTGATGATGGACGAGCCCTTCGGCGCGCTGGACGAGATCACGCGCGACCGGCTCAACGAACAGCTGCAGCAGTTGTGGCAGCGCGAACGCCGCACCGTGGTGTTCGTCACCCATTCGATAGCCGAAGCCGTCTACCTGTCGACCCGCATCGTCGTGATGTCGGCCCGTCCGGGGCGCATCATCAAGGTAATCGAATCGCCCTTGCCCGACGAGCGCGTGCTGGGCCTGCGCGACAGCAACCAGTTCGTCGAGGTCGCGCATGCCGTGCGCGAGGCCCTGGCCGAGGGGCACGATGAGTAAGGCGCCCTCCTCCGGCCTTGCGCAGGCGCTGACGCATCAGGGCCTGCCGATCGCCGTCGTGCTGGCCTTTGTCGCAATCGCCTGGTATGCGCTGGCGGTCGCACTCAATGCCCAGGGCGCGATCGAACGCGACCTGGCCGACACCAGCTGGAACTGGAAGGATCTGGTCGCCACCACCTGGGCCATGCAACGGCCGGTGCTGCCGGCCCCACACCAGGTGGCGCTGGACCTGTGGTCGAGCATGACCGACTGGCCGCTGGCATCGCCGCGCAATCTGCTGTTCCACATGGCCGTCACCGCGCAGTCGACGCTGGTCGGTTTTGTCATGGGCACGGCGCTGGGTCTGGTGCTGTCGATTGCCATCGTGCATTCACGCACGCTGGACCGAGCGCTGCTGCCCTGGATCGTCGCGTCCCAGTCGGTGCCGGTGCTGGCGATCGCGCCCATCGTGCTGGTCATCCTGGGCAGCATCGGCCTCTCGGGCGTGGCGCCAAAGGCGGTGATCGCGATGTACCTGTGCTTTTTTCCGGTCACGGTGGCCATGGTGCAGGGACTGCGCTCGCCGCAGGTGATCGAGACCGAAATGCTGCACACCTATGCCGCATCCAGTTGGCAGGCCTTGTGGATGCTGCGCCTGCCGGCCTCGCTGCCCTTCCTGTTTCCGGCGCTGCGGGTCGGCGTCGCGGCCGGCCTGGTTGGCGCCATGGTGGCCGAGTTGCCGACCGGCGCGCAGGCCGGGCTCGGTGCGCGGCTGTTGACGGGCTCCTACTACGGCCAGACCGTGCAGATCTGGTCAGCACTGGTGATGTCGGCCGTGCTGGGCCTGACGCTCACCGGGGCGATGGCGGCGCTCGAGCGCCTGGTGCTGCGCAGCAGGAGGAATGCATGAGCGGGCATGCAACACATGGCAGCGCACGGGCCGGCGCCTGCCAACCAGAGGCCATCCGATGAACCCGCAGCGCGCTGCGCCACCCAGCGGAAAATCCACCGCCCTTCTCGTTACGGTTTCGCTGCTATTGGCGTTTGGATTCATGTTTTCGCCGCTGGCCACCCCTACGGCGCCAGTAGGAACGGCCTTCTGGTTGACGACCGCAGCGCTGGCGCTGCTGGCAGCAATCGGCATTCGCCGCGTCGCTGCCATCCGTGGCACC
The DNA here is from genome assembly GCA_037968655.1 of Burkholderiaceae bacterium. Classification (GTDB taxonomy): domain Bacteria; phylum Pseudomonadota; class Gammaproteobacteria; order Burkholderiales; family Burkholderiaceae_C; genus CAISIP01. The sequence continues at coordinate 12,292 of JBBKVW010000326.1, forward strand.
GGCAGCGGCTTTTATGCCAGCATGACAGCGGCATTGTTTGGCGTCTGGGTGCTGTATTTCTGGCAACTGCTGGTGGTGGCAGCGGAGGTTCCACGGGTCTTGCTGCCCGCACCCTGGCTGATCGCGCAGACCTTGATGGATAACCTGCCCATGCTGGGTCGCGATTTCGTGCAGACCGTCGTCAAGGCGGTGATCGTGGGTTGGGCGCTGGGCTGCAGCCTGGGGTTTCTGGTAGCCATTGCGATCGATCGCATGCCCTTCCTGCAGCGCGGCCTGCTACCGATCGCTTCGCTCACCAGCGCCATCCCACTGGTCGGCGTGGCGCCTATCGCGGTGATGTGGTTTGGCTTCGAATGGCCGTCCAAGGCGGCGGTCGTGGTGCTGATGACCTTTTTCCCGATGCTGGTCTCGACACGGGCCGGCCTGCAGGCCTCGATGCGGCTCGAGCGCGAACTGATGTTCAGCTACGCAGCAAGCTACAGTCGCACCCTGTGGTCGCTGCGCCTGCCCTCGGCCCTGCCCTTCATGTTTGGCGCGCTCAAGGTCAATGCCAGCCTGGCGCTGATCGGTGCCATCGTGGCCGAGTTTTTCGGCTCGCCGACCTCGGGCCTTGGCTTTCGCATCTCGACGGAAGCGCTCAAAATGAATATGACACTGGTCTGGGCGGCAGTCGTCGTGGCGGCCGTCACCGGTTCGCTGGCCTATGCCCTGCTGTCACGGTTGGAGCGCAAGGCGGCGTTTTGGCACCCGTCGGTTCGGGGTAGCAAGTGACTCGGCTGCGCCCAACAAAAACCGGGTGCCAAGTGTTTGCACCATTGAAGTTTCCCAAGCCGTGGATTACCCTTTTGGGCTGACCACACCCCTACCAATAATTTTTCAACCCTAGGAGTATTTATGATTCGTCGCTCGATCCTGACCCAGACCCTGCTGGCAGCCGTGCTGGCCGCAAGCGGCTTTGCCGCCTCGGCACAGGAAAAGGTCACCGTGCAGCTCAAGTGGCTGCCGCAGGCCCAGTTTGCCGGCTATTACGTAGCCCAGGCCAAAGGCTATTACAAGGCCGAGGGCCTGGACGTGACCATCAAGGCCGGCGGCCCGGATATTTCGCCGGTACAGGTCATTGCCGGCAAGGGCGCCGACGTGGTCGTCAACTGGATGCCCGACGCACTGGCCGCGCGCGAAGCCGGTGTGCCCCTGGTCAACATTGCCCAGGTGTTCAACCGCTCCGGCCTGATGCTGACCTGCAAGAAGTCCAGCGGTGTCACCAGCCCGAAAGACCTCAAGGGCAAGACCCTGGGCGTCTGGTTCGGCGGCAATGAATACCCGTTCCTGAACTGGATGGCCAAGCTGGGCCTCAAGCCCGATACCGATATCAAGATCATGAAGCAGGGCTTCAACGTCGATCCGCTGCTGCAAAACCAGGCCGCCTGCATCTCGACCATGATCTACAACGAATACTGGCAGGTGGTGGACGCCGGCGTCAAGGAAAGCGACCTGGTGACCTTCTTCTACGAAGACCAGGGCGTGGCATCACTGGAAGACGGCCTGTATGTGCTCGAGTCCAGCCTGCAGGACCCGGCCTTCGTCAAGCGCATGGCCAAGTTCCTCAAAGCCCGCTTCAAGGGCTGGAACGACGCCGTCAAGGACCCGGCCGGCGCAGCCAAGATCGTGGTGGCAGCAGATACCTCGGGCAGTTCCAACGAGAAAGTGCAAAAGCGCCAGATGGAGAACATCGCCAAGCTGATCACCACTGCCAACACGCCCAAGCTCGGCTACCTGGAGCCCGCCGCGTTTGAGCGCACGGTCAAGGTGCTGATGTCCAGCGGCAGCTCGCCGGTGATCAAGAAGGACCCGGGCAAGGCTGCGTACTCGCACGCGGTGTGGGAGGCGGCCAAATAAGCCAGCCCTTCGCCTGATGCCCTGCGCGCCGCGGCGCGCAGGGCTTGCACACAAGACCCCGGCAAGTGATTGACCGGGGTCTGCTTCTTTGGGGCATTCGTTACTGATCAAGGTATGCAGTGGTCTGGCTTTTGTCATTGCACGCGTCTGCGGCACAGTGTGGTTCGGCGCGGCCCACCAGGACCTGCAGCCGCTGTTGCTGGCCATTTTGGTGGCACACGTAATTGATCCGGCCACCAAACTGGGCACCCGTCGTCAGCTCTGTGATGACACGGCCAGCTCTTCGCTCGGTCGCGTGCTCGGCGCGGGTCAGTGCCGCGGCGTTGATCTGTACCGGGCGCTCGATTGGCTGCATGAGGCGCAAGGCGCCATCGAGCGACGCCTGGCACACCAGCACCTGGCGGGTACCACGTTGGTGCTGTACGACCTGACCTCGACCTGGCTGACCGGGCGCTGCTGCGAGTTGGCCGCGCGCGAGCACTCACGCGACGGCAAGCGCGATGATCCACAGATCGTCTTCGGCCTGGTGTGCACTGGCGAAGGCTGCCCGATCGCCGTGGAGGTGTTCAAAGGCAAGACAGCCGACCCGGCCATCGTGGCCGCGCAGGTGGCCAAGCTCAAGGGCCGCTTTGGCATCGAGCATCTGGCCTGGGTGGGGGACCGCGGCATGCTGACCTCGGCGCGCATTGAACAGGTGCTCAAACCCCAGGGCATGGACTGGGTGAGTTCACTGCGTGCGCCGCAGATTGCGGAACTGGCCCAGGAGCACGGACCGTTTCAGCCCTCGCTGTTCGATGAGCGCAATCTGCTCGAACTCACCAAAGGGCACTTCCCTGGCCAGCGCCCGGTAGTGTGCCGCAACCCGGCGCTGGCCGAGCAGCGTGCGGGCAAGCGCCTGGAGATGCTGGCCGCCACCGGGGCTGACCGAACCAAGATAGTGGCCGCCACCGAGCGCGTTCGCAACCCGCTGCGAGGCCAGGGTGACATTGGCCTGCGCGTGGGATGCGAGATCGGCAGGTTCAACATGGCCAAGCAGTTCGCGCTCACGCTTGCCGACAACGCGCTGACGTACCGGCGCAAGACCGATGCCATCAAGGCGGAGGTGGCGCTCGACGGCCTGTGCGTGATCCGCACTAGCCTCCCCGCGTCAGGCCTCGATGCTACTGAAGCCGCAGTGGCGGCCTACAAAAGCCTGGCCCATGTGGAGCGCGCTTTTCGCTCGACGAAGACGGGCGACCTCAACCTGCGACCAGTGTTCCTGTATAGCGAGAACCACGTGTGAGCCCGCGACTTTCTCTGCATGCAGACCTACTACGTGGAGAGGCACATGCGCCAATGACGGATTGCCGCTGCACTGCTTCAGGATATTGCTCAAAGACCTGGACACGCTGGCCTACAGCGTCACCCACACCGATTCAGGTCAAAGCCTTAGCGTTGTTCGCGTTCGGCGCTCGACCCGGCCTGTACTCAGTAGCCGCCGACACCGCGAACGAAAAATTCCAGCGGGACGCAGACATACGCTTCGCGGCGGTAAAGTTCAGAATAGCGGGAAGATAAAGCGAGGCATTTGTTCACCGGAGGCGCGGCTTGATGCAATGCTCAATTGCTATCACGGCGAAGCTGCGTGAATTGACCTGTCGACAAATTGGACAGTTCACACAAGGGTTCCGGTTTTCGCGAAGACCAATACTTGGAGTCTGAACATGGCAACTCCGACCATTTTCATCAGCTATCGACGCGAGGACACTGTCGGCCAAGCTGGACGACTGTTCGACCGCCTTGCCGAACGATTCGGCAAGGAACATGTGTACCGGGACATCGACACTATTGCCGCTGGCGAGGACTTCGTCGAGGCGGTCCGAGCAAAGATCAGACGGTCCGACGTAATGCTGGCCTTGATCGGCCCGCGTTGGCTCACCGCGGCCGACGCTGCCGGCCATAGGCGCCTTGCCGATGACAAAGACCTCGTTCGAGTTGAAATCGCATTAGGGTTGGAACGTAATATCCGGGTAATCCCCGTGCTGATTCAGGGCGCGACTTTGCCGACGGCAAAGGATCTTCCCGGAGAACTTGCCAGGCTCGCACAGCGCAATGCAGTTGAAGTTCGCGATACGGCCTTCGAGCACGATGTCTCTCAACTGTTTCGGATACTTGAACCGAGCTGGAGCCTTGACCTGTTCGGCATTTTTGTGCGCTGGCCGGCTTTTTCCGGACTGTTTGCAATGGGTGCAACACTGATGGGCCTGTGGGTTTATTCGCAGTCTGCTCTCACGCCAGAGCGTGCGCGTATTCAAATCGTTCAGATGGGAATGAGGTACCAAGCAGACACGTTCGTGGGCCGAGCCGAGGAAAGCGATATCCAGGCAGTAAACCTGTTCCTGAAGGCAGGCATGGAACCAGATGCCGAGAATGTCAGAGGCGAAACTGCGGCAATGTGGGCGGCAGCCAAGGGCAATCTTGCGCTGGTCAAGACGTTAATTGACAAAGGAGCGAATGGAGACCGGGCGCTGGTGTGGGCCGCTGGATGGGGTCAAAAGGAAGTCCTCGATTTTCTGCTGGCCAGAACGCCGGGTAAACCAGCGATTAGTGCAGCGATGCACAATGCAGCCGGCACCGAACATTCGGATATCCTCCAAATGCTGCTCGATCGCGGCGCGGACGTGAATTTTGAACGGGACGGGAGCACAGCGCTGGGGGCGGCCGCCAACCGTCTGAATCTGCAAAACGTGCGCCTCTTGATTGCCCGTGGTGCCAACGTCAACCTGAGGGCGGCCGATAGTCGGACAGCTCTTCACGAAGCCATAGACGGCAACAACTCTGCCGACAGCAGGGAACTTGAGAAAAATCGAATCGAGATCGTCAAAGGACTTCTCAGTAAAGGCGCGGATATCAGCGCACGATGGCAATATATGTCGACGCGGGATCCGACGCCGCTGTTGCTGGCGATTGACAAAGAACACACGCAAATCGCGCTGCTGCTAATTGAAGCGGGCAGTGATGTAAATGCGCAGACGGGAGATGACGAGCGCAGTATGACTGCGCTCATGTGGGCTGCAAAGGAAGGACTGATTGAGGTTGTACGGGCGCTGCTGGCAAAAGGGGCGAAGGTCAATGCACGCAACGAGCGCGACGAAACTGCGCTCATGATTGCAATATACGGTTCGTATCAACGTCAGGCCACCATCGCTCTAGCACTGATCGCCGGAGGCGCCGACGTGAATGCCCACGACAAGCGCGGAGAAACCGCCCTGATGGACGCGGCGAAATCCGTTTATGAGTTTGAAGAAGGTCTTGTCGAGATGCTCATCGCAAATGGTGTACGTATCAATGCGGTCAACAATGACGGCTGGACCGCATTGATGTTGGCGGCCCGCTCTGGTCGGTCAGATATCGTCCGAATATTGATGCGCCGGGGTGCGGACATCAATGCGGTAAATCATGACGGCCAAACTGCTTTGACAATAGCCAGCAAGGCAGGACGGACGGAAGTCGTGAAGTTACTGGGCCGTGCAACGTGATGAGTCTTACACATACGCGTAGGCAAATAGTCAGCTCTGCGAAGCGACGCCGACCCGCATGAGTGCGATCTTTTTGGGGTCAACCTTATGCACCTCGGCCCTGGAAGAACCTTGACTTAGCATTCAATTTTTGAGGCATTCGAGAATGAAAGAGCCAGCGTCTACCCGACTTGCCTGCCTGCGGCGAACGAAAACTTCTCATAACTGACATCTTGACCTAACGCCGCTAACTAGCCTTTCGGCGACCACCACCTTCGATACCTACTTGCTACTTGACGATCCGCTATTGAAACATTGCGCAGGCCAATTGTCGGACTCTGACCGGCCAAGATTCAGAAAAGCATAGGGGAGCTATCGTTTACTCTTCTCAAGTAGCGCTTATATGAAACCGCCACTAGACAAGCTCAGTGAGCATTTGAAGAATAACCGCCTGACCCGGAATTCAATCCTGAAAATTGTCCTTCGGACATTCTGCGAAAGTAGTTTTTCCGATCGATCAACACGCTGCTGCGCTGGCCATGTTCGCGCTCTGGATTGGATGAGACAAGGTTGAGAGTCTGTCTGGAGATGCTCCAGCGTTGAGTCGACTGGTCGAACTGCGCTGTGTCTCACATGTCAGCCCACACAGGTTTTCCGCAGGCCAGCACGCAGGAATCGTTGGCCGCACCCAGCGCGCGCTACGGGCCCTGCAAGCGACAGTGGTGTCCACAATGGCGCGTCGACCCGCACAATGGGCCATACCGACAAGACACCGGACGGAGTACACGCACCATGCTCGACCTTCTGATCCACAACACCACCCTGCCCGACGGCCGCAGCCCGATGGCCATTGCCGTGCGCGACGGGCGCATCGTGGACGTGGCGCCCGTCATCGATGCGCCCGCGCGCGAGACCATCGACGCCCAGGGGCTGCTCATCAGCCCGCCCTTCGTCGACGCCCATTTCCACATGGATTCGACGCTCAGCTACGGCCTGCCACGCCTGAACCAGAGCGGCACCTTGCTGGAGGGCATTGCGCTGTGGGGCGAACTCAAGCCCGCGCTGACACAGGAAGCGGTGCTGGAACGCGCCCTTGCCTATTGCGACTGGGCGGTGGCCCGGGGCCTGTTGGCAATCCGCTCGCATGTCGACACCAGCGACCCGCGGCTGCTCGCGGTCGAGGCGCTGCTCGAGGTGAAGAAACTGGTGGCTCCCTATCTGGATCTGCAACTGGTGGCCTTTCCGCAGGACGGCGTCCTGCGTTCGCCTGGCGCACTGGCAAGCCTGGAACGGGCGCTGGACCTGGGCGTGGACGTGGTCGGCGGCATCCCCCATTTCGAGCGCAGCATGGCCCAGGGCGCCGACAGCGTGCGGCTGCTGTGCGAGATCGCCGCGCGGCGCGGCAAGCTGGTCGACATGCATTGCGACGAGTCCGACGACCCGCTGTCGCGCCATGTCGAAACCCTGGCCTTCGAGACCCAGCGCCTGGGCCTGCACGGCCGCGTCACCGGCTCGCACCTGACGTCAATGCATTCGATGGACAACTACTACGTGTCCAAGCTGCTGCCGCTGATGGTCGAGGCGCAGCTGCACGTGGTCAGCAATCCGCTGGTCAACATCACGCTGCAGGGTCGCCATGACAGTTACCCCAAGCGCCGCGGCATGACGCGTGTGCCCGAACTGATGGCCCATGGCCTGAACGTGGCTTTCGGACAGGATTGCGTGATGGACCCCTGGTACTCGCTGGGCAGCGGTGACATGCTCGAGGTGGCCTCGATGGGCCTGCACGTGGCGCAGATGACCAGCCAGGTGGCGATGCGCCAGTGTTTTGACGCCGTGACCATCAACGCGGCGCGCGTGATGCAACTCGATGGCTACGGCCTGGAACCTGGCTGCCATGCCGACTTCGTGCTGCTGCAGGCGCGCGACACGATCGAAGCGATTCGGCTGCGCGCAACCCGGCTCAAGGTGTTTCGGCGCGGCAAGCTGGTTGCCGAGTCGCCCGAAGCCACCGCATCGCTGTACCTGGACGGACGGCCGGACGGCACCGCATTTATGCGCCGGGCGCCGGACTGACACACATGGCGGCGGCCGGCTGGTTGGCGTGCAAGCTGCCGGTTCAGGTTTCCGCGACCGGTTCCGGCCGGCCGAACAGCTGGCGCACCAGGTCACGCATCCACTGGTGCGCCGGATCCCGGTCGGTGCTGCCATGCCAGACCAGGCGCACCTCGTACGAGGGTGCGCCCGGGATTCCCCAGGTCCGGAATTTGTAGCGCTGGCTCATGTTGCGGGCATACATCTGCGGCACGATCGCCAGCAAATCGGTGCCGAGCGCCAATTCCGGCAACGCGCCGAAATGACGGGCCCGCAGCACGATGCGGTGTTCCAGCTTCATGCGGGTCAGCATCAGTTCGACGCTGCCGTGGAACGTGGCGGTCGGCGCGGCCACGACGAATGAAGCCTCGGCCAGCTGATGCTGGGTCAGGCTGCGACCCGCGCGGCCGGTTGCCGGGCGCCAGGTCGGGGACGAGATCGCGACGTACTGCTCGCGAAACAGCGAGTCGGACCGGATGCCCTTGTGGCGCGGTTGCAGGATGCCGATCGCCAGGTCGATATCGCGCGCCTCCAGCGCCGCCGCCACCTGGTCTGCCGCCACCGAGATGTTCGACAGGTGTGCACCGGGAGCCTGGCCGCGCAAGGCGCCAGCCAGTTCCGGCAGGAACAGCATCTCGCCCAGATCCGACAGCGACAGCCGCCAGTGCATGTCACTGTGCGCCGCAACGAACGCCTCGTTGCCTGCAACCAGCGATTCGAGTTGCAGCAGCTGCGTCAGCACCGCCGGCGCCAGCTGCTCACACAGTCGAGTCGGCTTGAGCCCGGACGGTGCCCGCACGAACAGATCGTCAGAGAAAAAGTAGCGCAGCCGCGCCAGCGCGTTGCTGGTCGCCGATTGCGACAGCGCCAGTGCCTTGCCGGCCTGTGTCACCGATCCGGTGCGATGGATGGCGGCAAGTACGCGCAGCAGGTTCAGGTCGAGCTGACGAAAATTCATCGATGCAGGAGGTGGACAGACCCCGAGGGTTATCCCTGATTATTGATGGCATCAATGTACTGCATGCGATCCCTCCATTTGCCTGATGGACGTGAACTGCGTAAATTCCGCCGGATCAATCCAAAGTTGTCCGCGCTGCCCATTCGCGCAGGTGGACCATACGCAGGCGAAACAATGGCACGACAACCAGCATCCGGAGCATCTGCGAAACGCGTCGCCGCCGCAGAATGTGTCACGGGCTCCCGCCATGGCTGAGCGCTCATTTGCCCACGAGGTCGAAAAGCTGCGCCTGGGCGATGGCGACGAGTTCCGCGGCGAAGGCATCCTGGCCGTCACCAAGGCGCTGCTTCAGGCCGGCGTGGCCTATGTGGCCGGCTACCAGGGCGCACCGATCTCGCACCTGATGGACGTGCTGACCGATGCCAATGACATCCTGCAGGAACTCGGCGTGCGGTTCGAGCATAGCGCCTCCGAAGCCACCGCCACCGCCACGCTGGCCGCATCGGTGCACTACCCGCTACGCGGCGCTGTGACGTTCAAGTCGACGGTGGGCACCAACGTGGCGTCCGACGCATTGGCCAACCTGGCCTCGGGCGGCGTGACCGGTGGTGCGATGTTGATCGTGGGCGAGGACTATGGCGAGGGATCCAGCATCATGCAGGAGCGCTCACACGCCTTTGCCATGAAGTCGCAGGTCTGGCTGATCGACCCTCGACCCAATCTGGCATCGATCGTGCGCGCGGTCGAGACCGGCTTCGAACTGTCCGAAGCCAGCCGCACGCCGGTGATGCTGGAACTGCGCATCCGTGCCTGCCACGTGCACGGACGCTTCAAGACCCGTGACAACAAGCGCCCGGCGTTCACCCTCCAGGACGCCATGGAGAACCCGGTGCGCGACGCGAGCCGGGTCGTGCTGCCGCCGTCGAGCTACCTGCATGAGCAGGAGAAAGTCTCCGAGCGCTGGCCGGCCGCGGTGCGTTTCATCGAGCAGCACGGACTGAACGAGTTCTTTGCGCAGGACGCGCAGGATTTCGGCATCGTGCTGCAGGGAGGGATGTACAACGGTGTGCTGCGCGCGCTCGAGCTGCTGGGTCTTGCCGACCCGTTCGGTGTTTCGCGCGTGCCCTTGTATGTGCTCAACATCACCTACCCGCTGATCGACGCGCAGTTCACGCGCTTTTGCGCCGGCAAGCGCGCGATCCTGCTGGTCGAGGAAGGCCAGCCGGACTTCATCGAGCAGGCCGTCAACAGCATGCTGCGCAAGGCCGATGTACAGACCCGGGTGCATGGCAAGGACCTGCTGCCGATGGCCGGCGAATACACCGGTGGCGTGCTGCTCAAGGGCGTTGCCGATTTCATCCGCAAGCTCGCGCCCGAACTGCTGCAGGGTGTCGATCTCCCGCTGGCCGCCCTGCCCGCCTCGCATGCCCTGGCCCGGCTCGATGGCAACCCGGCGGCATTCGCGATTAAGGCGGCCACCGACGAGGTACAGGGCCGCCCGCCATCGTTTTGCACCGGTTGCCCGGAGCGGCCGATCTTCACCGCGATGAAGCTGATCGAACGCGAGCTTGGCGCGCACCACATCAGCTGCGACATCGGGTGCCACCTGTTTTCCATCCTGCCGCCGTTCAACATCGGCGCCACGACCATGGGCTATGGCCTGGGCTGGGCTGGCGCCTCGGCATTCAATACCACGCAGACCTCCAAACGCACCATCTCGATGATGGGAGACGGCGGCTTCTGGCACAACGGGCTGACCAGCAGCGTCGGCAATGCGGTGTTCAACAAGTCCGACAACCTGTTGCTGGTGGTCGACAACGGCTACTCGGCGGCCACCGGCGGGCAGGACGTGTTGTCGTCGCGCGCGCGCAACCCGATCCGCAGCACCAACAACCCGATCGAGAAGGCGGTACGCGGCGTCGGCGTTTCATGGGCGCGCACCGTCACCAACACCTACAGCCTGGCGCAGATGCGAGACACCTTGCGCGAGGCCCTGACGACGCCGGAGAAAGGCCCCAAGGTGATCGTCGCGCAGAGCGAATGCATGCTCAACCGCCAGCGGCGCGAGAAGCCGCTCGTCAAGAGGCGCATTGCCGGCGGCGAGCGCGTCGTGCGCGAGCGCTTCGGCATTGATCCGGACACCTGCACCGGCGACCACTCGTGCATCCGGCTGTCGGGATGTCCATCGCTGACGATCAAGCCCAACCCGGATCCGCTGCGCGAGGATCCGGTTGCAACCGTCATCGACAGCTGCGTCGGTTGCGGGTTGTGCGGCGAGGTGGCGCATGCAGCGGTGCTGTGCCCTTCGTTCTACCGCGCCGACATCGTCAACAATCCCGGCGCCTGGGACCGCGTCAGGCTGCGCCTGCGCACCCTGGTGATCGGCTGGTTGCAGCGCCGCATCGAGCGCCGACTCGAAGGACTTGCCTGATGAGCGCGGCGGTGAACGAGACAACCGCCGAACCGCGCGCCATCACGATCGCGATCCTGGCTATGGGCGGTGAAGGCGGCGGCGTGCTGGCCGACTGGCTGGTCGACCTGGCCGAGCACAACGGCTACCTTGCGCAGACCACATCGGTGCCCGGAGTGGCGCAGCGCACCGGCGCCACCGTCTACTACCTGGAGATGTTCCGCGAGTCGCGGGTGCCTTCCGGCGCCCTGCCGGTCATGGCGCTGAGCCCGGTTCCGGGCGATGTCGATATCGTCATCGCCTCGGAACTGATGGAGGCCGGGCGCGCGCTGCAGCGCGGCCTGGTGACCCGGCAACGCACGACCTTCATCGCCTCGACCCATCGGGTCTACTCGATGACCGAGCGCACCGCCATGGGCGACGGCCGCGTCGATGCCGACAAGCTGCTCGCCGGTGCGCGACAGGCGGCGCGGCAGCATGTCTGCGCCGATTTCGCCCGCCTGGCCGAGCAGTCCGGCAGCCTGATCGGTGCCAGCCTGTATGGCGCGCTTGCCGCGACCGGTCGCCTGCCGTTCGGGCGCGACGCGTTCGAGGCCACGATCCGGCGCGCCGGTGTGGGCGTCGCCACC
>JBBKVW010000327.1:0-3170 GCA_037968655.1 Burkholderiaceae bacterium
CCGGTCGGCCGCGCCTTCGAGCAGCGCGGCGCGCTCGGCAGATGCCAGTGCGGCCCAGGCGGGAGCGGCCTGGGTGGCGGCGTCTAACGCCAGACCGACCTGCTCCACTGTCGCCTCGCGCAATTGCCCGACCGTGTCGGCGCTGTTGGCCGGGTTGTTGACCGGCTGCGCGGGCTCCGAAGACTCCACGGCGGACTCGTCCGCCAGCAAGGGCGCGGCGTCCCAATGGCGCTGCGCATCGTCGGCAAAGGCCCTGGCCAATGCGGCGAGCGTTGTTTCGTCGGCAAGGTCGAGCCCCAGCGAATTGGGCCGCTCCGCGCCATACAACTGACGCGGCAGCGGGATTGCCGCATGCGGTTGACCAACAGCGCCGTCCTGCGCGGACATCGCCTGCACCGTCAGCACCGGGTCCTGCGCCAGTTCTTCCAGGGGCACGTTCTCATCGGCGATGCGGTTCACGAACGACGAGTTGGCGCCGTTCTCCAGCAGGCGCCGCACCAGATAGGCCAGCAGCGTGTCGTGCGGGCCCACCGGCGCGTAGATGCGACACGGCCGGCCCAGCTTGCCGTCGGCAACCGTTCCCACGACCTGTTCGTACAAGGGCTCACCCATGCCGTGCAGGCACTGGAACTCGTACTGCCCGCTCGTGAAGTCGTCACCGGCGATAGCCAGAATCGACGCCAGCGTCTGCGCGTTGTGGGTGGCGAACTGTGGAAACACCACGTCGGTGGCGGCCAGCAGTTTCTTGGCGCAGACGATGTAGGCCACATCGGTATAGGGCTTGCGCGTGTATACCGGATAGCCTGTCTGGCCGTCGAGCTGGGCGCGCTTGATCTCACTGTCCCAATACGCGCCCTTGACGAGGCGGATCATCAGGCGGTGACCGCTGCGCTTGGCCAGGTCAACGACGAAATCGACCACGGCGGGGCAGCGCTTCTGATAGGCCTGGATCACGAAGCCCAGGCCGTCCCAGCCTTTGAGCGAGGGCTCGAACGCCAGCCGCTCGAGCAGGTCGAGCGAGATTTCGAGCCGGTCGGCCTCCTCGGCGTCGATGTTCATGCCGATGTTCAGGCCACAGGCCTGCTGCGCCAATGCCAGCAGGCGTGGATACAGCTCGTCCATCACCCGGTCGAACTTGGCGCGCACATAGCGCGGATGCAATGCCGACAGCTTGATCGAGAGATGCCCGGCCCGTCGATCACGCCACGCCCCTTGGCCGCCGCGCCGATGGCGTCGATCGCCTTGGCATAGGCAGTCTGGTAGCGCTTGGCGTCGTCGGCCGTCATCGCCGCCTCGCCCAGCATGTCGTAGGAATAACGGAAGCCCTGCGCCTCGCGCGTGCGCGCATTGACCAGCGCCTGTGCAATCGTCTCGCCGGTGACGAACTGCTCGCCCATCATGCGCATGGCCATGTCCACGCCGCGGCGGATCAGCGGCTCGCCGCCGCGCGCAACGACCCGTCCCAAGGTGCTGGACAAGCGGTTGTCGCTGTGCGTGGAGACCAGCTTGCCGGTCAGCAGCAGGCCCCAGGACGCGGCGTTGACAAACAACGATGCGCTCTGACCCAGGTGGCTCTGCCAGTCGCCGTCGCCGATCTTGTCGCGGATCAGCGCGTCGCGGGTTGCGGCATCGGGAATACGCAGCAGGGCCTCGGCCAGGCACATCAGCGCCACGCCCTCCTGCGAGCTGAGCGCGAACTCCTGCAGCAGGCCCTGCACCAGGCCGGCGCGTCCGCTGGCGCGGGCTCGTTCACGCACGCCACCCGCGATGCGCAAAGCCAGCGCATGCGCGGCCTTCGCCTGGGCTGGCACCAGTGCGGCTGCCGACAGTAGCGTGGGCATCAGATCGGGTTCAGGCGTGCGGGTGGCAGCGGTAATGGCGGCGCGCAGTGGCGTCGGGTCGGACAACGGAGTGATTGTGTGCATGATTGGCGTCACTAATGAATGAACGATTAGTATCCGGCGCTTCAAGATGAATGTTTGACTGTTCTGCCGCCATTTCACAGAATAAAATTCTGCGTCCGATTCAATCAACGCGACCTTGGCGCGACTGCTTGGACCCGGTTGCAACCATGAACTGCATGGTCTGGGCTGTTTCAGGGCAATGCCCACCCACCAAAATATTGCCGATCGCGCGACGGTGCGATCCTTGCGGGTGGCCATTCTCGAGGCCCCGCCATAATCCAGCGAAACATCAAAAAGCCTCTCCTTACCATTCTCCATAACCCCCGACCAAACGCAAACCATCGCCCAACACGTTGCAAGGCGTGAAAGCTTTGCGTTTGAAACCACCTTGTCGGGCAGGGTCTACGCACAGAAAATTTCGCAATGGCAGCAATTGGGCTACCGCGTCGAGTTGTTTTTCTTGAGCTTGCCGACCGCGGATATGGCAGTGCAACGTGTAGCCGAGCGTGTGCGCCAGGGCGGCCACGACATTCCTGAGGCCACCATTCGCCGCCGCTTCGAAACCGGCAAGCGACTGCTGATAGAGGTTTATCAACCCTCGGTCGACCAATGGGTGGTGTATGACAACGCGGGTGATGAACCGGCACGGACCTGATCGTGTTGCGAGCAGGGCAGGTCGTTCGCGTGTCGCCCAAGGCCAATCCCTGAGAAGGCCAAGGAACGACATGCATTGACGCGATGCTGACGCAATCGCGGGTCACCTGGGCCTGAAGGCACCGCAACTCGAACCTGAAGTCGATCACCTCGGTACGTGCCGACGCCTTATTGATCAAATGATGGGCCTCGGCAATTCGAGGCAGTCGTGGCTGATCACCAGGCCATCGGCTGTTCCGGCAAAATCTAATTGCAGGCTGCGACAGCCAACAGCCAACAGCCAGCCCGGCAAATGCTTGTTGCTCCGCGCGCGAGGCGCCGGACGCCAAGCGGGCGCGAGTGGCCATCAGCAATCAGCGATGCGCGATCAGAACAGGCTGCGGACCAACCACAGAGCCGTGCCCCACATCATCAGCGCCACCATGCCATCAAGCGCGCGCCAGATGTGCAGCGAGTCCAGGCGCCGGCCGAGCCAGAAGGCAGCCAGGCCCAGCGCGGCAAACCACACTACCGAGCCGGCGGCAGCGCCCATGCCGAAGGCGCCGGCGCCTGCGCCGTAGGCCAGCGAGGCGCTGCCGATCAGCACGGCGGTGTCGAGCCAGGCATGCGGAT
>JBBKVW010000328.1:0-3835 GCA_037968655.1 Burkholderiaceae bacterium
TCCGATGTGTTGGATCTGCATGCGCCCTGCCCCTCGCCCGCTTCTTATTGCGTAGGAATTTTCGCGCGCACGATCACGTCACCCCAGCGCTTGGTTTCACTGGCCAGCAACTCGGCGGTCTGCTCCGGCGTGCTCGCATGTGCGTCCATGTTCAGCGCGCGCAGCTTGGTCTGCACGTCCGGCGCATTGACGGCGGCGCTGATGTCCTTGTGCAGGCGGGCGATGACCGCGGCGGGCGTCCTGGCCGGTGCGGCCAACGCGTTCCACGACGAGGCAACCAGACCGCTCACGCCGCTTTCGATGGCCGTTGGCACATCGGGCAGGACCGCCGAGCGCTTGCTGCCGGTGACCGCCAGCGCACGCAGCGCCTTGCTGCTGATATGGGGAATCACCGGTCCCAGGATTTCGACCGCGGCATCGATCTGCTTGCCGCGCAGCGCCGTGATGACTGCTGGCGTCCCGTTGAAGGGCACGATCTGCACATCGATGCCGGCAGCCGACTTGAGCAGTTCGCCGGTCAGGTTCTGGGTACTGCCGATATTGATGGTGCCCAGGTTGAGCTTGCCCGGGTTCGCCTTGGCGAAAGCGACCAAATCACCCAGCGACTTGAACGGCGAATCGGCAGCCGCGACAACTGCGATATCGAAGGTCGCCAGTGTCGAAATCGGCGCGAAATCGCGCTGGGTGTCAAACGGCAGCGACTTGAACATGCCGGCACTGACCGCCGTGCCGTTCGACATCAGCAGCAGCGTATGGCCATCCGGGTCGGCCTTCGCGACCAGTTCGCCGGCTGCAACGCCACCGGCGCCCGGCTTGTTCTCGACCACCACCGCCTGACCCAGCGACACACTGAGTTTCTCGGCCACAGTACGTGCCGTCAGATCGGCCACGCCGCCGGCACCGAATGGCACCACGATGCGAACCGTCTTGCTGGGGAAAGTCTGCGCCTGGCTGCCCAGTGCTATTAGCGCCATGGCCGCCACTGCGGCATAACGTGTCAAAAATTGCATATGAGTTTCCTGATTGCTTTGCAGCAGCCGTCGGCCACTGTCGCGGGTTGATGAACGCTCGGGCCAGAACGCGCGACCGAGCCGCCACTGTGCTGTTGCATTCGCGTGGCGGCGGCGGGCGCTCAGGCGCGCAAGTGCTGATTGAAGAAGGCCAGCGTTCGATCCCAGGCCAGCTTGGCCGCAGCAGCGTCAAACCGTGGCGTGGTGTCGTTGTTGAAACCGTGCTGCGTGCCGGCATAACTATGTGCCGTGTAACGCGCGCCAGCGGCCTTGAGCGCGGCCTCGTAGGCCGGCCAGCCGGCATTGATGCGTTCGTCGACGCCGGCAAAGTGGATCAGCAGCGGTGACTTGACCTTGACCGCCTCGCTATCAGCCGGATGGTTGCCATAGAACGGAACCCCGGCGGCCAGTTCGGGCAGGCGCGTCGACAGGACATGCACGATGCCGCCGCCATAGCAGAAGCCCGTGGCGCCATACTTGCCGGTGCATTCGGGGCGTGATTTGAGCACCTGCGCCGCGGTCACAAAATCTTCCTGCGTCCTGGCCTGGTCGAGCTTGCCGAACAATTCGCGTGCCTTGTCCTCGTCGCCGGGGTAGCCACCGAGCGGCGTCAGCGCGTCGGGCGCAAAAGCAACGAAATTGTCCAGCGCCAGGCGCCGGGCAATGTCTTCGATGTGCGGGTTCAGGCCGCGGCTTTCATGCACCACCAGCACCCCGGGCAGCTTGCCGCTGGCATTGGCGGGAACTGCGAGGTAGCCCTTCATGGTGCCCGAGCCGTTAGGCGAAGGGTATTCCAGCATCTGCGTCTTGATGCGTTTGTCGTCCTTGGGAACGACTTGCGCGGCGGCGAAGTTAGGGCTGAGCGACGTCAGCAGCATGCCGGCTGTCACGCCGCCAACCGCAAACTTCTGCGCCCGTTCCAGAAATCCACGCCGATCGATGCCGCCGTGTACATAGGCGTCAAACAGAATCAGCAGTTCCTGGTCGAAATCGGCGGCGGTCTTGCGTTGCATGGGTCTCCTGATCATGTAGTGGAAGGTACTGGACTGAGAGAAACGCGAGCGGAAAGTTCAATCACTGCTCGATCACTGAACTAGTCTAAGTGAAGCAGCCCGGCTCATCGATCAGGGTTCGACAGGCCCGTCCCTACACGGGACGGCTGTCGCGCCAGCGGTAGTAGGCCACCGAAGGCGCCAGGAACCAGGGATTCCCGGTGTAGAACGGGCGGGTCTGAAACGCCAGGCCGTCCAGGGCGGTCTTGCCCTCCTTGCGCCCCAACACCTGTTGACCCAGCCGCATGCCGAAATAGCTGGAGGTGCCCACACCGGCGCCGCAGTAGCCCATCGCGTAATGCATGCCCTCGTGTTTTCCCACATGCATCAGTTCGTCAAAAGTGTATGCAACGAAGCCGCACCAGGAGTGGCTGATGCGGGTGGCGCGCAGCTCGGGGAACAGCCGCACCATGTCGGCATGCAGCTTGGGTCCGCTGACGCGGGGATCGGTTTCCTGGTGCGACACCCGCCCGCCGAACAGGACCCTGCGCCGGTCCGGCGAGGGCCGGTAGTAATACACCACCTTGCGCGTATCGCTGACGATCCGATTGGTCGGAAACAGGCGATCCATCAGGCCTTCTGGCAGCGGCTCGGTCGCAATCATGTAGCTGCCAATCGGGATCACGCGACGCGCCAGCCAGGGTGTCAGGCTGCCGGTGTAGCCATTGGTCGCAATCACGACATCTTGCGCCAGCACCTGGCCGCGTGCGGTGGCCAGCAGGAAGGACCCGCCTTGACGGGTGATGCCCTGCACCGCACAGCGGGCCGCCACCTGCACCCCCGCCGACATCGCGCGCTCCAGCAGTCCCTGGTGGTAACGCGCAGGATGGACGGAGCAGTGCTGCGTATACACCGCACCGCCCCAATACAGGTCGGAGCCAAGCTCCTTGCGTTGTTCGGTGCGCGGCACCATGAAGGCGTCGACTTCCAGGCCCTTGGGTTGCGACGCAATCCGGGTCGCAAGGGCTTCATACTGCGCCGCATTGTGGGCGGCGTGGAAGCGCCCGACCTGGCCAAAGTTGCAGTCGATCTTCTCCGAACGGATGAACTCGCCGATCCAGGCCAGCGAGCGCTGGCCTTCCTGCAGGATGTCAAACGCGCGTTGCTCGCCGTGGCGGCGCGCAAGTTGCGCGAAGTCGGGCTTGATGCTGGTGGAGATCTGCCCGCCATTGCGGCTGCTGCAGCCCCAGCCGGCGTCTTCGGCGTCGAACACCACGGTCGAGCGGCCGCCGCGCGCCGTCTGCAGTGCCGCGTGCAAGCCGGTATAGCCCGCGCCGACCACCGCTACGTCGACCGATGACGACAATGGCGTCTCGGCCATGCGGGGTCGGGGCACGTCGTCCCACCAGTACGGAGCCAAGGTGCAGGCCTGCATCAAATCGGTGTCGTTCATGTCTATGTCAAGGATGTGTTTGGCCGAGTACCAGGTCAGCGCCCTTTTCGGCCAGCATCAGCGTGGGGGCATTGGTGTTGCCGGAGGTGAGCGTGGGAAAGACCGACGCGTCGATCACACGCAGGCCCTGCACGCCATGCACACGCAATTGCGCATCGACCACTGCCAGCGCGGGATCACGACCCATGCGACAGGTACTGACCGGATGAAAAACCGTGGATACGCGCTGTGCAACGTCATCCAGAAGATCCTGGTCGCTCGAAGCGGCTGGCCCGGGCAGGATCTCCTGCGCGATGATGTCGCGCAGGGCCGGCGCCGCTGCGAGCCTGCGCAAAAAATGGCTGGCCTCGAGCATTTCGTCGCGGTCGAACTGCGTGCTC
>JBBKVW010000329.1:0-10800 GCA_037968655.1 Burkholderiaceae bacterium
GGCGTATGGCCGTTTCCGCGCCTGCTGCTGGCGCTGTATCTGCTGATCATGCTGGCATTGGCCGTGGGCAGCATCTCGGGCGTATGGCCGTTTCCGCGCTTGCTGCCGCAGAGCTATACCTGGGCCGCCTGGACGTCGGTCTGGGCCAGCTCTGCAACCATCGGCACCACGCTGACACTGGCCCTGGCCAGCGCCGGCGCCGCGCTGCTGTGGTCGATTGCGTGGCTGGAAACCGCCCCGCCAACATGGGACGCCTGGCTGCGCCGACTGGCCTATCTGCCGCTGGTGCTGCCCTCGGTGCTGTGGGTCGTCGGCGTGCATGCCACCAGCCTGCGCTGGGGCCTGGACGCGCGCTGGTCCGGCCTGTGGCTGGCCCACAGCCTGGCCTGTGTGCCCTATGTGCTGATCACGCTGGGGCCGGCCTATGGCGGTTTCGACCCACGCTTGCGCCATGTCACGGCCAGCCTGGGCCATGGCCGCGCACGCTTTCTGCTGCAGGTCAAATGGCCGCTGTTGCGCTCTGCGCTGTGGTCGGCAGCCGCAGTCGGATTTGCAGTCAGCGTGGCCCAGTATCTGCCGACCCTGTTCATTGGCGCAGGCCGCTTTGCCACTGTGACGACCGAAGCGGTGACGCTGGCCTCGGGTGCGCAGCGCTCGCTGACCTCGGCCTACGCCTGGCTGCAGTGGCTGTTACCGGTGCTGGTCTTCAGCCTGGCGGCATGGGCCGGCCGGCCGCGCCGTTTCAGGCGTCGCTAGCGCAGGACAAGATGCTCAGGAAAAACCGCGCGCCAGCGCCTGTGTCAACTCGGCGGCAGAAATAGCTGCGCAGCCGCTGTTGTTCTGTCCCGACCACAGTGGCGTGAAGTCGCCGCTGGCCCGGCCTTCGGCCGCCTGGCGCAAAGGCGCCAGCGCAGCACTGGCCTGCGGAAACTGTGGCGCCAGATCTTCCCGCGGCCCCAAATCGCGCATGAGCCGGTTCACGATGCCGCGCGCATAACGCCCCGAATACAGTCGCGTCAAAGCCGTATGGCGCGCGGCTTGGCTTTGCAACGCGGCACGATGCACGGCACTGGTGCGCGCCTCCGGACACAAGAGATACACCGTACCCATCTGCACGCCGGCAGCGCCCAAGGCCATGGCCGCAGCCACGCCCTGCGCGTCGGCAATGCCGCCAGCCGCAATCACCGGCACCCGGACCGCGCGCACGATCTGGCGCACCAGGGCCAGGGTCCCGATCTGGGTACTCGCATCCTCGGTCAGGAACATGCCGCGATGGCCGCCGGCCTCCAGACCCTGGGCAATGATGGCATCGACGCCCTGCGCCTCGAGCCAGATCGCTTCTTCCACCGTGGTTGCGCTGGACAGCACCCGCGCGCCCCAGCTACGCACCCTCGCCAGCAGATCCGGCGCCGGCAGTCCGAAGTGAAAACTCAGAACCTGCGGCTTGAAATCGGCCAGCAGATCGGCCTGCGCATCGGAAAACGGAGCCCGCGATGGCGACGCAGGTGCCTGCTGCGGATCGATGCCCAGTTCCCGGTAATAGGGCAGCAACGCCGCGCGCCAGGCCGCATCGCGCGCGGTGTCGGGCTGGGGTGCCCGGTGGCAGAAAAAATTGATGTTGACTGTCGCCGCCTGGGCCCGGATCTGCTCCAGTCCAGTGCGCAATGCGTCCATGCCCAGCATGGCGCATGGCAGGGAGCCAAGCCCGCCAGCGCCCGATACCGCCAGCGCCAACTCGACGCCCTGAACGCCAGCCATCGGCGCCTGGATCAGCGCAAACCGGACGCCGGGCAGGCTATCAAGCATCGGGCCGCCGGGCTTGTCGAACGCGCAGCGCTGTGGCTACTTACTCGCCGCGCCGGCTGGCGCCTTGGCTGCAGGCGGGGGCAGGCCAAGGCGCTTTCCGAGCGCGCTATCGAGCGCACGGATTTTCGGTTCGATCAAGGATTTGGAATCAGCCACCAGTTTCTCGGTCAGGCTTTTCTGCATCTCGGGGCCCAGTTGCTGGAATTTGCGATTGACCGGCGACTCGATGATCGCGATCAACTGCTTGAGTTCCTCCTCGGTGAAGCGCTCGTCGAGCAGCACGCCGATGGTGGATGGCGCCAGCGCGATCGCGCGATCGCGCACCAGCGGCACTGCTTCGTCGACGTATTTCTTGACGTCAGCCTGGATTTCCTGCGCCACGGCCTGGCGCTTGTCAGGTGGAATGCGCTGCTGCAGCACCGGGCCGGCACGCTGCAACAAAAGCTGGGCAGGCTGCTCGGCCATTGCGCGCGCCACCAACTCCACAGCCGGCTGCTGCAATTGCAGCATCTTGGCCACCAGTTCCTTCTTGGCCGCTGTCGATTCTGCATGGGCATAGCCCATTGCCAACAACAGCGCGGCGACAATCAATTTATTCATGCGGGATCCTAATTTGGCTTGGGGCACGCCGCGCGCGCTCTGCGCCCGGCAACTGGTCCGCTTATTATCACCGCCACTTTTTGGCCATCGCCCGCTGAGCCGCCTGTCGGCGCAGGATCGGTGGGCATCGGAATCGGCCCAGGCGCCATTGAACAGCTGAACATGACATTGCAAGTCCACATCCAACGCCTCGCCACCGAGACAACGGTGCTGCTGCACGATCTAGAGTTGCAAGTTGCACCAGGCGACATCCATACCGTGATGGGCGCCAGTGGTTCGGGCAAATCAAGCCTGCTGGCAGCCATCTGCGGCACGCTGGCAGCGGGGCTGCATTTTTCCGGCAGTGTGTCGCTGCAGGGCCGGCGCATCGACCAGCTACCCACCGAAAGTCGCCGCGTCGGCATCCTGTTTCAGGATGACCTGTTGTTTGCGCATATGACGGTGGCCGAGAACCTGCTTTTTGCGGTGCCACCCGGCCCGGCGGAGGCGCGACGCGCGCGTGTTGCCAGCGGGCTCGAGGACCTGGAACTGGACGGCTTTGCCAACGCCAATCCCGCCACGCTGTCGGGCGGGCAGCGTGCCCGTGTGGCGCTGATGCGGGCCTTGCTGGCCGAGCCGCAGGCCCTGCTGCTGGACGAGCCTTTTTCGCGCCTGGACGCCGAACTTCGCGCCCGCGTACGCGATTTCGTGTTCGCGCTGGTAAGAAAACGCCGGATTCCAGTACTCATGGTGACACACGACGATGCCGACATCGCCGACCAGGCACACCTGACCCGGCTGCGCTGAAGCATTCGTCCACCCAACAATTCCGTGCTCGACCGCGCTGCCGTCACCCTCATCAAACCCGCCATCGACCGCCTGGCCGGCATGCTGGCGCGGCTGGGGCTAGGCGCCAACCAGATGACGCTGCTGGGCTTTGGCATTGGCATGCTGGCCGCAGTACTGATTGCCAACAACATGTATCTTGCGGGCGCAGCGGCCATCGTGCTGTCACGCCTGTGCGATGCCCTGGATGGCGCCATCGCGCGACGCAGCCAGGTCACCGATGCCGGCGGCTTTCTGGACATTGCGCTGGACTTCGTGTTCTACGCCGCGATCCCGCTGGCCTTCGCGCTGGCAGATCCAGCGCGCAACGCTCTGGCCGCCGCACTATTGCTGGCCGCATTTTGCGGCACCATGTCCAGCTTCCTGGCATTTGCGGTCATTGCCGCCAAGCGCAATCTGGACAGCCTGGCCTGGCCCGACAAATCCCTCTACTTCCTGGGCGGGCTGACCGAAGCCACCGAAACCCTGGCCTGCTTCCTGGCCATGTGCATCTGGCCCCAGCACTTTGTCGTACTGGCCACAGTCTTTGCGGCCCTGTGCGCCGTGACTACCGTCACCCGCATCTGGTGGGGCTGGCGGGCGTTCGCCAAAGCCTGACACCGTGCGGCGGCGAAGGCACAGGCGCTACAAGGGCTTGGACAGCATGCTGACGTAGTCGTGCAGTTGGGTATTGATGGTCGAGATGCGGTATTCGACCGGCTTGTCGCCGAAGGTCAGCGCAATGCGGTGCACTTCCAGCACGGCCTGGCCCATCGGCACGCCGAGCTGGCGCGCCGTCGTGCGGTCCGCAGCAACAGCGCGGGTGCGCTCCTTGGCATGCAGCACGGTGATGCCGAACTCGGTCTGGTACAGGCTGTAGATCGTGCTGGGCCGATCGCGCAATCGCTTTTCGCTCAGGCCCTTGAATAGCTGCGCAGAAATAGTGATGCGGTCGTGCACCACAGCGCGTCCTGCCAGCGACAGGCGGTTGTCAAACCGGATCACGGGGTCGCCCGGCTTGATGCGCAGCGCGCCGGCATCGATCTCGCCGGCGCGTTCTCGCTCGAATCCCAGGCTCTCCACCAGCGGGTATTCCGCCGATCCGGGCAACTCGGCAAAGCGCGGGTCCGGCCGCGGTTCAATGTGAAAGAAGTGGAACAGGAAACGCTCGTTGCCATGCAGGGCCACGAAAGTACCCTTGCCCTGGCGCCGCACCAGCACATGTTCGTGCACCAGTTCGTCGACTGCACGGCGCAAGGTGCCGATGCTGACCTGCATGGCATTTGCAATCGCTGTCTCATTGGGCAAGGCCTCGCCCGGCGGACAGCGGCCCGACTCGATCAGGGCCTGCAACTGGCGCTTCACAAGGCGATACAGCGGCGCTGATCCGGCGTCGGCCAGCGGGGTGAGTTTCAGTTCATCGATCAGCATGGTCTGGCGCCAGTGTAATTGCGTCCGGTCAATTCATATAACTCATATGAATGACTTGATTGACAGGGCGTATGGCATCTCTACACTTGGCTTTCTCGACCCGCTTGTCGAGACAATTTCTGTGAACCCATCAACTGGAGAACCCATGATTCATTTTGTTTTGCACGACGCCAAGGACACCGTGGCCGTCGTCGTAGTTGAAGGCGTGAGCGCCGGTACCGACATGACCGGCTGGATCATGGACGAAGACCGCACCATTACGGTCAAGGCCAAGCAGGACATTCCGATCGGTCACAAGGTCGCGCTCAAGGACATGGCTATCGGTGACACCGTCATGAAATACGGCATCGACATGGGCAAGGTCGTGGCGGCCATCACGGTCGGCCAGCATGCCCATGTGCACAACATCAAGACCAAGCGCTGGTAAGCAGTCGCCCTGGCCCCAACCATCCCATTTAACGAGCAGAGAAACACACCATGTCCGTCATTGACAAAAACACCACCTTCCTCGGCTATCGGCGCGAAAACGGCCGGGTCGGCATCCGCAACCACGTCATCATCCTGCCGCTGGACGACCTGTCCAATGCGTCGGCCGAGGCAGTCGCGCACAACATCAAGGGCGCAATGGCGATCCCCCACCCCTATGGCCGGCTGCAATTCGGCGCCGACCTGGACCTGCATTTCCGCACCTTGATCGGTGCTGGCTGCAACCCCAATGTCGCCGCAGTGGTCGTGATCGGCATCGAGGACGGCTGGACCCAGAAGGTCGTCGAGGGCATCAAGGCCACCGGCAAGCCGGTGGTCGGCTTCGGCATCGAACTGCATGGCGACCATGACACCATCCTGCGCGCCAGCAAGGCGGCCAAGGAATACGTGCAGTGGGCGAGCGAGAAGCAGCGCGAGGAATGCCCGATCTCCGAACTGTGGGTCAGCACCAAGTGCGGCGAGTCCGACACCACCAGCGGCTGTGGCGCCAACCCGGCCGTTGGCAATGCCTTCGACAAGCTGCATCCTTTGGGCAATTACTTGTGTTTCGGCGAGACGACCGAACTGACCGGCGGCGAACACATCGTGGCGGCACGCTGCGCCAATGACGAAGTGCGCCAGAAGTTTATGCAAATGTTCGACCGCTACCAGGAGGTCATCAACCGCCACAAGACCAGCGACCTGGCCGACAGCCAGCCGACCAAGGGCAACATCGCCGGCGGCCTGACCACCATCGAGGAAAAGGCGCTGGGCAACATCCAGAAGATCGGCAAGGTCTGCACGGTCGACGGCGTGATCGACAAGGCCGAGATGCCGACCCACCCGGGCCTGTGGTTCATGGACTCCTCGTCTGCAGCGGCCGAGATGGTGACGCTGTGCGCGGCCTCCGGCTACGCCGTGCACCTGTTCCCCACCGGCCAGGGCAACGTGATCGGAAACGCCATCGTGCCGGTCATCAAGCTGTGCGCCAACCCGCGTACCGTGCGTACGATGAGCGAGCACATGGACGTTGATGTCACCGGCTTGTTGCAGCGCGAGATCACGCTCGACCAGGCGGGCGACATGCTGCTCGAGAACATGCTGCGCACCGCCAATGGTCGCCTGACGGCTGCCGAGTCGCTGGGCCATCGCGAGTTCGTGATGACACGGCTGTACGAAAGCGCATGACATAACATGGTGACAGGGGCAAGTCGTCGCGCCAAGTGCTGCGCGATGGCTTGCAGCCGAAACGGGGCCTGGCCCACGCGCCAGGTCCGACGATCACACCGATAAGGAGACACGACATGACATCACGCATCCGCCGCACCCTGATCGCCAGCGCCTTCGCGCTGGCCGCGCCGCTGGCCCTAGCCGCCGGCTATCCCGAGAAGACCGTCAACTACATCATCCCGTTCGGGCCCGGTGGCGAGTCCGACATTTCGGCGCGCCTGCAGGAACCGGTATTCAAGAAGCTGACCGGCCAGGGCCTGGCAATCCAGTACAAGGCCGGCGCCGGTGGCGCGGCCGGCTGGTCGCAGCTCAACGGCATGGGAGCAGACGGCTATACCGTGATGGGCACCAACCTGCCCCACATCGTGCTGCAGCCATTGGAAAAAGACGTTGGCTACAAGACCGACGAGATCACCACGGTGTACTGGTTCCACTACACGCCCGACGCGCTGATGGTGCCGGCCGACAGCCCGATCAAGAGCCTGAAGGATTTTGTCGACGCGGCCAAGAAGGCGCCTGGCGCGACCACGCTGGCCGGCTCGGGCACCAATTCGGCCAACCATCTGGCGCAGCGCCAGTTCGACAAGATGGCCGGCATCAAGACGACCTATGTGCCCTTTGGTGGCACCGGCCCGTCCAACACCGCGCTGCTGGGCAAGCAGGTCTCGGGTAGCTGGGGCTACACCACGGTGCAGATGCAACTGGGCGCCCAGGTGCGCTGCCTGGCGGTGGCGATGGAAAAACGACATCCCAAGCTGCCGGATTGCCCAACCTTCAAGGAGCAGGGCTTTGACCTGGTGGGCGGCGCCTACCGCGGTGTTGCGGTGCCCAAGTCGACCCCGGCCGACGTGCAGGCCAAGCTGGCCGACGCATTGGCCAAGGTCAATGCCGATCCGGAGTTCATCCGCAAGATGGAAGAAGGCGGCTTTGCCATGCTCAACGTCGGACCGGCGCAAATGGCTGCCTTCATGACCGAAGTGAAGGGCCGCTACGAGGCGCTGGCCAAGGAAATGGGCATCGTCAAGAAGTAAGGCCAGGCACGCGCCCCACCCGGATCCGGTCTGACCCATGTCGGGTCCGGCCGTTTGCGGATGGGATTCGTGCATGACCAATCACCAAACGGCATTGCATGGGCAGCCTTGACTACCTGCTGGCGGCGCTGACGCCGCTCAATCTGCTGCTCGCACTGGGCGGCGTGATTGCCGGCACGGTCATCGGCGCCTTGCCGGGCCTGACCGCCACGATGGCAGTGGCGGTGCTGGTGCCGTTCACCTTCACGATGGCGCCGGCAGCGGCGCTGATCGCGCTGGGCGCCATCTACACCGGCGCCATCTACGGTGGCGCCTACGCGGCCATATTGCTCAATACGCCTGGCACGCCGTCGTCCATCGCCACCACGTTTGACGGCTACCCGATGGCGCGCAAGGGCGATGGCGACCTGGCGCTGACACTGGCCTGCCTGGCCTCGGTCATTGGCGGCCTGGTCGGCGCCGGCTTTCTGCTGCTACTGGCGCCGCCAATGGCCACCGTGGCCTTGAAGTTCGGCCCGGTCGAGTATTTCTGGCTCGGCCTGTTCGGCCTCACGCTGATCGCCTCGCTGGGCGAAGGCAGCACCATCAAGGGCCTGATCGGCGGCGGCGTCGGCTTGCTGCTGTCCATGGTCGGCGTGGCCGAGGTTGGCGGCGATATCCGCTACGTGGGCGACTTCAAATCCCTGCTGGGCGGCATCGACGTGGTATCGGCCCTGATCGGTCTGTATTGCATTCCGGTGCTGATCGATCTGGTGGCAACGCCGGTGGCGCACCTGGACACCGGCAGCCGGGTTGCCAGCTTTCGCCTGCACGAGGCCATCGCCATATTGAAGCGCTCCAAATTCAACCTTGCGCGCAGTTCCATCATCGGCACCGTGGTCGGAATCCTGCCGGGCGCGGGTGGCTCGATCGCCTCGCTGGTGTCGTACTCGGAGGCCAAGCGATCGTCACCGCGGCGCGACAACTTCGGCAAGGGCGAGCCCGACGGCGTGCTGGCCACCGAATCGGCCAACAATGCCACGGTGGGCGGCGGCTTCATTCCCACGCTGGTGCTCGGCATTCCAGGCACGCCACCCGACGCCATCATCCTGGGCGCGCTGCTGGTACAGGGCATTCGCACCGGGCCCACCTTGTTCACCGCGCAGGCGCCGATCGTCTACACCTTCATCTGGGGCCTGATCCTGGCCACGCTCATCATGCTGCCGGTGGGCCTGTTGATCGGCCGCTTTGCGTTTCGCTCCATCCTGGCCATTCCCAAGGCCGTGCTGGTGCCCTCGGTTGCCCTGCTCACCGTGCTGGGCAGCTATGCGGTGCACAACAACGTGCACGAGGTGCAGCAGATGGTGGTGCTCGGCGTGCTGGCGTGGGGCGTGGGGCGCATGGGGTTCAGTGCCTCGCCGATCGTGCTGGGGCTGATCCTGGGCACGATTGCCGAGCGCGGCTTCGTGCAGGGCAACCTGATCGGCGGCGCCAAGGGCAGCATACTGGCGGAGTTTTTTGCGCGGCCGATATCGATGGGTATCATCTTTTTCATCATCCTGGGCCTGCTCTGGCCCTGGTGGGCGGCGCGACGCGCCCGCCTTGCGGAGGCGAACAATGGCTGAGCACCGGGCCGACATTCCCGGCGCCATCGGCAGCGCCCTGATGGTGCTGGTCGGCGCTGGCGCCATCTGGGCCGCGCGCGACTATTCCGACCTGGGGGCCGTGTTCCCGCGCACCGTCGGCGCCCTGCTGATTGCGCTGGGCATCGTCTACATTGCGCTGGTTGTGCTCGGGCGTACCCGCAGGGCAAGCGCCGAAGCAGGCTCGTCGCTGCGCCGCGCACTGGTGGCCATCGTGATGCTGGCCTGGGGCTTTGCACTGGGCCCGCTGGGCTTCCTGCCCGCCGGCGCTGCTGCCATGGCCGCCTTGCTACTGATCGCCCACCATGACCGCTGGACCTTGCGCATCGCCCTGGGCTATGCGCTATCGGCCGGCGCAGTGCTGGCCAGCCTGTATGCACTGTTCAAAATCGCCCTGCAGGTTCCTCTTCCCTGAAATGATGAACTGCTTCCGCGTGCCACGCGGCAGCCCGCTTTGGACGCCCTTCAGCGTCGCAAGCAGCCGTGCCATCCCGACCATCCCAATCCAAACCGAACATGCAGATAGTCATCACTGAATTCATGGACCAGCGCGCGGTCGCGCAGCTGAAAAAAAAGCACGACGTGGTCTACGACCCGGCGCTGGTCGACGACATGCCCCGCCTGCTGCAACTGGCCGCCAATGCCGATGCGCTGATCGTGCGCAACCGCACCCAGGTGCGCGGAGAACTGCTGGCCGCGCTGGCGCGCTGTACCGTGGTGGGCCGCCTCGGTGTGGGCCTGGACAACATCGATGTCGCGGCCTGTGAAGCGCGCGGCATGGTGGTGATTCCGGCCACCGGCGCCAACGCGCTGAGCGTGGCCGAATATGTCATCACCGCCGCCATGCTGCTGTTGCGCGGCGCCTTTGCGTCCAGCGCCGACGTGGCCGCCGGCAAATGGCCGCGCAATGCACTGAGCAATGGCCGCGAGACCGCCGGCAAGCTGATGGGCGTGATCGGCTTTGGCTCGATCGGACGCACCACTGCGCGGCTGGCCCAGGGCCTGGGCATGCACGTGATTGCATTTGACGCCATGCTGGACGCCGACACACCGGTGTTCCAGCAGACCGGCGTCAAGTATGTGGGTTTGCAGGAATTGATATTGCAAGCCGATGTCATCACCCTGCATGTGCCCCTGGTCGACGCCACGCGCGGCCTGTTCGACGCGCAGTGCATCGCCTTGATGAAACCGGGCGCCGTGCTGATCAATACCTCGCGCGGCCACATCGTCGATCTCGCCGCTGTAGCTGCATCGCTGCGCAGCGGACACCTGGGCGGCGCTGCGATCGACGTGTTCGACAACGAGCCGATGGCGGCCAATGCCGAGCTGCACAATTGCCCGAACCTGCTGCTGACCCCGCACATCTCGGGCGTCAGCGCCGAGTCCAACGAGCGGGTGTCCTTTCTGATTGCCGAAAAAGTACTGGAGGCTTTGCACTGATGGCCCAATTGAGCATGCAACAAGCCACCGATCTGGTGGTCAAGGCATTGGCAGCCGCCGGCGCCAACGACACCATGGCGCAATCGGTCGCCCGCGCCCTGGTACTGGCCGAATCGCAGGGCCTGTCGGGCCACGGCCTGAGCCGGGTCGGGCAGTACTGCACCCACCTGCGCAACGGCCGCGCCGATGGCAAAGCCATGGCCACGGTCGCGCGGCAAAAAGGCGCCGCCGTGCTGGTCGATGCCGGCACCGGCCTGGCCTTTCCGGCTTGCGACCTGGCGATCACAACGGCGATTGAGACCGCCCGCGAATTGGGCGTCTGCTTTGCAGGCGTGTGCAACAGCCACCACGCCGGCGTGATGGTCGACCAT
>JBBKVW010000330.1:0-2919 GCA_037968655.1 Burkholderiaceae bacterium
GCCTGCAGCTTGGCCAGGATATCGGTCGAGTTGCCGGCGATGTAGACCACCTTGGCGCCGGTCTTGGCCTCGAACGCCGGGATGATGGTCTCTTTGAACAGCTTCTCGTTGGAACCGCCAGAGCCGCCCACGTACAAGGTTTCCGCCGCGTGGGCGCCAAAGGATGCAGCCAGTGCAACCGCACTCATGACTCCGAGGTATTTACGCATGCTTATCTCCAGTTGATTCAGGTTTCAGAGGTGAAAGTCAATATCCCGTAGGCGCTTTCGGGCCAGGACCAGTGGAGTCTATGCGGCCCAACCGACCTTGAACAGTGACACTTCTTGGCCTGCATATGCCAAAATGGTATATATGAAATCGCTGCTCAATCTGCGTCAGATCGAGTCGTTCCGCGGCGTCATGCTGACCGGCAGTGTGGTCGGTGCGGCGCGGTTGATGAATGTCACCCAGCCTGGGGTCAGCCGCACCATCAGCCTCATGGAACTGCATATCGGCTACGCGCTTTTCGAGCGCCGCGGCAGGCGCCTGGTGCCCACACCCGAGGCCGAGGCGCTGTACCGCGAAATCGAAATGCTCTATGGCAGCGTGGAACGAATCGCCCAAGTTGCCCAGGACATCCGCTACCAGCGCGCCGGCGCTCTGCGCGTGGCGGTGTTACCGGGGTTGGCCCAATGGCTCGCGCCGCGCGCCATCGCGCGCTTCATGGCCGAGCGACCAAACGTGACGGTGTTCGTGCAGAGCCTGCCCTCGCGCCAGATTGCCGAACTGGTGTCCACCCGCCAGTTCGACGTAGGCCTGGTCGAACTGCCGGTGTCCCGACCGGCGATCGACATCGAGCCGCTGGAGCCGACACGTTCAGTCGCAGTCATGCCGGCCAGCCATCCGCTTGCGGATCGTGACGTCATTTCCCTGAGAGACCTGGCAGGTGAACGCATGGTGCTGTTGTCACAACACAGTGTCGTGCGCTACCAGATCGAAGAGGCGTTCTCCAAGCTGGGCGTCTCTCCCAACGTGGTGGCAGAGACGCCCAGTTCCGCCATCGCCTGTGCCCTGGTTGCCGCCGGAGCCGGCATTACCCTGGTTTCGAGCTGGACGGCGGCGCAATTTTCCGGCCCGGACGTCGTCGTGCGTCCACTCAAGGAGTTCATCGCTTCCCGCAATGCGGTTATCCACCCCCAGTCCAGCGCCAGATCGTCGCTGGCTGCTGCATTCGTCGGGGCGCTGAACGAGGAAATCAAGAGCTTCGGCAGTGACGACACTTCGTAGCAAATAAGTCGAAGCGAAACGCATGCGCAACCGCGGCGCGTTGGCGGCGTTCAGACCGACACCACGACCAGCGACAGGGATCGGCCGTCCGCGGTGGCGACGTTGCCACCGCGCCCAGTCGCGACTGCGCCTGCACCGTCATGTCGCATGCCGTCGTGGGTTCGTCGGCAATCAGCTCCTGGGGTTCGCACAACAAGGCCATCGCAACCCTTACGCCCAGGTGCATGCCGCCGGCGAACGCGTACGGGTACATGTCGATGCGTCGCGCTGCCTGGGCAATCTGCACCGTCTCGGGCAGTCCCGCCCCTTGGTCCGTGTTGGTGCGAACCACCGCTGCCCGCACCCATTTGCCATCCTGTCAGAACCAGAAAGCTGGCCGTTCAGCCAGGCTCAGTGACCGTACAACCAAGCCAGGTCCAGCAGCCGGGCACCGAGCAGCGCCAGCGATGCGTCGCGGCCCCAACGCAGCAGCCCGCTGGCATGAAAAATCGCCCCATTGCGCCGGGCGCGTTGCTGCACGCGTCGATTGCGTTGCCAGCGCTGCAGCGCAAATGCCTGCAGCGCCGCCTCGGCCGATCGCCCGTCCGTGGCCAGTTCTTCGGCAACGGCATGCGCATCCTCGATCGCCATGCCCGCCCCTTGCGCCAGGTAAGGCCGCATCGGATGCGCGGCGTCTCCCAACAAGGCCACGCGACCGCGGGCATGTTCGTCCGGCCCGGTCATGGGCGCCCGGTCGCAAAGGATCCACAGGCGCCAGGCAGGCACCGCCTGCACCAGCGTCTGCAGGGGTTCGGCGCTGCCGTCCAGCGCCTGCTGCAATTGCGCGCGATCCGCCTCCTGGTTCCAGTTCGCCAGTTGCCCCGGCGTGGCGTTGGCCGCCTGCAGCCAGTCAGCGTCGCCGTGCACCACCACGACCAGATTCATCCATTCACCGCCGCGCACCGGGTACTGCACCACATGCAGACGCAGGCCGAGCCAGACCGTCACCTGCGGGCTGCGCAGCGCCAGTGGAAGGTCCGATTGCCGAAGCAAAGCCCGGTAGGCGAGGTGGCCGGTCGGTTTTGGATCGCCGTCATCCAGCAAGAGCCGGCGCACCGGACTCCACAAGCCGTCGGCACCCAGCAGCACATCGGCATGCAGCGGCGCAGCGGCACCAGCTGCGGATACGTCGACACCGGCATCGGGCGATTGTTCGAGGCGCTGCAGTTCGCAAGCAAGGGCCAGTTGCACCCTGCCCTGCGCGCGCACCGCGTCCAGCAGCAGGCAATGCAGGTCCGCACGGTGCACGGTGGCATAGGGCGCGCCATACTTCTGGCGCATGGCCGCGCCCAATGGCAACACACCCAGTTCCCCACCCGTTACCGCGCTGCGCACCTGCAGGCGATCCGGAAACGCCGCCAGTTGCGACAGTGGCTGCTCCAGGCCCCAGCCGTGCAGGATGCGCGTCACATTCGGCCCCATCTGGATTCCGGCTCCTACCTCGCCAAACTGGCCGGCTCGCTCAATCACGGTCACTGAGGCGCCTGATCGGCCACAAGCCAGTGCCGCAGCCAGGCCTGATATTCCAGCGCCAGATATCAGAACGGAGGGATGGGGCATGCGCTGGATGTTAGGGTGCTTTGCGCTGGCGCAATCCGATCTGGCGCAATCCAC
>JBBKVW010000331.1:0-3702 GCA_037968655.1 Burkholderiaceae bacterium
GCCAACGAGCGACCCGATACCTCTGCTGCCGCGCCTGCACGCGGCGCAGACGCTGCCGCGTGCCGCGCCCGACGGCAGCGTGCCCTGGTCGCTCGGCTTTGGCCTGTACCAGGGCGAAAAGCTCGAGTCGGCGGCGAACCGCGCCTATCAGCGGCTGCTGGTGGACGGCCTTTTGCCCAGCATTGCGCTACGCGTCGAGCAACAACTGCGCAGCGGCGTCAACCCCGAACTGCAATACGAAGCGCTCAAGGCCTACGTGATGCTGCACGACCCGGAGCACTTCAATGCCCAGGCCTTGAAGCTGTATGTCACCGAGGACTGGAAGGCGACCTTGCCCAGGGACACCAGCAACGAGCGGCGCGAGGCGCTGACGCGGCATCTCGACACGCTGTTGGCACAGGGCCCGGCAGTCTCGCCGCTGCCGCAGGACACGGCCTTGCTGAAGCAAACCCAGACGCGGCTGGCCGCCCGGTCGCTGCCCAGCCGCATCTACCAGCGGCTCAAGCGCCAGGGGGTGGGCGCGGACATCGCCGAGTTCAATGCCATCAAGGCCGGTGGCCCGGCCACGCCGCTGGTGTTTCGCCGTGCCAGCAATACACCCTTGACCGTGGGCATCCCGGGCGTGTTCACCTATGACGGCTATCACAAGGGCTTTCAGAAGGAAGTGACCAGCGTCTCGCAGCAACTGGCCGACGAGGAAGTCTGGGTTCTGGGCGTGCCCCGCATTGACCGGCCCGCGCTTGTGCCGGGGTCAGCCCAAGCGCAGGTTGCCGACCAGGTGCGCCGCATCTACCTCAACGACTACGTACAGGTGTGGGAGGACTTCATTGCCGACCTCAAACTGCAGACGCCGACATCATTGGCCGAAGCGGTGCAGACCGCCCGCACGCTCTCGGCACCCGACAACCCGCTGGCGCCGTTGCTGCGCGCCATGTCGCGCGAGACCACCCTGTCGCTTGCCCCCGACATTGCGGGCAAAGCGGGCACTGTGGTGCGCGACAAGATCGAGAAATCGCGCAAGGAACTTGGCCAGTTGTTCGGCACCGCGCCGGACAAGGCCGCGGACACACCCAGGGAGCAGATCGAAAGCATCGTCGACAACCGCTTCACCTCCTTGCGCCAGTTCGTCACCAGTCCCGGTGGCCAGGGCCCGGCGCCGGTAGACGGCACGATCGCGCTGCTGAACGATATCTACACCTTCCTCAATGCGGCCGACACCGCGGTCAAGGCCGGCAGCCCGCCACCCCCGTCGGAGGTGCCGAACAAGGTCAAGGCCGAAGGTGCGCGCGTGCCCGAGCCGGTTCGCTCGCTGGTCACCACCTTGTCGGTGGTCGGCAGCACCCTGGTCTATGGAATCACCCGCGACAACCTGAGCAACGCCATCAACTCGCAGATCGGTGAGTTCTGCCGCCAGGCCACGTCGGGTCGCTACCCGTTCGTGCGCAGCAGCGCGCGCGATGTCACGCAGGAAGACTTCGCGCGCCTGTTCTCGCCCAACGGCATGTTCGACGACTTCTTCCAGAAAAACCTGCAGCCTTTCGTCGACACGTCCACGCGACCATGGTCGTTCCGAAAGCAGGCCGGCGCGTCAATGGGCGGCCCGGGCGCACTGCTCACCTTCCAGCGTGCCGCGATGATCAGCGAGACCTTCTTTCGCAGCGGTGGCGCCGTGCCGGGCCTGAAACTCGACTTCACGCCCGGCGAGATGGACACGACCATCACCCAGTTCATCCTGGACGTCGATGGTCAGATCGTCAAATACGCGCACGGTCCGCAGATACCGGTATCCGTCCAGTGGCCGGGACCACGCGGCAGCACCCAGGTGCGCGTCGAGTTGTCACCGCCGTCGGCCACTGGCAGCTCGGGCATGGTGACCTCCGGTCCCTGGGCGCTGTTTCGCATGTTCGACCGGCTGCAGATCGACCCAAGCCCGGCGCCGGAACGCTTTCGCGTGATCTTCAACGTCAACGGCCGCAAGGCGACCTTCGACGTCACGACGAGCAGCGTGCGCAGCCCGTTTCGCCTTCGCGAGCTCGACGAGTTCACCTGCCCGACGGGCCTGTAAATGGCAACCCCTGGCTGGTACGGCAAGCTGCCCATGCTCGGCGACTTTGCCCACCGCCGCTTGCCGGGCGACTTCGTCACCACCTGTGATGGCTGGCTGTCGCAAGGCCTAGCCGCCAGCCGCGCGTCGCTTGGTGACGCTTGGCTCGACAACTACCTGACAGCGCCGCTGTGGTGCTTCGCCTGGTCGCCGCAGGTCGTCGACGCGCAGTGGTGGTTTGGCGTGATGATGCCAAGCGTCGATGCGGTGGGGCGCTACTTTCCGCTGGTGGTGGCCTTCGGCACAGACGACGCCCCGACCGAGCCACAGGCGCTGGCGCAATGGGCGCAGTGGTACCACAGCGCGGGCGCGTGTGCACTGCAGACCTTGCAGGGCCAGGCCACGCTGGATGCATTCGAGTCGGCTTTGGCCGCTGCGGGCACGCCGTTGGCAACAGCAGCTGCCCGCGCCGCGCCGCCTCAGGCGTTCACGAGCGAGTGGCAACTGCATCCGGCCCACGGCGACTGGCCGCAAGACGCGGCTGCAGTCGTGCTGCGCGCGCTCACCGCACGCCTGCAAGGGCACTCCATCTGGTGGGCGCAAATCGCCACCAGTGAGACGCCGCCACCGGTGACCGTCATGCGCGGCCTGCCCGCGGCGGACCGTTTTGTCGCGCTGTTTCAGGGCACCCTGTAGCGTCCACTGGTCCAAGCCGCAAACGGCGGCCCTATGCTGTGGGCCGCCAACTCGTTGCTATGTTGCGCTATTGCAGGACACCCTTTTGGGGTCTGCCGATCCAGACCGCAATCGGCCGCCCGATGGTGCCGGCCGCTAACCCGTTGGCCACGCCGATGGCGTACACCAGATGGCAACCATGCTGCAATGCGACTTGCCATGGCGCGTCAGCGGGCAGCGTTATTCCGTCTGGCGGCCGCCACGCGATCGGCCTGCTCTTCGTAGGCCTTGACAAAGGCCTTGCCGAACAACTCGTCGAAGTCTTCGCGCGCGCTTTCGCTGATGCGACCGAAGTGTTGCAGGTACAGCTCCCACAGCTGCGCGCGGCGATTGCCCGGCATCAGCTTGTCGAGCACGCCCCCCTGCGCGAGCTGGGCTTCCAGCCGCGCCGGTTCGAAGCGTCGCAGCATGCCCTGCAGCGCGGCACGCGTGCCCTCCATCGTGCCGGCGGCGTGGCCGAGCAGGTCGGTCATCACGTCCTGCATCGCCTCGGGCGCGGCCATGAAACCGCGCATCGGCGGCTGCACCATCTGCGCCAGCGCGGCCGCCGCATCCGGCGCGAACTTCAAGGGGTTGTTGCCGCGGGTCTTGATCGTCGTCACCTGCACATTGAGCTCCTGCTTGACCACGGTGCGCATCGCACTCAGCTGCAGCGTGCCCTCGACGGCCTGGCGCAGGGTGCCGCCGATCAGGCGCATCAGCTCGGGCGTCAGCTGCGGCCGCGATGGCAAGGACAGTTGCGCCCCGTCGCAGAAGGCGTCCCACAAGGCCTTGGTGTCGCCGTCGGGTTCCCGAGCCGGCGCTGCGGCCGACGGCGGCGCTGCTTGTGGTTGGCGTGGCGGCACGGAGGCGTGCACCGGCGGCGGCGCTGCTTGTGGTTGCCGCGGCGGCATGGCGGCGTGCACCGGCGGCGGCGTGTAGGC
>JBBKVW010000332.1:0-11937 GCA_037968655.1 Burkholderiaceae bacterium
CTGCATGGACCTGCCAAAACTCAAACCCGGCCAACGATTCACGCTGGCGCGTCCAAGCGGCTCGGCCGATGCGCTGCTGCTGGCGCGCCAGGCCAGCGCCGACAAGGCGCGCGGGCGACTGACGGCCGTCGTGACTGCGCAAGCGGGCGACGCCCAGCGACTGCTGGAGGAAATTCCGTTCTTTGCACCCGAGGTGCGCGCGGTGGTGTTCCCGGATTGGGAAACCCTGCCCTACGACACGTTCTCGCCGCACCAGGATTTGATCAGTGAGCGACTGGCGAGCCTGTGGCGCATCTCGCGCCAGGGCCAGGAGCAAGGCGCCGACCTGGTGCTGATTCCGGCCACGACGGCGCTGTACCGGCTGGCGCCACCGGCCTTCATGGCCGCCTACACCTTCCACTTCAAGACCGGGCAGAAGCTCGACGAGGCCAGGCTGCGGGCCCAGCTCACGCTGGCGGGCTACAACCATGTCAGCCAGGTCGTCAGCCCGGGCGAATACGCGGTGCGCGGCAGCCTGATCGACCTGTATCCCATGGGTTCGGCCGTACCCTATCGGGTCGACCTGTTCGACGACGAGATCGACAGTATCCGGACCTTCGATCCCGATAACCAGCGCAGCTTGTACCCAGTGCCTGAAATACGCCTGCTGCCTGGGCGCGAGTTCCCGATGGACGACCCGGCCCGGGCCCGGTTTCGTGGGCGCTGGCGTGAACTGCTCGACGGTGACCCGACCAAGAGCCGTATCTACAAGGACATGGGCGCAGGGGTCGCGACGGCTGGTATCGAGTACTACCTGCCACTTTTCTTCGACGAGACCGCGACGGTATTTGACTACCTGGGCGACGAGCCGACAGTGGTATTGCACGGCGACATGGAGTCTGCTTTTTCGCGTTTCTGGCAGGACACCCGCGAGCGCTACCGCCTGCTTCAGGGCGATCCCGAGCGGCCGATTCTTGCCCCGCAGGCGTTGTTCCTCGACGCCGAGCAGTTCTACGCCCGTGCCAAGCCGTTTGCACAACTGGCGCTGCGCGAGCCTGACGCGGTCAGCGCTGCAGCGCATGACGCGCAGAACAGCTGGCGCAGCCTGCCAGCGCTGACGGTCGTACGCGGCGCCGATGATCCGCTGGCCCGGCTCAAGCAGCATATGCAGACCAGTGTCCATCGGGTACTGGTGCTGGCCGAAAGCGACGGGCGGCGCGAGAGCCTGCTCGACTTCCTGCATGCCAGCCAGATCGAGCCGGTGCGCTTTGATTCGCTGCAGGAGTTCCTGGACAGCGCCGAACCGATAGGCCTGGCCACGTCCAGCCTGATGAACGGCTTTGCGTGGCTTGAGCATGCGGTCGATTTCGTCACCGAAACCGAACTGTTCGCGACCGGGCCGGTCACGCGCCGGCGCAGGAAACAGGAACAGGTCAGCGACGTCGATGCGCTGATCAAGGACCTGAGCGAGCTCAATATCGGCGACCCGGTTGTGCACAGCGCACACGGCGTGGGCCGCTACCGGGGTCTGGTGAACCTGGATCTCGGCCCACAGGACGCCGAAGGCCAGAGCGCGGTCCAGGAGTTTCTGCATCTGGAATACGCCGGTGCTGCGGTGCTGTATGTGCCGGTAAGCCAACTCCAGCTGATAAGCCGCTATACCGGTGTCAGCGCCGACGAGGCGCCACTGCACAAGCTGGGCTCGGGCCAATGGGAAAAGGCCAAGCGCAAGGCCGCCGAGCAGGTGCGCGACTCGGCCGCCGAACTGCTCAACATCTACGCCCGGCGCGCCCTGCGCGAAGGCCATGCGTTTCGCTACTCGCCCAACGACTACGAAGCCTTTTCCAACGACTTCGGCTTCGAGGAAACGCCCGACCAGCGTGCAGCCATTCACGCGGTGATCCAGGACATGATCAGCCCGCGCCCGATGGACAGGCTGGTCTGTGGCGACGTCGGATTTGGCAAGACCGAGGTTGCGCTGCGCGCCGCATTCATCGCGGTCACCGGTGGCAAGCAGGTGGCCATCCTGGCGCCCACCACGCTGCTGGCCGAGCAGCACTTCCAGACCCTGGTCGACCGCTTCGGCAAGTGGCCGGTCAAGGTTGCGGAGATGAGCCGTTTTCGTTCGGGCAAGGAGATCAGTGCCGCGATGAAAGGCCTGGCTGATGGCACAGTCGACATCGTGGTCGGCACCCACAAGCTGCTCAGCCAGGACACCCGATTTCACAATCTGGGGCTTTTGATCATCGACGAGGAACACCGCTTCGGCGTGCGCCACAAGGAAGCGATGAAGGCGCTGCGCGCCGAAGTCGACGTGCTGACGGTGACAGCGACCCCGATTCCGCGCACGCTGGGCATGGCGCTCGAAGGATTGCGCGATCTGAGCGTGATCGCAACCGCACCGCAGCGCCGTCTGGCGATCAAGACCTTTGTGCGGACCGAGGGCAACGGAGTGATCCGCGAAGCCGTCCTGCGCGAACTCAAGCGCGGCGGCCAGGTCTATTTCCTGCACAACGAGGTCGAGACGATCGAGAACCGGCGCGCCAAACTGGAAGAACTGCTGCCCGAGGCGCGCATCGCCGTCGCGCACGGCCAGATGCCCGAACGCCAACTCGAATCAGTCATGCGCGATTTCATTGCCCAGCGCAGCAACCTGCTGCTGTGCTCGACCATCATCGAGACCGGAATCGACGTACCCACCGCCAACACCATCGTGATGAGCCGGGCCGACAAGTTCGGCCTGGCCCAGCTGCACCAGCTGCGCGGCCGGGTCGGACGAAGCCACCACCAGGCCTATGCCTACCAGATGGTGCCCGACGTCCAGGGGCTGACCAAGCAGGCCAGCCAGCGGCTCGAGGCGATCCAGCAGATGGAGGAATTGGGCTCCGGCTTTTATCTGGCCATGCACGACCTGGAGATTCGCGGCGCCGGCGAGGTGCTGGGCGAGAACCAGAGCGGCAACATTCTGGAGATCGGCTTTCAGTTGTACAACGAGATGCTGGCCGAGGCGGTGCGATCGCTCAAACTGGGTGTCGAGCCTGACCTGCTGGCACCGCTCAGTGTCACCACTGACATCAACCTGCATGCACCTGCGTTGCTGCCCAGCGACTATTGCGGCGATGTGCACCTGCGCCTGAGTTTTTACAAAAAGCTGGCCAGCGCCCGCAAGGGCGAGCAAATCGATGCCTTGCTCGAGGAACTTGTCGATCGCTTTGGCAAATTGCCCGCCGCGGCGCAGACCCTGATCGACGTACACCGCCTGCGCGTGCTTGCCAGGGCCTACGGCGTGGTGAAGGTCGATGCCACGCCCAGCCTGTCGACCATCAGTTTTTGCAAGCAGCCGCCGATTGACCCCATGCGCATCATTGAGCTGATCCGCAAGAACCGGCACATCAAGCTGGTGGGCAATGAAAAACTGCGCATCGAGCGTGAGTTGGCGCAGCCACATGAACGCGCGCAGATGGTGCGCGATCTGCTGCGCAGCCTGGGTCAGCCGCTGCAGACCGAGGTTCAGGCGCTGGCCTGAAACCACCCGATATGAACGATGCCACCGCCATGACCATTGCCGAACATGCACCCGGTTTGCTGATCCAGGGCTTCACGCCGCCACTGCGCCTGCGCGATTTCGGCCTGATTGCATTTGACATGGACTCCACCTTGATCAATATCGAATGCGTCGACGAGATCGCCAGCGCGGCGGGCCGCAAGGCCGAGGTCGCGGCCATCACGGAGGCAGCCATGCGCGGCGAGATCAGCGACTACAAGGACAGCCTGCGGCGACGCGTCGAACTGCTGGCCGGCGTGCCGCTGACGCACCTTGAATCGGTGTATCGCGATACCCTGCGACTGAATCCCGGCGTGGAGTCTTTGGTGGCGCAATGCCAGCAATCCGGCCTCAAGACCATGCTGGTCAGCGGCGGCTTCACCTGGTTTTCCGACCGCATCCGTGACCGCCTGGGCCTGGACTTCACCCGCTCCAACGTTCTGGAGACGCTGGATGGTCGCCTGACCGGCCGCATGCTCGATCAGCCCTGGGGCGATATCTGTGACGGCGACGAAAAAAAGCGCATGTTGCGCGATACCTGCGCACAACTGGGGCTGGCACCGCGGCAATCGATCGCGGTTGGCGATGGCGCCAACGACCTGCCCATGATGTCCGTGGCGGGCCTGTCTGTCGCCTACCACGCGAAACCGCGGGTGCGCGATCAGGCCATGGTGGCGATCAACTCGGGCGGGCTGGACCGCTTGCTCGAGGTGGTGCTGGCCTGAGGCGCGCTTTCCTGCAGCCGCGCTGGCGGTACCAATTACGCGCGTGCGGTCTGGGCAGCCTGCACGGCATGCGCCAGGGCCGGGCCAAAGGCGCGCAACAGTACCTTGATGCGCATCGTGTTTTTCAGTTCAGGATGGGTCAGCAGCCACAAGGGTGTGTCAAGTTCCTCTATCGCCGCCGTCAGCGGCCGCAACTCTGAAATCTCCTCTTCCAGGAAGGCCGGCAACAGCGCGATGCCAAGTCCGGCCTGCACCATGCGCAAGGCATGGCTGAAGTTGTCGACCCGCATCACGACACTCGTGTCCGGAACCTGGGCGGCAAGCCAGCGATCGAACTTGAGCTCACGTGCATCACGCTCGAACGTGATCCAGCGCCGCTCCTGCGCCAGGCTTTCGACCTTGCGCACCGCAGCGCGCGCGCCGCCGCGGCGAAGGCCATACACCTTGAACTGCAGGGTTGCCAGACGACGTCCGACCAGCCAGTCCGGAACCTGGTCGGCGACGCGGATCGCAACGTCTGCGTCGCGCCTGGAAAAACTGACATGGTCACGCGACGCAACCAGTTCTATCCGCACATCGGGAAACGCCAGGCGAAATTGCTCCAGTACACCGGGCAGCAGGCGCTCCACCACAATCGATGCCACCGCTACCCGCACGTCGCCCATGGGACGCATGTCCTGTCCGCGCACGCGCGTTTCAGCCAGTTGCGCCAGCGGTTCAAAGGCGCTGGCTGCCTGATTGATCTCGTGGCCGGCCTGGGTCAGGTAATAGCGCCCATGGGCGCGCTCGAACAGGCGGGTCTTCAGCCGCACCTCGATGGCATCGAGCTTGCGCAACACAGTGGAGTGGGTAGTTCCCAGTGCGGCGCAGGCCTTGGCAACGCTACCGTGGCGCGCCACCTGCATCACCAACTGGAAATCTGTCCATCCCAGATTGCTGCGGGACTGGACCGACGCCCCTGTTTCGCTGGATTGGGCTTCGTCAATGGCCAGAGTTTTTTGCATTTTCACAAATTGGAATTATAAAAATCAGCGTTTACTTTGCATTGTTGAGAATATACACTTGCATGGCATTGTGAATAAATGGCAACGCACACAGGTGTGCAAAGCCATTCGAAACGAATTAACGGAGACTTTTATGAAACGCGTAAGCAATCTACTGGCATGGGGCGGTTTGGCAATCGTGGCAGCGCTATGTGTTCTGAACTGGCACACCTTGGCCGTCGATGCACCGATCGATCTGGTCCTGTGGAAGATCAATGCGCCTTTGGGCATTGTGTTGCTGGGTGTCACTGGCGTGCTGTTCGCGTTTTTCATGGTCGCCTACCTGCATAACCAGATCGGATCGCTGATTGAAACCCGCAAGCTGCTAAAGGAGATTCAGCGGGTACAGGGTCTGGCGGACAAGGCCGAAGCCTCACGCATCGAGAACCTTCACCAGTTGATCGCCACCGAGTTTCGGCTGCTCAACGAGCGCATGGGTTCTGCCTCGGTGGTTTCGCTGCCCAGCCATTCGCCACAGGACTCCCAGCCGCTTTCCCTTACCGAGCTGGTTGCGCGTCGCTAGACGGGAACTTCAGAAACGGGCCGGATTCGGGCCCGAACCGCAGCGAATGGGCTGGTCTATCCCTGCGTGCGGCGTATCCCCTGGACCAATCGCATTTTTACCAAGCCAAGGAGACATCATGAACATCAAACAACTCAGCAAAGTCATTCTCGCCGTCACTTTTTCGATCGTGCTCGCGGCCTGTGCCAGTACCCAAAAGGATTCGAGCACCGGTGAATACATCGACGACACCGTCGTCACGTCACGCGTCAAGGCTGCATTGCTCAACGACCCGGCAGTCAGCGGACTGGCCATCAACGTGGAAACGTTCAAAGGCACTGTCCAGCTGGCCGGCTTTGTCAAGACTGTGTCCGAGCGCAATCGCGCAGTGCAGCTGACGCGTGAAGTCAATGGCGTCAAGCAGGTGAGGAACGACATACTGATTCGCTAAGCAAGGCGCAAGCCTCGCAAAGCGCGCAGCACAAATCGAACAGATTGGAATAACCATGACTGAAGACACAAAGATCCTGGGCGAGCTGGACAATCTGGAAGAGGAAGGCGTCACCGAACTGACCCGGCGGGTCCAGGACATCCATAACAGCTACCGCGCCATCGCTGAGAAGATGGGTCAGCTTTACATGTGCGCGGACGAACTCAAGGTCGCGTCGCTGACCAAGGGATTGGACAAACCGATGCGCAATGCATCGGACAACGAGCAGATGTTCGCGACCTTGGTCGAGGAACTGCAGGCGTTTGCAAACCGCGCCAATTCCTGATTGACGCGCCAAGGGCGCCCAATCCTGCCCTCATGTCGAACTTGCGCCATGAGGGCAGTTTGCTTTTTGGCGTCAGCTTTCAACTTGACGTTGCTATGTGTCAACCGAAAGTCCTTGCAAGCGTTCAATAGTTGACACTGTCGATTGGCATGAACCATGGGTAATGGTTATCATGAATTGCACCTTTCCAGGGAGCGCTTCTACGCCACTGTGACCCGCTCCCGCATCAAGGAGAACGTTGATGTCGATATTCGCGCGTTACCAGGGCCGGTTTGAAGCGGCGCAGGAGGAGGAAATGTCGATTCAGGAGTACCTGGATCTGTGCAAGAAGGACCCGACAGCCTACGCCAGCGTCGCCGAACGCATGTTGGCTGCGATCGGCAAGCCCGAACTCATCGACACCCGCACCGATCAGCGCCTGTCGCGCATCTTTGCCAACAAGATGCTGCGCCGCTACCCCAGTTTTGGCGACCTGTACGGCATGGAAGATGCCATCGAGCACATAGTGTCCTACTTCCGGCACGCCGCACAGGGCCTGGAGGAAAGAAAGCAGATCCTGTATCTGCTCGGTCCGGTCGGCGGCGGCAAGTCGACGCTGGCCGAAAAGCTCAAGTCCCTGATCGAAAAAATTCCTATCTACGCGATCAAGGGCTCGCCGGTGCACGAGTCGCCGCTCGGCCTTTTCAATCCGGTCGAGGACGCGCAATTGCTGCAGGACGACTACGGCATCGCACGGCGCTATCTCAACACCATCATGAGCCCCTGGGCCGTCAAGCGATTGCGTGAATTCGGTGGCGACATCACCCGTTTTCGCGTGGTGCGCCTGCGCCCTTCCGTGCTGTCGCAAATCGCGGTGGCCAAGACCGAGCCGGGTGACGAGAACAACCAGGACATCTCCTCACTGGTCGGCAAGATCGATATCCGCAAGCTCGAGACCTTCTCGCAGGACGATCCTGATGCCTACTCGTACTCCGGAGGCCTGTGTCTTGCCAATCGGGGCGTACTGGAGTTCGTCGAGATGTTCAAGGCGCCGATCAAGGTGCTGCATCCGCTGTTGACCGCAACCCAGGAGGGCAACTACAAGGGAACCGAGGGCTTTGGCGCGATACCCTTTGACGGGCTGGTTCTGGCACATTCCAACGAGGCCGAATGGCTGACCTTCAAGAACAACCGCAACAACGAGGCCTTCCTTGACCGGATCTACATCGTTAAAGTGCCCTACTCGCTGCGCGTGTCCGACGAGATCCACATTTACGAAAAGCTGGTGTCCAACTCCTCGCTGGCCGATGCACCATGTGCGCCCGATACGCTGCGCATGCTGGCCCAGTTTTCGGTACTCTCGCGCCTCAAGGAGCCGGAAAATTCCAGCATCTTTTCCAAAATGCGCATCTACGATGGCGAGAACCTGAAGGACACCGATCCCAAGGCCAAGAGCTATCAGGAGTACCGCGATTTCGCTGGCGTCGACGAAGGCATGACCGGCCTGTCGACCCGCTTCGCTTTCAAGATCCTGTCGCGGGTGTTCAACTTCGACCATCGCGAAGTGGCCGCCAATCCGGTCCACCTGATGTATGTGCTCGAACAGCAGATTGAGCAGGAGCAGTTCGCGCCCGAGGTCGAGGAAAAGCATTTGCGCACGATCAAGGAATACCTGTCGCCGCGCTACGCCGAGTTCATCGGCAAGGAGATTCAGACCGCCTATCTGGAGAGCTATTCCGAATACGGGCAGAACATATTTGATCGCTACGTCACCTACGCCGATTTCTGGATCCAGGATCAGGAATACCGTGACGTCAATACCGGCGAAATGCTGGACCGCTCGGCACTCAACGACGAACTCGAAAAGATGGAAAAGCCGGCCGGCATTTCCAATCCCAAGGACTTTCGCAACGAGGTGGTCAACTTCGTGCTGCGGGCGCGCGCCAGGAACGAGGGCCACAACCCGAGCTGGACATCGTATGAAAAGCTGCGCGCCGTGATCGAGAAGAAGATGTTCTCCAATACCGAGGACTTGCTGCCGGTGATCTCATTCAATGCCAAGGCGAGTGGCGACGATCAGAAAAAGCACCAGGACTTCGTCGATCGCATGATCAGCAAGGGCTATACCGAGAAGCAGGTGCGC
The DNA here is from genome assembly GCA_037968655.1 of Burkholderiaceae bacterium. Lineage (GTDB taxonomy): Bacteria > Pseudomonadota > Gammaproteobacteria > Burkholderiales > Burkholderiaceae_C > CAISIP01. The sequence goes on from JBBKVW010000332.1 coordinate 8,692, forward strand.
CTGCTCTGCGAGTGGTATTTGCGGGTGCGCAAGGCATCCTGACCGAGCCCCCAGCACGGACCCACCATGACGGTGCGCATCGTTGACCGCAGGTTTGACAGCAAGAACAAGAGCTCGGTCAATCGTGCCCGCTTCATCAAGCGCTTCAAGGGCCAGATTCGCAAGGCGGTATCCGACGCCATCGGCCAGCGCGGCGTGCGCGATCTGGACAACGGCGAGAAGATCGGCATTCCGGGCAAGGACATCGAGGAGCCCCAGTTTGCCCACGGCCGCGGCGGTGTCTGGGAAAGCGTCAACCCTGGCAATGACCGATTCGCGCGCGGCGACGAAGTCGATCGCACGCAGGGCGGCGCCGGCGGCTCTGGCCGCGGACAGGCCAGCCGTGACGGCGAGGGGCTTGATGATTTCGTGTTCACGCTCACCCGCGACGAGTTTCTGGATATTTTCTTCGACGAACTGGCTCTGCCCAACATGGTCAAGCGGCATCTGGCACGGGTCGAGCAATACCGCAGGGTGCGCGCCGGATACACCCAAAGCGGTGTGCCGACCAATATCAACCTGGGGCGCACCATGCGGGGCGCGGCAGGGCGCAGAATCGCGATTGGTGCGCCCTACTTTGCCCGGCTGCGTGCGCTGGAGCATGAACTGGAAGAGTTGCTGGCGCGCGCGCCTGTCGATACTCCGGACGATGCAGCAGACGGGGATGACGCGCTGGTCGAAGACCCGCAGGTCGAACAGTTGCGGCGCGAGATTGCACGACTGCATGCGCGCATCGAGGCAGTGCCATTCATCGATACCTTCGACCTGCGCTTCAACAACCGGGTGCGGATTCCGCAGCCAACCACCCAGGCGGTGATGTTCTGCCTGCTGGACGTCTCCGGCTCGATGGACGAAGAACGCAAGAGCATCGCCAAGCGGTTCTTCATGTTGCTCTACCTGTTCCTGAACCGCAACTACGAGCGGACGGAAGTCGTCTTCATCCGCCACCACACCATAGCCATGGAGGTGGACGAGGATGACTTCTTCAGCTCGCGCGAGACCGGCGGCACCGTGGTGTCCAGCGCGCTGGAGCTGATGCGCAGCATCATTGCCGAGCGCTATCCCAGCAGCATCTGGAACATCTATGGCGCCCAGGCCTCGGACGGCGACAACTGGAACGACGATTCGCCACGCTGCCGCGCGATCGTGCAGGACGCCCTGCTTCCGCTGGTGCAGTATTTCGCCTACATCGAGATCACCGACGGCCCGCCACAGAACCTGTGGCGCGAGTACGAGAAGCTGCAAACCAGCCATCCGACGCACTTCGCGATGCAGCGTATTGCCAGCGTCACCGACATCTATCCGGTATTTCGCGAGTTGTTTCGCAAGCGCACCATGGAGCCGGCGTGAGCGCGCAGGTGCGCGCGAGGGCCAATAGTGCGATGCCCGCGACAGGACCATGTCCATGAACCAGTCGCGCAGTCCCGCTGTCGGGACCGGGCCGCTGCGGCGTGCCAAAGTTGCGCCAACCGCCGGCCCGACGCCATTTCTGCCAGGCGGCTCGGAGTGGACCATGGAGGCGATCGAGCAATACGACGCGGCAATCGGGCGCATTGCACAGGGCTATCGGCTCGACTGTTATCCGCACCTGCTCGAGATCATCAGCGCAGAACAGATGATGGACGCCTACGCCTCCATCGGCATGCCGGTGTATTACCACCACTGGTCGTTCGGCAAGCACTTCCTGGCCACCGAGAACCGCTACAGGCGGGGCCAGATGGGCCTGGCCTACGAGATCGTCATCAACTCGAACCCCTGCATCGCCTACCTGATGGACGAGAACACGCTGCCAATGCAGGCCCTGGTGATCGCCCATGCCGCCTATGGCCATAACTCCTTCTTCAAGGGCAATCACCTGTTCAAGCAATGGACCAGCGCGGACGCCATCGTCGACTACCTGGTTTTTGCGCGCAATTACATTGCGCAGTGCGAGGAGCAGCATGGTGTGAGCGCCGTCGAGCGCGTGATCGACGCATGCCATGCCCTGCAGACGGTGGGCGTGGATCGCTACAAGCGCTCGTCACAGCTGTCCCTGGCCAAGGAGACCCAGCGCCAGCAGGACCGCGCCGACTACCTGCAAAGCCAGGTTAACGCGCTGTGGCGCACCCTGCCACCGCTGCAGGAACGCGAGCAGCGCAGCGAGGAAAAGCGCTTCCCGGTCGAACCGGAAGAGAACCTGCTGTATTTCGTCGAGAAGCATGCGCCCTTGCTCGAGCCCTGGCAGCGCGAGGTGGTGCGCATCGTGCGCAAGATCGGCCAGTATTTCTATCCACAGCGCCAGACCCAGGTCATGAACGAAGGCTGGGCCACGTTCTGGCACTACACGCTGCTCAACACCCTGTATGACGAAGGTGGCGTGTCAGATGGCTTCATGCTGGAGTTCCTGCAGTCGCATACCAATGTGGTCTACCAGCCACCCTACAACAGCCCCTACTACTCCGGCATCAATCCCTACGCGCTGGGCTTTGCGATGTGGCGCGACATCCGACGCATCTGCGAGCAACCCGACGACGAGGACCGGGCCTGGTTTCCCCAGATTGCCGGCTCCGACTGGCGTGACACCTTCGATTTCGCGATGCAGAATTTCAAGGACGAAAGCTTTATCGCGCAATACCTGTCACCGCGGCTGATGCGCGAATTTCGCTTCTTCACCGTGCTCGACGATGACAGCCGCGGCAAGTTGAAGATCGAATCCATCCACAACGAAGCCGGCTACCAGGAGGTGCGCCGGCGCCTGTCCGAACAGTACGACCTGGGCCGGCGCGAACCCAATCTGCAGGTGTGGAACGTCGACCTGCGCGGGGACCGCTCACTGACTTTGCGCCACTTTGCGCATCAGCGCCGGCCACTGGACGCATCCAGCGAGACCGTGGTCGAGCAGCTGGCTTTCCTGTGGGGATTCCCGGTGCGGCTGGAACGCCAGAATGCGGACGGCAGCGTTGAACTGGTGATGCGCAAGAAGCACGAGAAGCGATCCGTGCCGATGCACCTGGCGCCCTGACAGCGCCGCCGCGCCGGACCCGATCTCACAGCCGGTTCACTACCGGGCGATCGGCATCAACCGAAAACGCGGCCAGGGTCCTGACCTCGGTATCGCGCTGGCGCACATCGCTCACCACCCGCAGCCGGGTGATCATTTGTTGCGCCGACAGATCAACGATACCGTAGCCATGCTCCTGGGCATCGGCAAATACCCAGTGCGGATTG
>JBBKVW010000333.1:0-4904 GCA_037968655.1 Burkholderiaceae bacterium
GGTGCGAATGGCACGGGTTCGACAACAGCACCCTGCTGCCGTCACATTGCGCCACCACACACATCTCGGCGGCTGCGCCTGGCTCTTCTTGTTGCCCGGCCGACTGCATCATTGCCAAGGCTGGCAGCGGCGTGCGGGCCAGTCGATCGGCAGTCGTGCGAACCCGCCTGGCCTTGAGTCCCAGACTGCGCGCAGCGCGCAGAACATCGTCGACACCGAGCGGCGCAGTGGCCGAAAGACCCAGCTGGTGCGCAAGGCTTTGTGGGTCGGCAGCAATCTGGTGAAAGCGGGCAATCGCGCACAGCGCCACCAGAGCGGCAAGCTGCCGGGACTCTTTTGGCGCGGACTGCGCCGACGGGCCCATCTGCTCAGCCGTGCCGGCACCCATCTGTGCATCGGCGCCCATCGCAATCGTCGATGCCGCAACTGCCGCCATTTCTTGATCCCCTCGTGCAGGTCGTGTTCCAGCAGTGCGCTCGAACCTGGCCAGACGATAAGGCGGCAAGCCGCTGATCCCGCTCAATCACCTCCATTGACTTGATGAGAAGTCGCCACGGGGCTGCTGCTACACGACGTCGCAGCCCTGGGCCTGACGCGGCGACGGATCAGTTTTGCCGGCGCAGCTGCGTGATCAGCATCACGGCGACCACAGTCACTGCGACAAAGCACAAGAATGACCAGTTGGCGATCGAGCCTCCCAGGAAGGTCCAATCCACCTTGGCACAGTCACCACCGCCTTTGAAGATCATCGGAATCACCCGCTGCAGCGGAAAGGTCTCGATCATTCCGTAGAAATCGCGTCCGCAAGAGGCCACCTCGGGCGGATACCACTGCAGCCAGCTCTGACGGGCGGCAACGAAGGCGCCAAATCCGGCAGACAGGATGATCAACAGCAAGCCGCCCAAGTGCAATCCCCTGTTGCGGACCGCCGCCGCGAGGCCTGCCAGCAGTGCCACCAGCACCAGCGCGTAGCGCTGCACGATGCACATCGGGCAAGGGTCCAACCCCACCACATGCTGCAGATACAGGCCATAGGCCAGCAGCCCGATGGAGCCGACACATACCAGCAACAAGGCCTGGCGCACACTCAAGAAACCCGACATGCAAAAACTCCTGATTGGTTATTGGTTCACGTGACATCGGCGGCGTTTGGGGCGCTCCCAAAAGCGGCGACAATTTCAATCTTTGGCGAACACAGATAGAGGGAGTATTTCATGGCACGGATGGTTCAATGCGTCAAGCTGGGCAAAGAGGCTGAAGGCCTGGACTTTCCACCGTATCCAGGTGAATTGGGCAAGCGCCTGTGGACTGAGGTGAGCAAGGAGGCCTGGGCAGCGTGGCTCAAGCACCAGACCATGCTGGTCAACGAAAACCGCCTCAACCTGGCCGACGCCAGGGCCCGCCAGTACCTGGCGCGGCAGATGGAAGCGCATTTTTTCGGCAGTGGCGCCGACGCCGCCCAGGGCTATGTTCCGCCCACCAACTGAAGTGTTCCGGGCCGCTGCGGGCTGACCCGAGCGGGCCGTTGCCAGGAGCGCGCTCGCTTGTGAGAAGCACAAAGGTATCGGAACTATCCGCCAGCCTGCCTCCACTGGGGGAATCCATAAGGCGCGGCACACAAGAGCCCCGATGAAGCCAATGCTGACGGCAGCATGGCTGGACGGCATCGGACTGCCTCAGGCCTGGGCGCATCAGCCCGCCTTGCGGCTGCTGGACACTGATTTCGCCGATGGCGATCGATTCTTCCAGCTCTGGCAGGCCTGGGCCGATGACCCGGATGCCTGCCGGATGCTGCACCTCGTGGCCATTTCCAGCGAGCCACCGCCGGTCGATACCCTGATGCGGACAATGGCCGGGTTTCCCGCGCTGGGCGCGATGGCCGCCGAGCTTCGCCGGCAATGGTTTGGCCTGCTGCCGGGTTTTCATCAGTTGGTTCTGCATGGCGGGCGACTGCGCCTGACGTTGTGCATTGGCGCAATTGCGGCCAATTTGCGTGCGCAGCGCTTCCTGGCAGACAGCATCGTCGTCGGCGCGCCTCCAGCTGGCATTGAATCAATCCGCATTGGCCATCCGCCGGTCTGGAACGAATGGACCGTCAAGTCGCTGGGCCGACTGTGCCGACGTGCCAGCACCATTGGCGTATTCGAAGGCTCCGGCCTTGATCCGCAGGCCGTGATCCAAGCTGGCTTCGTTACGCGCACACGACCACTGACGCCCGCGTCGGAGCCAAGGCTGTGGTGCGGCGAATTTCAACCCCGCTGGCAGACGGCCAGGCGCCGCGACGGACTGCACGACCCCATAGTGGACGCCAGCCAATGCGTCGTGGTCGGCGCCGGACTGGCCGGAGCCGCCGTGGCCCACGCGCTGGCGCTTCGCGGCTGGCGCGTCACCATACTGGAGAGCGCAGCCATGCCGGCGGCCGGAGCTTCGGCGCTGCCTTTGGGCCTGCTGGCACCACAGATGTCACGCGACGACAACCCGCGCTCCCACCTGTCGCGCGCCGGCGTGCGCATGACGCTGCAGGCGGCCCATAGATTGCTGCAGCAGGGGCAGGATTGGGCGTTAAGCGGGACGGCAAACTACGGCGCCGACGCTATTGCTGCGCTGCCGGCGCATTGGCCGCAGGCAGGTCGAGCCTGGGCCGACGGCACTTTTCACGAGCGCAACGCGCAATCCGAGAATGCGTGGCAAGCGCAGCACCATGGCGCCCTGTGGCATGCCGCTGCCGGCTGGATCAAGCCCGCGCGTCTGGTGCAAGCCTGGCTGCAGCACCCCGGCATCAGTCTGCGATCCAACTGCGAGGTCGTTGCCATCGCGCAGCGCGAGGGCCAATGGCAGCTGCGTGGGTTGCACGGCGAGTTGTTTGCCCAAGCGCCCCAATTGGTGATCGCCTGCGCTGGCAACAGCGGCGCCCTGCTGCAGATGGCTTTGGCGGCAGCTCCCGATGCCGAGCCGGCGCCACTTGCACAACTGATGCCGGTGCAAGGGCAGGTTTCGTGGGCCAAGCACGGGGCGCAGGACGCGACATTCTTCCCGCCCTTCCCGGTCAATGGCGCGGGCAGCGTTGCAGGCCACATACCCATGGAGACCCACAGTGCATGGTTTGCAGGCGCCAGCTACGAAAACATTCCAGGCCGGCCCCTGAGCGAAGACCAGGCGCATGCGCACAACCTGGCAAGGCTGGCACAGCTGCTACCGCAAGCCGCCGCCGCGCTCGAACCATCCTTTGAGGCAGGCAGCGTGCGCGCCTGGCGTGGCACCCGCTGGACCAGTGCCGATCGACTGCCGCTGGCCGGACCCTGGCCCTGCAACCGCAACAACACGACAGCCACTGCGCCCGGTCTGTGGCTCAGCACCGCCATGGGCTCGCGCGGGCTCACCTACGCGGCATTGTGCGGCGAGCTGATTGCAGCGCAACGGGGCGGCGAACCGCTGCCGATCGAAGCGCGATTGCACAGGTTCATCGAGGCCCGGCGCGCACTGTCAACGGCCTGACGCCGAAGGCTGGCGCCCTGACGCCAAGGCCCTTGCACGCTGCAGGACAAGACGCGTGCCACAGGCATCCGCTAGACCATCTGGAACACCCGATACACATGACCCGGGTCGAACGGCCTTTCAAGCATGGCCCTGCATCCAGCCTGCTCGGCCCGGTCGTGCATGGCCCAGGACCGGTTGACGCTGCTTGCCACCACGCTGCCGATCGGCGGACTGGCTTCCACCAGGCGCTCCACAAGAGCCCATGGCTCGTCCTCCATGTCGACATTGACGATCACGATGTCGTAGTGCCGCGCGCGGTACTTGTCGTGCGCCAGCGCCACGGTGTCGACTTCGTCGACATCGATCAATCCGGCCAATGACAGACGGGCTCGCAGATAGAGCCGATCGTCGCGCAGGGGATCGACGACCAAGGTATGGCGCAGGCCCGGCGGACTGAGCGTAGGGGGCACGCCATGCGGGTAGAGGTCGATATCCACACGTACCTGCGCAAACAACTGGTCCAAGCTACGCAGGATGGCAGCCCACTTGATGGGCCGCGGGAACACCCGCCAGGCCGTCGGCGGCGCGCCGTTGCCGACACAGATCAGTTTGAGGTGGCGGTTCAGTCCGGGCGACTCCAATGCCATGCCCGCTTCATAGCTTTCGACGTCGATCAGCGCAATGTGCGGCATGACGGGGGATTCAGGCGTCCACAGCGCATAGCGGGTCCGCTCTTGCGCAGCAACACGAAACAGGGTATTGAGCGCGTGCCGCTCCACGTCACGAAAACCGACCACCTTGACGAAGACCGTACTGCCCATGCTTGCCAATGTCCCTAAGCGTTGCAACCGGCGTGTTCGCCCGACCCTCGGACAACACCGGCAAACGCCAGCGCATGCGACCGATGCAGCGCGGTTTGTAGCCCATAATTCCGATGCATCCCCACCCGAGGGTCGCGCTTGCCACTGGCCTTGTGCGACCCCAAATCGCCAATCGATTTAACCATGATTCTTGTCGCCGGCTCGGCCAATCTTGACTTCGTCGTGCGCGCCACGCACATACCCGCGCCGGGCGAAACCGTGCTCGGCCATAGCCTGGCAACCTACCCCGGCGGCAAGGGTGCCAATCAGGCGGTCGCGGCCGCGCGTGCGGGCGGCGCACGCACGCAGATGCTGCTGGCCCTGGGTTCTGACTCCTACGCCCAGCCACTGGAAGACTCGCTGCGCACCGCCGGCGTCCGGATGCACATCGTGCGCACGCCCGACCAAGCCACCGGCACCGCCTTCATCTGTGTCTCGGACGAGGCCGAGAACGCGATCACGGTGGCGCCGGGTGCCAACGCGCTGCTGGCGCCGCAGGATCTGCCCGCGCTCGATGGCCTCAGCTACCTGTTGATGCAGCTCGAAACGCCGCTGCCCAGCGTGGCC
>JBBKVW010000334.1:0-3289 GCA_037968655.1 Burkholderiaceae bacterium
ATGCACCGCGTCGTCGTCCATGCAATTGCTGGCCAGCGTGGCCAGCTGGCGCCAACTTCCGTCCACATGCCGGAACCGATGGATGGTTTCTGGGCCGGGCAAGGCGCTGCGGACGACGAGATCCAGTGCGTCGCGGGCCGACGCAAGGTCGTGCGGGTGTATCCAGTCAAACAGTGCGCTGCCGACAATGGACTGTGCCGGCTGCCCCAGAATGCCACGCGCTGCCTCGCTGGCATAGATGATCAGGCCTTGCGCATCGCAGACCAGGGTCAGTACCTGCGCGTTCTCTGTCAGCGCACGAAACCGCCGCTCACTGTCTGACAGTGCCTGTAGCGCATGCTGCGATTCGGTGATGTCCTCGACCGTGCCTTCAAAAAACAGCAACTGACCGTCGCGATCGCGCACTGCATGTGCGTTTTCGCGGATCCAGATGCGTTCACGCGTCTTGTGCCGGTAGATCTCGGAGCGAAAGTTCACGACACGTCCGTCGCGCGCCATCAGCTCCAGAAAGCGGGCCCGTTGGCCCGGTTCCACATACCACTCGCGCGCGATATCCGTTACGCTGGCGAGCATTTCCTGTTCGCACGCATAGCCGTTGAGCCGGACCAGGGCGGCGTTGGCGCGCAGTTGGAGGCCATCGGCGCTGGATCGGTAGGCGCCAATCGGCAACAGCTCGAACAGGGTTGAGAAGTCGCGTCCGGGCATGGTCAATCGGCCAGGGTGGCCTCGATAGCGCGCGCAAGGTGACGCGGGCTACTGGCAGGCGCATAGCGTTTGACATTCTGACCATCGCGCGCGACAAGGAACTTGGTGAAATTCCACTTGACCGACTGGCTACCCAGCAGGCCAGGGGCCTGCCTGGTAAGCCATTTCCACAGTGGCGGTGCTTTGTCACCGTTGACATCGGCCTTGGCCATGATCGGAAAATCCAGGCCGTAGGTGGTCTGGCAAAAAGAGGCGATCTGCGCGTCGCTGCCCGGCTCCTGGGCGCCAAACTGGTTGCAGGGAAAGCCAAGCACGACCAGACCCTGGCCGCTGTACTGCTGGTGCAGACGCTCCAGCTCGGCATACTGCGGCGTGAACATGCATTGGCTGGCCGTGTTGACAATCAACATCGGTCTGCCCCTGAACTGTGCCAGTGGCAAGGCTTCGCCGCTGACTTGCTGCACCGAGAAATCGTGAATCGACTGCATCTGGCTCCCGCTGACGGACGCACGGCAGGCCCATCGCTGCCTCCCGGTGTCGCTGACCGAGGTTATCAGCAAATAGACAACACGCTTTGGATTGGAGACGCGCTGGCGCGCCTTGACCTGCGATACTTTCCGCCCATGATCCCACTGCCCGATCGTGTTGCAAACTGGCTGCGTGCCATGGCCGATAGCGATGCGCGGGTGGCGCCCGAGGTGGCGCGCGGCAATATGCGTCGCCTGCGCTGGTTGGTGCCAATATTTCTGGCCCTCAATCTGATTTTGCTTGCGGTGTTCGCCTTGGACGATTCAAGCAGCACTCCGATCCAGCAAACTTGGCGACAGTCCCTGATGGCTGTCTACAGTGTGACCAGCCTGGTGTTGGTGATCGCCTTGTTGATCGCTTGGCGCATGGGGGGGCAGGGGCAGAGTGAAGGGTTGACGCGCGTGTTGCAGGGCGCCGCGCCATTGGCCTTTCTGATCTTCGTGGTAGTGCTGACTGCGATCGACCAACGCGTTACCAGCAGCATCAACCCCTATCTGCTGGGTTGCATGTCGATCAGCTTGTTGCTGCTGCTGCCGCCGCGCACGGCCATCGGACTGTTCGCCATTGCCTATGTCCTGCTGTTCGTCAGCCTGGGCTGGACCCAGAACGACGCGGCAGTGCTGTTGTCCAATCGTGCCAACGGCTTTGCCGCCAGCGTGCTGGGCCTGGTCCTGTCACTCGGCCTGTGGCGTCGCAACACACAATACATCTTGCTGCGTCGCGAACTGACCGAGCGCAATGCCACACTGGAGAAACAAAAGGAAGAGCTGGTCTGGCTGGCGACCCGCGATGCACTGACCGGCCTGTACAACCGCGGCGAGTGCCTGCGCCTGGCTGAACTCGAGCTGATGCGTACCCAGCGCCATGGCGGCTTTACCAGCGCAATCGTGCTGGACCTGGATTTTTTCAAGGCCGTCAATGACCGGCATGGCCATCCGGCTGGTGACAAGGTGCTTGTGCATGTCGCGCGTTGTCTGCTCGCCGGCGTGCGCGCTACTGACGTGATCGGGCGAATCGGTGGCGAGGAGTTCATGGTGCTGCTGCCGCAGACCGACATCGATTCGGCCGCCGGGCTGAGCTACAAGCTGCGCCGCCTGCTGCACGATTCGCCGGCCAGGATCAACAACGATCTGAGTATTGCGGTGACCGCCAGCTTTGGCGTGGGCAGCATGCCTGGCGGCCATGATGGCACCGTGGCGGCGCTCTATGCGGCCGCCGACAACGCCTTGTACGATGCCAAGCGCCTTGGACGTGACCGGGTCGAGCGCACCGAGCCCGATGCCTCATTGACTCCGTCAGACTACCAGCGCATGCGCCGGCACTGACACCGAGCCGCGCTGCCGGTTCAGCCGTGCAACTTGTCGTTGCGTGCGATCTTGAGCAGGTGCTCGACTTCGGCGCGGTGGTGCAGGCAGTTGCTGGCGTGCCAGCGCTTGATCAGCCACATCACCAATGCCACCACGAGGCCAAAGCCGGTAATGGCGCCAAAGGTGTGCACTCCCAGCCCGGCCGAGAGGCTGTAGGCCGCTCCGAGTACCAGGATGCAGGCCTGCTCATTGAAGTTCTGCACCGCGATGGATCGGCCGGCACCCATCAGGTTGTGGCCACGGTGCTGCAGCAGCGCGTTCATCGGCACCACCAGGAAGCCACCGATCGCGCCCAAAAGAATCAGGAAAGGCGCGGCCAGCCAGACGTTGTCGATGAAGATCAGCAGGATGATGAGCCCGCCCATGGCAATGCCCAGCTTGATGACGCGCGGGCCGTCTTCGAGCCGCATGCGCATCGAGGCCACCACGGCACCCACCGCCATACCGATGGCCACCACGCCCTGCAGGGCCGAGGCCTGTGTGACCGAGTAGCCGAGCGCAGCCGCGGCCCAGGACAGCACGATGAAACGCAGGTTGCCCGCCACACCCCAGATCAGCGTCGTCGCGGCCAGCGAGATCTGGCCCAGCTTGTCGCGCCACAGGCGCATGTTGCAGGTCCAGAAGTCGGGCAGCAGGCTGACCGTCTTTTTGGGCATGGGGCGCATCTCGACGCCGGTATCGGGAATATG
>JBBKVW010000335.1:0-2523 GCA_037968655.1 Burkholderiaceae bacterium
CTGGCCGCCGCCGGTGTGGCCGCGATCGACTTGTTCGACGCGCACACCGAGTCTGCGCGCGCACTGGCGACGCGATTGACGGCGCAGTTCCCCACGCTCAAGGTCGGCACTGGTTCCAACGACCCGGCAGAACATGCCCTGGTCATCAATGCAACGCCGATGGGCATGAACGAAGGCGACCCCCTGCCGATGGACGTGGCACGCATCGACCGCGACGCATTTGTCGGCGAAGTGGTCATGAAAAGCGCGATGACCGGTTTTCTGACAGCGGTGCAGGCGCGCGGCTGCCGCTTCCAGATCGGCACCGACATGTTGTTCGAGCAGATTCCGGCCTATCTGGAGTTCTTCGGCCTGCCCAGCACCACGCCGGAGAACCTGCGCTCGGTCGCGCGCATGAGCTATTGATCGCCCGGGCAGAATTTTCGGACCTGGCTATCGCAGAGATCACCTGCAGGCCCTGCCACCAGGTTTGACCTGGCCTGCTGCGTGCGCGGCCCGGCCTGGCAGCAATGCTTGCCACCCAGGTACCCACTGCGTCAGGCTTTGAGCGCCAATTGCTCCAGTTGCGACTGTGCCAGCGCGCCGGCATGGATTGCCAGCGCCGGATCGAACCAGTCGTCGGCAATGCCGCGTCCCGCACTGGCCCGCATCGCGTCCAGGTTGGCGCGCATCCGTTCTGGATAGACCTGCAGATGCGGCAGCGCGCCGGCCATGGCACGGACACTGCCGTGTACGGCCATCAGCAGCAACGGCCATTCGGCCAGTTCGGCCTGCCAGGCGCCCAGCGCGCGCTCATGCTCCTGCGGCATGGCCGCCAGCAAGGCAGCCACCCGCTGCGGCGCGCGCTGCGCCGCGGCTATCGCCACCATGCTGGCAACCGGGTTGTGCTTGTGCGGCATGTTGGACGGACCGCCACGCCCCTGCTCCAGCGGCTCGGCCAGCTCGGCTACCTCGAACTGGCTCATCAGCACCACGTCCTTGGCGATCTTGCCCAGGCTGCCGGCCAGCAAACCCAATTCACAGCCCAGGGCCACCCATTCGTCGCGCTGGTTGTGCCAGCAGGCCGCGGGACGCGACAGACCAAGATCAGCGGCCATCATGGTAATGATCTGGTCGGCCCTGCCGTTCATGCCGGTCAGCGTGCCGACCGTGCCGCCCAGTTGCAATTGCAGCGCGCGTGGCGCGGCGACGCGCACGCGCTGCTGGCTGCGTACCAGTGGTGCCAGCCAGCCGACGCACTTGAAGCCGAAGCTGGTCACCGATGCCGGCTGCATCAAGGTCCGCGCGAGCATCGGCGTAGCGGCATGATCGTCGGCCAGCCGGTGCAGCGCGTTCACGGCAATCTGCACATCGGCTTCGATCAAGGCCAGCGCCCCACGGCTGAGCATGGCCATGGCAGTGTCGATCGCGTCCTGGCTGGTGCAGCCCTGGTGCACATGCGCGACCGCGGCCGGATTGAACAGGCCCACGGTTTCCTTCAGGCTCTGCACCAGCGGAATCGCCAGACTGCCCGAGCGCGCGCTGTCACGCACGATGCGCTCGACATCGAACAACTCGACCTTGCAGGTGCCGATGATGGATTGCGCGGCCGACTCCGGAATCAGACCGCACGCAGCCTGCGCGCGCGCCAGCGCCGATTCGAAGCGCAGCATTGCGTCGACGAAGGCCCGCGCGCCGAAGGCATCCATCACCTCGGGCGTCGACAGGAAGCCTTCAAAGATGCTGCTCATGGCTTGGCGCCAGCGCGCTCAGGAACGGACCGATTGTTTGAGACGTATCCGGTTGGGCAGTGGCACCGAGCGACGCAACACGCTCTCGCCCAACCACAGTGCCGAGCGGCGTGCACGTTCGGCCACGGTCTGCAAGGGCATCTGCTGGTAGTCGTCGTTGAACACCTCGAAGCTGTAGTCGCCCCGGTAGCCAAGCTGGTGCAGCTTGAGCACCAGCGCTGCCAGATCCAGGCTGTGCACGCCCTCGCCCGGAAAGACCCGAAAGTGCCGCGCAGTGGCAATGCGTTCCTCGACCGTCTTGATCTCCTGCCACATGAAGTCGGCCAACTGGACCAGGAACAGCTTTTCGGGGTCGATCAGCTCAAGTTCATCCAATGCCGTATTGGTGGCAAACATGTGAAAGGAATCAAAGCCCAGGCCCAGATTGGGCATGTCGGCCTGCGCCACGATGTCCCAGGCTTGCGGAAACTCGTTCACCGTGCGACCCCAGGACAGCGCCTCGTAGGCGACCTTGATGTTCATCGGTATCGCCAGCATGGCCAGCTTGCGCAGGTCGCGCACCAGCGCGGGTGCCTCGGTGCTGGCATGCACCGACGTGGACGAGCAGGCCAGCAGCAGCCGGCAATCGAGCGCGTGGCACATCTCGAGCATCGACTTGGCGATGTCGACCTTGTATTCATGCAGGTGGCCATCCAGCCCCTCGAAGTCGCGCAGCACCTGAAAGCCGGTCACGCGCAGGCCGCTGGCCTTGACCGCGTCCACGGCAGCGCGCCAGCCACCCGCGTGCCCGACC
>JBBKVW010000336.1:0-3649 GCA_037968655.1 Burkholderiaceae bacterium
TTCTTGGGCCGTCCGACGGCGTTTGAAATTCCTATTCCCAAAGCTGCCGCGCACGTTGAGCGCTCGCCGGCGTGCGAGCGCCAGTTCCTTGTTGACGTAGCTGTCGGTCTTGAGCGCAAACGTCGGCGTGTACAGCACGAGCGCGAAGTCCGTGCCCTGCAGCTCGGTCTCGATGTGCAGATCCCAGTCCTCGCCGCCGAAAAGCGCGTCGCGGTTCATCCAGGGGTCGAAGCGCTCGGCCAGCGCCTGCAGCGGCTCGGCGGCGACGACATGACCGCCGCGACCGACAGTCAGCGAGCGCAGGATCACCTTCAGCAACACGCCCAGATGCCAATGGCGGTTGCCGAAGCCGACGAACAGGAAGGTCTGCCCCGGCTTCTTCAGCTCTCGCAGCAAGCTGTTCGGCAGCGGCGGGTTCTCTGACACGTTCGCGATTAGTAAGTCGAGCACGTCGTTCTCGCTCAGCACCAGCGACGCCGGCGTCGCGGTAGAAACGCTCAACCTCGGCCCGAAGTGCGCTGGCGCCGAAGCCCTCGCTGTCCTCGTACTGCTGGGCCAGCGCCGCAAGCGTTTGGCCAGCCGGCAGCCGGCATTCGGCCGTCCTCCTCCATTTCGACCGGCTGCGCAGACCTGCGGCCTGCACCGACCAGAGCACGTTGACGCGCAAGGCGGTGCTGAGTCAAACGCGTGAAATCCATCTCGCGTTCTTCGTGACCGCGGTACGACAACGAACCAGCGCCAGGCAATGGCGCGCGCCGCTGCACCCAGTCCTACGGGCGGAATGCAGAGCCCCCGGGTTCCGGCGCGCCGCGATCGGCGGGCAGAATGCCGCTTGCGACTGCACGCACGAGGGCCTGATGGTCGGCCTCCGTCTGGTCAGCATAGGCGCGAGCAAAGCTGCACATCGCCTTGTCCAAAGTTTCAGAGGCGCCTGCATAACCGGCGATCATGGACGCTCCGCTTGTTCGTGCGTGCCCTTTGGCGAGCAGATGGCCGACGATGCCCGCGTAGTCGGCCAGCGCAGCGGCCTTGATGCCGTCCAGGGCGATCGTGCCCTTCATGTTGCGGAACTGGCGAACGTAGAACTGGCGCGAGTTGATCGTTGTCCAACCGAGCAGGGGGTCACTCACCGTCTGCAGGGCCTGCTGGTACTCGACGACGCGCTGCCCTTGGTGAGAATGCCAGGGCTCATCGCCGTGCACGTGGTACGCAAGTACCGAACGGCGCGCCTCCTTGAGCTGCAGGAAGACGACGTCCTTGGGACTGCTGCCTTCGAGCAGGGCCACGTAGGCGCGCAGCCCCACGCTGCCGACACCCACCACTTTGTGGGCGACGTCTACCAGCGTGTAACCCCCCAACGCACGGCGCCAATGGGGTGCGAGCGTCGACAGGTACTGGTCAAGCCCGTGCCCGATGGCCCGGGCCTCGGTCGTGGTAACACGCGTGATCAGCGGAGGCTCGACGACGATGTGGCGCAAGCCGTCGCGCTCGACCGTGAACCGCGGCAGCGCCCGATCGCTGGTGCGCCGTCGGGCCTGCTTCACGGCGCGCTTGATCTCGGCGCGCAGCGACTTCTCGGTCGCCGTCTCGTGCAGCCGGGCGACGTCGAGTCGTTGGTACGACCTGGAGAGCAGCGGTTCGTCTGCCAGGAAACGAACCTCGGCGCGGTATGCCGACACGCAGGCAGCCACCGCATCACGGCATTTCAATTCGCTCGAACCATTTTGCCGCCCGGCGACCCAAATGCTCGCGACGAGCCGGCGCAGGTCCCATTCCCAGGCCCCTGGATGCGCCTCATCGAAGTCATTCAGATCGATCACCTGGTCAAGCTCGGGCGACGCGTAGAAACCGAAGTTGCCCAGATGCGCATCGCCGCAGACGACGGGCATGATGCCGGTCGCGGGTAGGCGCGCCACATCTGCGGCCATGACGATCGCACTGCCACGCAGAAAGCCGTAGGGTGAGGCGAGCATGCGGCCGACCCGGATAGGGATCAGCCGCTCGAGTCGGCCTTCGTGCGATTTCCTAATGAGCGCGATCGGATCGACCCGGTCGGCTGGCGGCTTCCACACGCCCAGTTCGCTGCGCTTCACCTTGCTTCGCAATCCACGGCCCAGCGCGAGCCGCTCCTTGCGCGGCATCGGCCGATGGCGCAGCGATTGGTAGGTGTGGCTGTGCGCGCCTGATACCACGACATGCTCGCGCAGGACTTCGCCCAACGGATTCGAAACGACGTGGAGATCCACGGTCGGCGGCGGCTTGTTGGGCTTTTTCATGGCGTTCGGTTCCGCAAGGATACCCGTAGCGACGCGCTGCCGGGAAAGATCGCTGGGTGTCGATGATTGTCAGGAGCCGAAGGACCACGGGTCGATAGGGCACGTCCCGAGCGCAACTTCGAACGACTGCACCCAGTCTGATAGTTGACGCTTACCGTCGAAAGGCAAGGAAGCAGGCGTTGCGGCCGGTCGATGACCTTGGCCTCCATGGGGCATAGGGATATCAAACGCCCTGGACACGGCTCGGGACACGGTACGGCCAGAAACGGGAAGCGGCCGGGGAACGATCTGGGGCGGCCTGAATTGCTTGGATTGGGCGAGCGCGCGGTCGGGTTGTGATGGCCAAGCAGGTCGTTGAGCGTCCACAAAGAGGCACTTTCGGCTACGGCCTCAGGGTCAATACCTTGTGCTGCAGGGCAGGTGGAACTCAAGCTCAAGACCCCCTGGCGCGACGGCACCACGCCCCTGGTGATGAGCCCGCTGGAGTTCCTGCAGCGGCTGGCGGCGCTGGTGTGGCAGCCGTGACGGAACCGCAATGATTGCTTTTCGACCGTCAATTTCGGCAGTCGGGTGCCCGGATAGGGTTGTTTTCCGGCCAACACGAACGGCGGTTGACGGGCACTCAAAATCAGGCAATTGGATCGCCGCATAACTGGCATTGGTGAGCGGCTCCTTTCGCTGCATTGCAGCCCTCCAAAGATGGACGTCCATTAAATTGCAAGCGTCACACACGGGGCGTTGCAAACGCTTGCGCATGCAACTGCGAAAAGCGCGGCGCTGCAGACTCGCGGATGGCGCCAACCTGCGCTGCTAGACTGGCCCACCCATGCCAGCACCCCACGCATCGCCTGCAGAACCGCCCTACGCATGGGTGGTGGTCTGGGCCTGCTTTGCCGCGCTGGCGGTCATCTTTGGCGTGGTCTACTCCTTCGCCGCCTTTTTCGAGTCTTTCACCAGCGAGTTCTCGGCCATGCGTGCCGATGTCGCGCTGGTGTTCGGACTGAGCGGCCTGATTTACTTCACATTCGGCATCGCTGGCGGCATGCTGTCCGACCGTTTCGGGCCGCGGCTGGTCTGCAGTGCCGGCATGTTGTTCATCGCCGCCGGACTGCTCGGGGCGAGCCTGGCGCAGTCGATGACTATGGTCTACCTGGCCTACGGCGTGGGAGTCGGCGTTGGAGTTGCGCTGGTCTATACACCGGCCATCGGCTGCGTGCAACCCTGGTTCAGCCGCAGGCGCGGCATGGCCGCCGGCATCGCCAGTTCCGGCATCGGCGCCGGTACGCTGGCGTTTCCACTGGTGGCGGCGCTGGCCATCTCGATGCTGCAGTGGCGCGACGCGATGCGCGTGCTGGCGCTGCTGGTGTTGCTGC
>JBBKVW010000337.1:0-3590 GCA_037968655.1 Burkholderiaceae bacterium
GTGTTGTTGATGGGGTGGTTGGTCTGTGCGTTCATGGTTTTGGCCTCGTGTGGTGGTTGAATAAATCTGCCCGTCGGTTTCGCCTCGACGCATGAACAGCGACAGGCAGGCAGGACACAAGGGCACGCCTGCAAGCCGCAGCTCGAAGCGCAGCAAAGCGAAGTGCACAGAACGGGTGAGGACGTGGGCGAAGCCTTCACACTTGGGGCATGACGGGATGGCGCTATGCGTCGGAAAGAGGCGGGCCCGACGGCAGATCAAGCAGATCAACCACCCCGAGCGCCTGAGCGCACAGGCGCTCGTTCCACCCCATCAACGACACGCGCGAAGCCTCCCAGCTGAGCGATCCACCGCCTCCACCACAGGATGGCGGCGCACGTCAACACTTGTTCACGGCAACTGTTGACGACGGATGCGCCGTCTACTTGCCAGTCAAGCGCAGCGCGCTACTTGCATCAGCGACCCTGTCGCGGTGGCGGCCACGGGCGAGTCGTTGAAGCTTCGAATATCTGTATCCTGACCTTCATTTCATAGCCAAGCTCGACGACATCTGGCGTAAAGAAGTGTGACCGTCGTTTACCGCTCATTTCGGGAATACATAGCCGGGGCGGGCTGCCGTCGATTTCATTGCCTCGATTAGCACCGCAGGGGCGAGCAAAGAGTTACACCCGCCGGCCAATTTGCTCTGTGGCGTGAGGTAAAACTGGTCGACCTCAAATCGCAGTCAATCAGGGAAATACATGAAACGCAGAATGCTGCTCGGATCGATGGCACTTGCTGCCTTGCCAGGTCTGGCCAGGACACGGAAGCAGAAGGCGCTGCTCACGGTAAGTGGCCGAATCGGTCGGGTCAACAACGAAACGACGGACACCTACGACTTCAGCGAAGCGGACTTTCTGAAGCTGGCCACGGCCACTATCACGACTTCTACGCCGTGGACACCGACCTCGGTCTTTGTCGGACCTCTGCTGGTCGATGTCATGCGCGTCGCGGGCGTCACCTCCGGCACGTTGACGTTCAAGACCCTCGATGACTACTCGGCCCCGATCCCATGGGAGGATCTTGTACGCTACGGTGTGATCCTGGCGCATAGCCAGGATGGCCAGCGCCTGAACAACAATCGCTGGGGTCCGTTGTGGACAATCTACCCTCGCGACCAACATTCGACTGCGTTGAGGGGTCCAATCGCTGAATCGAGGTTCATCTGGCAAGTCAACGGGATCGAAGCTGGCGTTTGAGAGACGCGACGGAGCGCAGAGATCCGGCGCAGCTTTGCGTCGAGCCGGTGCCAGGCGTTCGCCGTTCGGGCGACACGTCATCCACAAAAGGCAAAGGTTGGTGGTCCATACTGGTGTTGGTTCTGTTGTCCGCCGTAGCGGCAACAACTGCACTGGTGAGCCAGCAGCTCACGGTATCCAGGGCGGCCAATGCCGTTCCTAACGAAGGTTTCTACTGGTCCGTTGCCCAGTACCAAATCGCTCACTACAGGTTAAAGCAGGAATTGCGAGCGGTCGCCGCCGGCGAACCGGTCAACGCATCGGAGCTGAGTCGACGCGCTGCAGTGCTCGCTTCCAGGGTCAGCATTCTTACCGAGCCCTCCGAAGTGAAGAGCCTCCTGGACGGCGTGCCGGGTTATGCCGACGCCACGCGCAAGGTGGCCGAGCTACAGCAGCGTGTTGGCCCGCTCCTGGAGAAGGGCGCGTTGACGCAGGCTGATGCGATCAAGGTGCTTGGTGATTTCAAGGCCGCAGGTGACGACGCGCTATTGAGCACGCTCGCAAACGATGCGAGCATTGCCGAGCTCAATGCCAAAGAGGCCATGACACAGAGCCTGTCCCAGCACATAGGCTGGATCTGGGGCGGATTCGCCTTTTCCTGGACTGCGTTGGCGCTCTGGCTGTTGTATGCGATTCGGTCTCGACGCCGCTACAGAGCAGCGGCACATGATCGGCAACGGGCGGTCGCGGCAATGGAGCAAGCCATGGTCGCGAAGCGTAAGTTCCTGAGTATGGTGAACCACGAGGTGCGTTCACCGTTGCAAAGCATCGTCGCCTCGGCGGAGCTACTGGCCATGAAGGACCGCCGACCGGAGAGTGTTGCCGCAATTCGCCGAATCCGACACGCCGTGACAGCGCTTCAGGGGCAGCTGCGCGACCTTCTCACGATTGCCCGCGCTGATGCCGATACTGCAGGGCAGTTGTCAACCCAAGTTGAGTCTTTCGAGTTTGGCGAGCTGGTTCAGGATGTCTGTGTCGGCATTAAGGACGCGGCCAATGCCAAGGACATTTCACTTGAGGTCCTGCTCCCACCGTCGCCGGTCACGATCAGCGCCGACCCGATTCGGATCGCACAGGTTTTGCGAAACCTGGTCGAAAACGCCGTGCGCTACACAAGCGCGGGTCGCGTCCAGGTTCGGGTCGAACCCTTCGCGAGTCGCCAGCGTGCAACCGGCAGCGCGGCGTCGTCATCTGATATTCGAAGCGCAGAGGCGCCGACCGCTTCTCCGGTGGAAGGAATGGTCAGATTTGTCGTCCATGACACAGGACCAGGCCTGCCACCCCGGGCTTCAGAGCGACTGAAGAGTGCTGCGGTGCCGTTCGCATCGAGCAGCGACGGAACCGGAATTGGCCTCTTCGTAATCCGTGACGTGCTGCAGCAACTGGGCGGGAGCATAGATGTCCAAACCCGCGAAGCGTCACACCCTGAAGGGCAAGGAACAACGCTCACGGTGAGCATCCCTGCGCTGCTTGTTCAAGACGCCGGGCCACGGGTGGATTGCGATGAGCCTCCAGAGGCGCTCAATGTCCTGGTCGTGGATGATCTGTCCGACGTTCGGTATTCACTCGGCGAGGTAACGCGTCGCCTGGGGCATGTTTGCCGTGAAGTAGGCTCCGCTGCCGAGGCGCGTCCCCTGCTGGCCAGCATGCACTTTGACGCAGTGTTAGTCGATATGGAGATGCCGGTGACCGACGGACTGACTTTGGCCACCGAGATCCGTCAGAGGGACGGGCTCAATACCGCGTCGATGCTGATACTCATCAGCGCGGCAGAAAACCAGGCCGCTGGGCAGACCTGGCCGTTCGATGGCTTCCTGCAAAAGCCAATCGATGGCCAAGCCTTGGCTCGGCTCATCGGTGCGCGAACATAGGCGCGGTGCTCTCAGGGCCAGGTTTACCGAGGATGCCCACAGGCCTCCCGCTGGACGATACCGGAGACCGCTTGCGGGATCGCCCGTTGTCATATTGGTCGTCGTGTCCCGACCAAGAGCGGGTGCTCACGGGTGTCAGCTTCCAGACGACGGAAAGATTTTTACCGTTGAGGTTCCACAAAGCTGTCGCTCAATCGGCGGCATCTCGCCCGCATTGCTGATGCTGGCGACGGAAAAGTCTTGGACAGGACTGCAGCGTGAGCCGTCATTCGCCATGAGCCAGGAATTTCAGCCGAGTTCTCCTGAGCGGTCATTGCCGGCGCTGATCCAGTTGGGGCATCCGTCGGTCCCTGAAAATCATCAGCCGACAGTGGCGACAGGCAGCTTCCTGGCATCCCGTCTCATCGAGGCCGCTGCGGAAGCAACCGCAAGCTGGCCCCCA
>JBBKVW010000338.1:0-6951 GCA_037968655.1 Burkholderiaceae bacterium
CCATTGACCTTGCCGTCCTGGCGCACGCCGCGGCGAAACGGCACGCCCTGCAGCTCGCCGGACAGGGTGTAGCTCCACTGGTGGTAGGGGCAGATGAATTCCTTGCGGTTGCCGTGGCGCTCGCGGCAGAACTGCATGCCGCGGTGGGCGCAGACGTTCTCCACCACGTGCACCGCACCCTGCTTGTCGCGCACCAGGATGACCGAGCGCTCGCCGACCACGGTGCGCTTGAAATCACCCGCGTTCGGGATCTCGGCCTCCAGACCGACGTAACTCCAGTGCGCTTGGTAGAAGAAGCGGTCGAGTTCGCGCTTGTGCAGTTGCTCGCTGGTGTAGACGCCAAATGGAATGCGGCTGCTGCCCTCGCCCTCCCAAGTCGGCTGGGCGGGAAACACAGTGGCGGTTTCGTGCATGGGCATGCTCCGGAAAGTTGACGCAGGCTGACCATGGCCGCGTTGATTCCATGATAGCCAACCAGGCTGTGCGCGCAAGGCTACAAGCGGACAGTTCAATGCGCTGCTGACACGCGACAAGCGGACAGCGGGATCAGCCCGCCCGCGCGACTACCGTGCCTTGCAGCACCCAGAAATAGTCCAACTCGGTGATCACGATCGAACCGGCCAGGCCGTCGAGGACCTGGCGCAGTCGCTGCTCGCCCGGAAAATTCTTCAGTACCCGATGGCTGGAGCCGTCGTCCAGGCTGCGCAATTGATAGGTATTGTGTTCGGCGTCGGTGTCGGCAATCGGCGTGCTGCTGCCTTCGACATAGCGGTTGTCCAGAAGCACGATGCGGGCGCCCGGCTCCAGCACGGCCGCCAGCCCGGCCAGAAAGTCACGTTGGCGCGCCATCGGCACATGCGAGAACCAGAAACCGGCAAAGGCGGCGCCAAAGCGACCCTGGTCCTGCGGCAGCGCATAGGCATCGCCGGTCATGAATTGCACCTTGCCTATCGGTACGCGGTGCGCGGCGATGGCCATGGTTTCAGGGGCGGCATCGAGCGCCAGCACCTGCTCGGCGACAGGCGCGATGTATTGCGTCCAGTAGCCGGTGCCGCAGGCCACTTCCAACACGCGCTGGCCGGCAAACAGCGGCGGCAGCATCTGGCGCAACTGCGCCAGGTCCGCCTGGCGTTCCGGCTTCTGATAAATGCGGTCGTACTGCGCGGCACGGGCCGCGTAGTAGGCCACCATCGACTGCGGGTCAGCCATGTCCTGCTGGCTCATGGCCTGGGGATGGTCGGCATGCGCGTTGTCGCAGTCACGCCATCTACTGAACACGTTCAGGGGCGCGCAGCCTGCAGGGTGTCACGCGTGCGCAAGGCTTCAGCACGCGCAGCTTTCGCAAAATCAACACCGGCCTCTGCATACAGGATGGCGCGCGAGGAGTTGACGACGATAGGCCCGCCACTGCGCCAGCCCGCCCGCACCGTTGCCGCCGCGTCGCCACCCTGGGCGCCCACACCGGGTATCAGCAGCGGCAATGTGGGCGCCAGTTCACGCACCCTGGCAATCTCGGCCGGATAGGTGGCACCCACCACCAGGCCCAGCTGGCCATTGGTGTTCCACGCGCCCTGCGCCAGGCTCGCCACATGCTCGTACAACAAGGGCTGGCCTTCAATGCTGCCCAGACGCTGGCTTTGCAAATCGTCGCCACCGGGGTTGGAGGTACGGCACAGCAAAAACGCACCCTTGTCATGGCGCTTGAGATAGGGCTGTACCGAATCAAATCCCATGAAGGGCGACAGCGTCACCGCGTCGGCGCCATAGCGCTCGAAGGCCTCGATTGCATATTGCTCGGCGGTCGATCCGATGTCGCCGCGCTTGGCGTCCAGGATCACCGGCACCTGCGGCGCCACCTGGCGCATGTGCTCCATCAGCCGCTCCAGCTGGTCTTCGGCCCGGTGCGCCGCGAAATAGGCGATCTGCGGCTTGAAGGCCAGCACCAGATCGGCCGTTGCATCGACGATGGCGGCGCAGAACGCGAATATCGCCTTGCCGTCGCCACGCAGATGATCCGGAAAGCGCGCCGGTTCCGGGTCCAGCCCGACGCACAGCATCGAGCCATTGCGCTGGGCAGCCTGGTTCAGTTTGTCGATGAATTTCATGTGTTGGATGGTGGAACGAGTTGCGCGCGCGCCAGGCACAGGTCGGCCCATGCGTTGGCCTTTTCCAATGGCGCGCGCAGCAGTTTGGATGGATGGTAGGTCACCACCACCGGGATGCCCTGGCATTGGTAGACCTTGGCCCGCAGCTGGCCAAACGGCAGCTGCAAAGTTTCGGGGTAATCCTTTGCCAGCAGCGACATGGCGGCGAAACGGCCCATGGCAAGGATGACACGCGGCTTGCTCAAGGCGACTTCGCGCCACAAAAATTCTGCGCACTGTGCCAGCTCGTCCGGGCCGGGATTGCGCACCACGGCCGGACGGCATTTCACGACCGAACACAGGCGCGCACCGGCGCTGCCCTGGCCGCCGCGCTCACACTGCACTGCGCGCAGCATGTTGTCCAGCAGCTTGCCGGCGGGTCCGACAAAGGGCGCGCCAGCGCGCTCTTCCTGCTCGTCGGGCGGCTCGCCCACGATCAGCCAGTCGGCCTGCTGCGGCGCCGGGTCGATGGCAAACACCGGCGCCTTGCGCCCTTCGCACAGGCCGCAGGCGCTGCAGCTTTGCACCGCCTCGCGCAGTTGGCTCCAGTCCATTGCGTCGACCTTGCTGGGCGCATTGGCTGCGCGCTGGGCAGACGCCGGCGACGCGGTAACGGCCGCTGGCGGCAAGGACTGATCGACGGCGGCGCCGCGCGCGGCCCTGGCAATTGGCGCTGGCGCTGCGACTACAGAACGCTCGGGCTCGCTCGCCGGCGCCGGCTTGGCGCTTGGCCACCACACCGGCACTTTCATTTCCTGCAGCATGGCGCGCTGGCGCTGATCCAGATCCAGACTCATCGGGCGACCCTCGCGCATCGCACCACGCCCGCGGGACAGCCAGCATCGCGAGCTGGCGCTCGCGCGTGCCCGCCGAGACCGGCCGCGTGCCAGATACTGCTGTTCAATCGAATCACCCGCTTCATAGCTTCATGCTCATCACAACAGCGTCCTCGCGCTGACCGGCGCCCGCCGGGTAATACGCCTTGCGGTGACCAACGCGCCGAAATCCATGGCTCTGGTAGACCTGCATGGCGCGCTGGTTGCCGACCCGCACTTCCAGCCACGACCACTGGGCCCCCTGGCCCCGGGCCCACAACGCCAGGGCGTCCAACATCAGGCGTGCCCAGCCCTGGCCCTGGTAGGCAGGCGCCACAGTGATGTTGAGCAAATGCACTTCGTCGACGCCCTGCATCGCGATGAAATAACCCAACAGTTCGCCATCGGCCTTGAGCATCTGGGCCTGATAGCCCGATTGCAGGGCGTCCTTGAAGTTCGCATCCGACCAGGGATGCGCATAGGCCTGATGCTCGACCACCATTACCTGCGCCACATCGGCCATTGTCAGCGCCTGGAAATATGCCTCGGGGGCGCTCAGCACGGCGCTCACCGGACTACCCCGCGTGCTGCGCATTGCGGGAATCGCCTTGGCAACGGCCTGGCGCGCATCACGATAGCGTCGCCCGGCGGGCTGTGGTGCGCGCTTGCCTGTGGATGGCCCGGCGCTGCTCTCATGCAGCGTGCTGCGCCGCTGCCTTGGCGGCAGCGCGCTCCGATGTAGTAGATGCCACTTTGTCGCGGACGTACAGCGGCAGCGCCAGTGCCGGGTCCACGCCATGGCCACTGGCCAGCAGTGACGGCGCCAGACGCAGCATGGCGCTGGCATTAGGCCACGCGGCAATCCGCAACTGGCCGGGCGCGCCGGGCAATCGCACACCATAGGTATCGAATACGTTGCCCGCCAGCAGTTGGTTGGCCCCGACCGGCACATCGTGCGGCCCTGCCAGCATCGGCCCCTGCAGCGTTTGCCAGACCGTGCCGTCCCAGTGGTAGCGAGCGGCGTAGATCTCGTCCATGCGCGCATCGAGCATCGCCAGCACCTCGCAGGGCGCATTCCGGTCTGACAGGCTCGCCCGCGCCTGCTCGGCCAGGGCCAGCAGCGAATCGAGCGGCAATACCGGTAGCGGCGCCAGGCCGGCGTCGGCACGGGCGCCAAACGCCAGACCCTGGGCCACCGCGCAGGCACAACGCAATCCGGTGAAGGCGCCCGGCCCGCGTCCGAACACGATCGCATCCAGATCGGCAAACCCCAGCCGGGCCTGGCCCATCAAGGCAAGGATGGCAGGAATCAGGCTGCCAGAGGCCTGGGCGCCGCCTGCGCCATCATGGGTCCAGACGCGTGCTTCGCCGTCCTGCGTGCGGCTGACGGCCACCGACATCCGCTCGGTGCTGGTGTCAAAGGCAAGCAGGCGCATGGTGTCGTTGCTCCAGCTCAGGTCTGCGAACCTTGCACCGGCGATGCGACGATAACCGGCGCAATCTTCGGGGCGGCCATGCGCACGCCAATCACGATGCCCAGCGTGACCAGAGCCAGACCCAGGGCCAGATTCCAGTACAGCGGTTCGCCCAGCAGCACGACCGCCGACAGCGCAGCCAGGCCGGGCACTAATGCGGTCAGCATGGTCGATCGCACCGGGCCGAAGTGCTGGATCATGCGGGTGAAGGTGATGCCCGAAATCACCACCGATCCGATGCCCTGAAACCCCATCTGGAACAGCACCTCGCCCAGCGGTGCGTCCAGGAAGCGGCCCGGCACCATATTCAGGAACAACAATGCGCCGTAAACCGGCACATATATGAAGAACGCAAAGACGGTGATCGCCACCGTGGCGCGGACCGCATCGAGCATGTAGTGCCGCGCCAGCACGCTATAGGTCGACCAGCACAGGGCCGCGGTCATGAACAGCAGGTCGCCCTTCCAGACCGAGCCGCCGTCGAACGCCCGCAACAGGCTGGAGCCTCCCACCAGGGCAGCGCCAGCCACGATCAGTGCCAGGCCAAGCGCGCTGGAGCGCGAAATCCGGGTGCCCAGGATGATCGTTGCCAGCAAGGCCGTCCACAGCGGCAAGCTTCCCGGCAACAACACCGCGGCGTGGCCTGCCGGTGCATAGACAAAGCCGGAGTAGGCCAGCATGCAGTACAACAGCCCGCCAAAAACGCCAACCGTGGCCGTTGTGCGCAGTGGCAACGGCGAAAAACCGAACATCGATGCATCGATCTTGCCGCGCGCGCGGTCCCGGCGCACCAGCAGCCAGCCCAGCGGCAACAGCACGGCGCCGGCACCGAGCAGGCGCGCAAAGGCCATGTCAAAGGGGTTGAGTGCGCCGCCGCGTGCCGGGTCGGCGCTGGCGCGGGCGATGACGATGAAGGAGGTCCAGATCAGCACCGTGATCAAGGCTGCGGCAATGCCGATGGCTTGTGGCGAAAGAGGCTTGGGCAAGCGCATCGGGCGATTATCCGGGAAGCCCCGCGACCGGGCTTGCCCGAGGGCATCGTGCGGGCGCGGCCACGGTAGACTGGCGCGATGCGATCGGCCACTGACTTGTTTCCCAGTTCTGCCACCGCGCCGGGCAATTGCGCCCAGGCCACGCCTGGACGGCGGCTTGCCCGCGCGCAGTCCTGCCTGATGGCGCTGGCGCTGCTCGCAACGGGTTCTGCGCTGGCGCAAAACCTGCCGCCGGAAGTGGATGCCGCGCTGGCGCGGGCCAAGCTGCCACGCGAAGCCGTGGCGGTGCTGGTCATCGATGCACAAGGCGGTACGCCGCCACGCGTGAGCCACCGGGCCGACGAGTCCATGAACCCGGCCTCGGTGATGAAGCTGGTCAGCACCTATGCGGCACTCGAATTGCTCGGGCCGGCCCATAGCTGGAATACGCCGGTCTATCTGGACGGCGCAATCCGTGACGGCGTGCTGACGGGCAACGTCCATATCCGCGGCCAGGGTGACCCGACCCTGGTCGCCGAGCGGCTGTGGCTGCTGATGCGACGGATTCGCGGCCTGGGCATAGACCGCATCAACGGCGACATCGTGCTCGACCGCACTGCGTTCGCGCTGCAACCCAGCGATCCGGGCGGCTTTGACGGCGAGCCGCTGCGTCCCTACAACGTGGCGCCCGATGCGCTGATGCTCAATTACAAGTCGATCGTGATGACCTTCGTCGTCGATCGCCCCAACAACCTGGCCCGGGTGCAGGTCAACCCGCCGCTGGCCGGGGTGTCGATTCCAGCCTCGGTGCCGCTGTCGGCAGGCGATTGCGGCGACTATCGGGCTGCGCTCAAGGCCGATTTTTCTGATCCGACGCGGATCCGGTTTGTCGGCAGCTACCCGGCCGCGTGCCAGGAGCGCACCTGGCCGGTGGCGTTCGGCGACCCCGCAAGCTATTCCGTACGGGCCCTCGAGGCAATGTGGCGCGAGGTGGGCGGCCAGCTCGGCGGCAAGGTGCGCGAGGGGGCAGTGCCGGTGGGAATCGGCGCGCCAGTGTTCGAGCATGGCTCGCCCGCGCTGGCCGAAGTGATCCGCGACATCAATAAATACAGCAACAACGTGATGGCCCAGCAGGTGTTCCTCAGCCTGAGCCTTGCCAATGGTCGTGCGCTCGCCAGGACAGCCACACCTGCCAACAGCGGCCCGGCGTCGTTCGAGGCCTCGCGCGAGGTATTGCGCAACTGGTGGCGCGAACGCTTTGCCGGCACCGAACCGCCGACGCTGGACAACGGTTCCGGCCTGTCGCGCAGCGCCCGCGTCAGTGCCCAATCGCTGGGGCGCATGCTGCAGGCGGCCTACCAGTCGCCGCTGATGCCTGAACTGATGTCCTCGCTGCCGATCGCCGGCATCGACGGCACCATGCGACGCAATCGCTCGCGGGCCACCGGCAGCGCCCATCTCAAGACCGGCAGCCTGCGCGATGTGGTAGCTATCGCCGGCTATGTGCATGCCGCCAGCGGCCGGCGCTATGTATTGGTCGCCATGA
>JBBKVW010000339.1:0-5345 GCA_037968655.1 Burkholderiaceae bacterium
AATCGCACGCCGGCGCAGTACGCGCAGGATCTGGGCTGGCTGGGCGAGGACGTCTGGCATGCGCACTGCGTCAAGCTCGACGACGAGGGCATCAGCCTGTTTGCAGCCAGCCGCACCGGGGTCGCGCATTGCCCCTGCAGCAACATGCGCCTGGCCAGCGGGATTGCGCCGATCCGCCGCATGCTGACAGCCGGTGTTCCGGTGGGTCTGGGCGTGGATGGCTGCGCCAGCAATGACGGCGCCCAGATGCTGGGCGAAGCACGTCAGGCCATGCTGTTGGCACGGGTCGGGCGTTCGCTGTCTGCTCCGGTCGCCGGCCCGGATGGCAAAACAGTACATGGCTGCGACCTCGGTCCAGCCGAAATGAGCGCGCGCGATGCGCTGGCGCTGGCAACCCGCGGCGGCGCCCAGGTTCTGGGCCGCAGCGATATCGGACACCTGGCGCCGGGCATGTGCGCTGACCTGGCACTGTTCAATCTGCAAACGCTGGGTTTTGCCGGCGCTGCGGTGCACGACCCGCTCGCCGCGCTGGTGTTCTGCGCCAGCGCGCCGGCCGCGCATACGGTAGTCAACGGCCGCGTCGTGGTGCGCGACGGGCAACTGATGACACTCGAACTGGGGCCCCTACTGGAGCAGCACAATCGCCTGGCCCGGCAACTGGTCGCGGGATAGCGCCGCCAGCCAGGAACTACTCGATCCTGGCTCCGGCGTTGAACCAGCGCCCGATCAGCGCGCGCTCTGCCTCGGTAATACCGGTCGAATTGTTGATCGGCATCACCTTGTTCAGCACCGCCTGCTGGTAGACCGCCTGGGCATGCTGCTTGAGCAGTGCCGGTGAATCGAGCCGCACATTTTTCATCTGCAATTGCGCGCCATGGCACATCAGGCAGCGCTGCTCGACCACCTTGAGCACCTCGCCGACTGCCGGCGCGGCCTGGACGGTTGCCGGGCCGACAGCGACACTGGCCGATGGCGGTGGCCGCATCCAGGAGATGGTCGCCCCAATCACGATCACGCCTACCAGTGCATAAGGCCAGGGGTGACCATTGCGCCCGAGCTTGTAGCCATGGCGCAAGACGAAGAACTGGCGTATCGCGGCGCCGGCAAACATCATCAGGATCAACACCACCCAGTTCAGGGAATGGCTGTAGGTGAAGCTGTAGTGGTTGCTCAGCATGGCAAACAACACCGGCAGCGTGAAATAGGTGTTGTGCACACTGCGCTGCTTGGCGCGCTGGCCGTGAATGGGATCGACCGGCCTGCCCTCGCGCAGGTCTTTGACCGTCGTGCGCTGGCCCGGAATGATCCAGAAAAACACGTTGGCACTCATTGCCGTGGCGATCATGGCACCCACCAGCAAAAAGGCAGCACGCCCGGCGAACCAGTGGCAGGCCAGCCAGGCCGCAAAACACACGACCAGCATGACCAGTACACCAACGATGGCGTCTCCGTTCTTGCGTTGGCCAAAGGCCTGGCAGATCGTGTCGTAGACCATCCAGAAAACGACCAGGAACGCCAGCGCCACACTGATGGCGGCGCCACTGGACCAGGCCATCAACTGGGTGTCGATCAGGTAGGTCTTCGCGTTCCACAGATAGGACACGCTGAACAGCGCAAATCCCGACAGCCATGTGCTGTAGCTTTCCCAATAAAACCAGTGCAGGTTGTCAGGTACGACCTTGGGCGCGACAGTGTATTTCTGCGGGTTGTAGAAGCCGCCTCCGTGTACCGCCCACAACTCGCCGCCGACGCCCGCATCTTTCAAGGCCTTGGACGTGGGTGGCACCAGGCTGCTGTCCAGGAACACGAAATAAAACGAGGAGCCAATCCAGGCGATTGCCGTGATCACGTGGACCCAGCGCAGCAACAGGTTGGCCCAGTCGAGGTAATAGCTTTCCATGCGTCAGGTCTTTCGCAGGCGGCAGGGCGTGGCCCCACGGTGGTCCCACTGCTCACCACTGCGGGCGCTGTAAGCAGGACTGGGTCGCGAACTAAGGCCTTTGGCCGGCCTTGCTCCGCTGCGACGGGAAAGGGTAAGTGTATACACTATTGCGCGCAATTCAATCCCCGTAGCGCACATCAACTCTCGGGTAAACCCTGAGCTCGCAGCTGCAGCAGCTGGGCCGCAACGGCAACGGCGATCACCTCGGGCTCCTTGCCAGGCACGCCGGCGATGCCGATCGGGCTGGTGATGCGCGCCAGTTCGCCTTCATCGAAACCGCGTGCCAGCAAGCGCTGGCGAAAGCTGGCCCACTTGGTCCGGCTGCCGATCAGGCCGACAAAGGGCAGGTCATCGCGCGCGCGTAACCGCAACAGACAGGCGGCCACGATGTCCAGATCTTCCGCATGGCTGAAACTCATGATCAACACCAGGCTGTCGGGTGCCAGGTCAGGCACAGCCGCCTGAACCGGCTCCGAATGTTCGCTCACCACCTGGCTTGGCATTGGGTCTGGAAATACGCCGTCGCGGCTGTCGATCCAGTGCAGTGAAAAAGGCAGGCGCGCCAACACGTCGACCACGGCCTGCCCGACATGGCCACCGCCAAACAGCGCCACCGGTGTCAGTTGCCGGCGCAGGCGTTGGCGCAGCATCGGGATTGCGTTCGCATCCACTGGCTCGAACGCAAGTTGCATCACGCCGCCGCAGCACTGGCCCAGGCTGGGGCCCAACGCAAAGCGCCGCTGCAGTGGCACCGAATCACCCGATAGACACTGTCGGGCATGGGCCATGGCCTGGAGTTCGACATGGCCGCCGCCTATGGTTGCCACGCAGTCGCTTGCAAAAACGGCCATCCAGGTACCGGCATCGCGCGGCACCGATCCCTGGGTGCCTGCAACCGTCACCCAGACGGCCGGCTCCCGAACTAGACGAGACAGGGCAATATCAACAAATTTCACGAAGACCAACCGGTAAAGACGCCCGCAAATGGCGCGATTCGTTCGCGTTGACGCACAGTATGCCTGTGCAGGCACGGCCTGCAGGCAGTGCACACAAATGCCCCGACGGCGCTGATAATCGGGCCAGACTATTGCAGGATCACATCTTGAAACTTTCCGTCCGTCCACTGTTGGTGGCTGCACTGGCTGTCGTGGCCGCCATCGTCGGCGCCTGCAGCACTGCAGACCGCGGCCTGCCCGCACCGGGCACGCCGCAGCAGGCGCCACTGCCTGCGCCGACGCCGCCGGCAGCGGTGCAGCTTCCCGTGCCAGCAGGAACCGCGCTGGCGACTGGCGCTGCCATCGTCGTGCCTCCCATCGCGCAATTGCCGACGGTGTCACACGCCGGAACCGCCCTGGCCTATCGGCGCGATGCGGCCACCCATCTATACGCACACAATTCCGAGCGCATCTACAAGGGCATGATGCGGCCCAACCTGTACGCCATCGGCGTACTTGACGTCGACATAAACCGGCAGGGCCAGGTCACCGGCATCAGTTGGCGGCGCGCCCCGCGCCATGCACCCGAGGTCATGGCCGAAATCGTGCGCACCGTGCGCCAGGCCGCGCCCTATCCGGTTCCCACGCGCATGGGACGGGTGACCTACAGCGATATCTGGCTGTGGGACAAAAGCGGGCAGTTCCAGCTCGACACGCTGACCGAAGGCCAGTTGTAGACCCGGCCAGGGCCAAGGCCAGGGCCTGTGGCCTGGGACAGCCCGGTCGCTGCGCAAGCGCCGCTGTCAGGAGCCCCGATAAGTCGAATAGCTCCAGGGACTGACCAGCAGCGGCACATGGTAGTGCTGGTCGGTATGGGCGATTCCGAAATCCAGGCTGACCTGGTTCAGGAAACTGGGTTCGGGCAACGCAATCTGCAAACTCCGGAAATACGCCGCCACATCAAAGACCAGGCGGTAACAGCCCTTTTTCAGACTCTTGTCGTCGTACAGCGGACCATCGGGATTGCGCCCGTCCCGATTCAGGCAGAACTGCTTGACCAGCGTCGCATCGCCGCCCTCGACGGTGTACAGCGCAACCTGCATGCCGGCGGCTGGAACGCCGTGCATGGTGTCCAGTACATGTGTGCTCAATCCCATTGCCTTGCTCCTGATGGACCCACGCGCAAGGACCGAACCGAAGTGCCGGTGCGCGCAGGCAATATTGAAAAACAAAAGTGTATACAGTTTTCCGCGTTCACGCTATCATGCCACCATGGAATCGTCGTCCACCGCGCAGATCGTGCAGTCCCTGACCCGGGCCATCGTCGAGCACCGCCTGTTGCCTGGCAGCAAACTGGCAGAGCAAAAGCTGGCCGATCACTTCGGCGTATCGCGCACATTGGTGCGCCAGGCCCTGCTGCAATTGTCACAACACCGGTTGGTGACGCTGGAACCGGCGCGTGGTGCCTTCGTGGCGGCGCCGTCCGTTGAAGAAGCACGCCAGGTGTTCGCTGTTCGGCGCATGCTCGAAAGCGAAATGGCACGTTCCTTCGCAGCCGATGCCACACCAGCCAAAATCAAATCCTTGCGTGAACACATAGCCCAGGAAAAGCGCGCCATCGACCAGGACGACGCCAGCGGCCGTACCGAACTGCTGGGCGACTTTCATGTCCGCATGGCCGAGTTGATGGGCAATCCTGTGCTGGCCCAGTTGCTGGGGCAATTGATATCGCGCTGTGCGCTGATCACCTTGATGTACCAGAGCGGCCGCGACGCCCAGCATTCGAACGAGGAGCATGTGCAGATAGTGCGCGCGCTGGCAGCGCGCGACGGCGAGCTCGCCGCGCAATTGATGGCCGAGCACCTGAGCCATGTCGAGGCGGCCCTGACACTCGATCGCACGTATCCCAGCAACGACATCAGCCAGGCCCTGGCTTGAAACACAGCACCATGTCCGAAACCCAGCGCCACTACGATTCCACCGCAGCCTATCCGCGCGACCTTGCCGGCTACGGCGCCACGCCACCCCATGCGCGTTGGCCCGATGGTGCGCGCATTGCCTTGCAGTTCGTGCTGAACTATGAAGAAGGTGGCGAGAACGCGGTATTGCACGGCGACCCGGCGAGCGAACAGTTCCTGTCCGAGATGTTCAACCCGGCTGCCTTTGCCGCGCGCCACCTGAGCATGGAGAGCATCTACGAGTACGGCTCACGCGCCGGTGTCTGGCGCATCCTGCGTGAATTCGAGAACCGCAAGCTGCCACTGACGGTATTTGGTGTCAGCATGGCGCTGCAACGCCATCCGGAACTGACGGCCGCGTTCACCGCCCTGGGCCACGAAATCGCCTGCCACGGCCTGCGCTGGATCAGCTACCAGAACGTCGACGAAGCCACCGAGCGCGAACACATGCGATTGGGCATGGAGATCATCGAGCAGCTGACCGGTACGCGGCCACTGGGCTGGTACACC
>JBBKVW010000340.1:0-2569 GCA_037968655.1 Burkholderiaceae bacterium
CAACAGCATTTCGTCGGCCGTGCGCCCAATGCTTTCGCGGGCCACCGCAACAATAGTGCGTTGTGGATGGCCGGTGCCCGCCATTTCGAAACCACCAAAGCCGGCGATGCCCAATTGATTGGGAACAGCCATGCTGCGGCGCTGGCACTCTGCCAGCGCGCCGAACGCGGCTGGCCCAATACGTGCAATGCGACTCCGATACGCCGAATCGAAAGGGTGCTTTCCCAAAACTGGCCTCCATACTACGCAGGCGCACATCAATGCGTCGCGCATCGGATCAACGCATCGCCTGACGTCTGACAGCTTGCCCAATGGTCTATCGGATGCGCTCACTAAAGTAAGATGGTTCGGCCACACCATGCGATGACCAGCAGCAGTGAGTAACCCGGACCTCAAACAACGATTGGCGGCCATCCTGGCCGCGGATGCTGCGGGTTTCTCGCGCCTGATGGCCGCGGATGATCGCGCAACGGTGGCGGCCCTTGACACGGCCCGCGCAATATTTCGCCGGCAGATCGAAGCCAATCAAGGTCGGGTGATCGACATGGCAGGAGACTCGGTGCTGGCAGTGTTCGACACTGCGACCGGAGCCGTCAACGCGGCCTTGTCCGTTCAACAGGAAATGGCAGCAGTGGTCGACGCCGCGCCCGAAGATCGCCGTTTGCGCTTTCGAATTGGCGTGCATCTGGGTGACGTGATCGAGAAGGCAGACGGCACGGTGTATGGGGACGGTGTGAATATCGCCGCGCGCCTGCAGTCATTTGCACAGGCCGGAGGAATCTACCTCTCGGATGCGATACACGGCGCAGTGCGCGGAAAAGTCACCGCCCAATTCGAGGATCAAGGGGAACAGCAGGTCAAGAATATCGCCTACGCCGTGCGCTCCTACAGCGTGCGCGTGGCTGACGAAGTGCCGCCCGCGGCGGTGCCGTCGAAAGCCCGCGCGCAGCGCGCGGAGCTAGCGGTCATGGCCGCTGTTTTACCGAAGCCCGGTTGACCGAGGGGCTGGCAGGAGAATCGTCGTCCGACCCATTTCGGGGCGTTCAAGCAGCGGTCACCGAACAGGTGGCACAGCTCGATGGCCGCATGGTCAAGTCGGAGACGGGCAGCGTTGTGGCCGAGTTTGCGAGCGCGCTGAACGCGCTGCGCTGCGCGGCCGAACTGCGCAGTGCAATGGCAGGCGCCGGTGCGCCCGACGGCGTAACGCAGAGCCTGCGTTACGGTTTGCATGTTGCCGATGTGATGCAACCTGGCGATGAGCCGGTCGGCGATGCATCCGCTGTCGCCCTGGCGCTTGGCCAGACCGCCGGTCCTGAAGAGGTGCTGCTGAGCGGCGCCTTCTTCGACCATGTGCATCGCCACTCGCCGTACAACTTTGACGACCTCGGGCCGCGCGACATCGATGGCGTGTCGCGCGACATGCCTGTCTATCGAATGCGCGGCGAGATCAGTGCCCACAGAATGCAGGCGGCGCCGACCCAATTGCGCGGGGGCCGGAAAAAGCGGCCGTTCGAAGAAATGCTGAGCCTGCTCGATGACATCACGGCGAAGATCGCCGCCACGGTTT
Source organism: Burkholderiaceae bacterium (assembly GCA_037968655.1). Taxonomy (GTDB): domain Bacteria; phylum Pseudomonadota; class Gammaproteobacteria; order Burkholderiales; family Burkholderiaceae_C; genus CAISIP01. The sequence continues at coordinate 1,568 of JBBKVW010000340.1, forward strand.
TCGGGCGCGTCGAAGACGCGAGCATGGTCGCCACGGGGCGCAAACTGCCTGAAAACATGACCGCCTTCGAATGCGTTTTGCGCGGCATGGCGCACCATCGACTTGGCGGCGTGACCGATGACCATGTCCACAAGGCCATCGAATGGTTCGACAAAGCCATCGCAGCCGATCCGGATTACGCTGCCGCCCATGCCTGGCGCGTCTGCTCGCTTACCCGTCTGCCCAACCTAGATATGGCCGCGGCAGAAATCAGCATTCGCCATGCGCTCGAACTCGATCCCAATGACGCTGAAGCGTATCGAATCTTGGCCACGATCGAGTTGTTGAATGAAAACCATGCGAGTGCCGCGGCGATGATTCGCAAGGCGATCGAGCTCAATCCAACGGATGCCTACGTGAAATCGCGTTGCGCCGCCATTTTTACCTACACCGGCGAGGCCGGGTTGTCACTGGCCATGCTCGACGAAGCCGAGTCGCTCGACCCGTTTTTGCCGGTGTGGTGCTTCGAAGAACGCGGCGTTGCGCTGTATGCACCGGAACGATACGAGGAGGTATTGCAGGCGCAGGGCAAACTCGCTTTTCAGACCTGGCGTTCGAGACTGTATAGGGCCGCGGCGCTGGTTGCTCTCGACCGCCCGCAGGAGGCGCGCAAACTGGTCAAGGAAGCCATCGTTGGCAGGCCCGACATCACCGCAACCCACTTCATGGTTCACGAACGCTACCAGGACACCGAGAAACGAAGTGAATTACGCCATCGACTCGAGATGGTCGGGCTGCCGAAGTGAGTGCTGGCCGTGCTGGCGCCAGTGTCACATCACGCTGTCTGCCCATGCGCACGGCGTATCACGACGGATCCTTGGTGCGGGTCTTGCTCACGGCACTGAAGATGCCGATGCCCAGCAGGATCAGGGTTCCGATTCCGATGTACTCGAGCGGCACTTGAAACTCGATTGCGCCCCAGATCATTCCACCCAGGAACACGATCAAACCCAGCATATACAG
>JBBKVW010000341.1:0-9908 GCA_037968655.1 Burkholderiaceae bacterium
ACCACCGGCGCCACCATCATGCCGGCCACGGCCCCGATTGCGGCCGCCAGGCCCCAGCCCAGCGCCAGCATCCACGACACCCGGATGCCGACCAGCCGGGCCGAATCGGGATTGAGCGCTGCGGCGCGCATGGCCAGCCCCAGCGGCGTGAAGCGCAGGAAACCGAACAGCACGAACAGCACCACCAGCATCACCACCACAGAACCGATGTCATGGGCCGAGAAATAGGCCGTCGCCAGCGCCATGTCCTTCGGAAATGGACTTGGGAAGGACTTGAGCGTGTGGTCGAAGATAGCGCCGGACAGCGCGTTGAAGATCAGCAGCAGGCCGATGAAGACGATCACGTTGGTCAGTACCGGCGCCTTCTCGACCGGTCGCAGGATGATGCGCTGCACCAGCATGCCGCCGGCAAACGAGATTGCCATGGTCGCCAGAAACGCGCCCCAGTAGGGCCAGCCCGACTGGATCAGCGCCCAGGCAATGAAGGTGCTGAAAGTGGCCATCTCGCCCTGCGCGAAATTGATGTGGTGCGTGGCCTGGTAGATCATCACCAGCGCCAGCGCAATCGAGCCGTAGATGCAGCCATTGGCCAGGCCGGAGAAGATCTGGTGCAGGAAGGATTCCATCGCTTCAATATCCCAGGTAGGCGCGGCGCACCGACGCGTCGTTCTTGATGTCGGCGCTGGGGCCGGACAGCGCAACGCGCCCGGTTTCCAGCAGGTAGGCATGGTCGGCCAGGTCCAGCGCCAGGCTGGCGTTCTGCTCGACCAGCAGCATGCTCACATGGTCCTCCTGGTTGATAGTGCGCATGATCTCGAAAATCTCGGCCACGATCAAGGGGGCCAGCCCGAACGAGGGTTCATCGAGCAACAGCAACTTGGGGCGCAGCATCAGCGCGCGGCTGATGGCCAGCATCTGCTGCTGTCCGCCCGACAGGGTGCCGGCCTGCTGGCGCCGGCGCTCCTTGAGGATGGGAAAGCGGGTGTAGGCCTTCTCCAGATCGAGCGCGCACTGCGCCTTGTCGCGCCGCACATAGGCGCCCAGGCGCAGGTTTTCTTCGACCGACATGGCGCCAAAGGTGCCGCGCCCATCAGGCACATGGGCCACGCCGGCGCGCACCACCGATTCGGTGGCCTTGCCGACCAGCTCCTGGCCCTCGAACACGATGCTGCCACTGGTGCGCACGGCCTGGCACAACGCGCGTAGGGTCGTTGTCTTGCCGGCGCCATTGGCGCCCAGGATGGCCGTGATATGGCCGCTTTGCAGCGAAAAGCTGATGTCGGTCAGCGCCTGCGTCGCGCCGTAGAACGCCGACAGGTTCTTGACCTCGAGCAGATCAGACATGGGCCGGTGCCCCCAGATAGGCTTCGATCACCGCCGGGTCGGCCTGTATCTCGGCCGGCGTGCCTTCGGCTATCTTGCGCCCGAAGTTCAGTGCCACGATATGGTCGGACACGCCCATCACCAGCTGCATATGGTGCTCGACCAGCAGCACCGTCACATGGTTGCGATCGCGAATCTCGCGGATCATCCGGGCCAGGTTTTCCAGTTCTTCGTGGTTCAGGCCTGCGGCCGGTTCATCCAGCATCAGCAGTTTGGGATCGGCCGCCAGTGCCCGGCCCAGCTCGACCCGCTTCTGGATCACGAAGGGCAGGTCGGCGACCAGCTTGTCCTGGTGCTCGGTCAGCGCCAGCTGGTCCATGATCTCGCTCGCCTTTTCGCGCAGCCGGCGCTCCTCTGCGCCGACGCCCGGCAGGCGCAACGCACTGGCGACAAAGCCGCTGGACGAACGCGCATGCGAGCCGACCATGATGTTCTGGCGAACCGTCATGGTGGTGAACATCGCCAGGTTCTGGAAGGTGCGGCCCAGGCCCAGGCCGGCAATCCTGTGGGTTGGCGTGGCGGTGATCGATGCACCGGCAAACAGGATGTCGCCCGACTCGTAGCTGTACAGGCGGCTCATGCAGTTGAACAGCGTCGTCTTGCCGGCGCCATTGGGGCCGATCAGGCCGCAGATGCTGCCCTCGGTGACGTCCAGGCTGACCGCGTCGAGCGCGACGATGCCGCCAAAACGCACGGACACCTCGCGCACGCTGAGCAAGGGCGCCTTGTCTTTCATGCGGTCAGTTATGTGCGGCCGCGCCAACTGCAACTGCGTTGGCGGCCATGTTGTTGCTATTGAGGGCTGTATGCACAATGAATCATAGTGCCCGAGACCGGGTTTCCCCATAAGGACTAACCCGCTGCACCGCCCACGGTTCGAGCCGACGGCCGCAATCGTCCCGGGCTATTCGCTTCGCTTGATCCTGGCGTGCCAGGCCAGCAACAGCAGCGGCAGAGTCAGTTCGGTTGCCGCAAGGAAGATGATCGCCGGCGCCGGTGCGCCATGGCTGGTCCACGACACGATGCGCGCGACGCCCGCAGCAAAGAAAACCCACATGGTGGCCGTAAACACCGGCTCGAAGCGCCGAAGATCGGTTGCACAGATGGCCAGCACGACACCGTAGAGCGCAAAGGCCATGCCATAAAAGCGATTCTGGCTATCGAGCGACGGTTCTGCTGCCACCTTCGCATCCACTGCTGCGCCGAGCAAGGCATCGGCCTGGAGCCCGAGCGCCAGATGCAGTGCCGCAACGAGCAGAAAAACCGGCGCGCAAATTTTCAGGACAAGGGCCAGTTTGCGCATCAGGACACCCTATGGTTGGAAATCCGGCGCCAGTCGCACTGGCCAGATCGCGGGCCGCGCACGTGCCCCGCGCCACGTGCGGGTCAATCCGGCCACCGCACAGCCAGCGCCATCAATCGGGAATGTCGACATAGATGCTGCCCGACTCTTCGTGCGTTTCAAAGCTGCGGATCGACGCCGGCGACTTGCCCAAGGCAATCAGGCGGTGGGTCCAGCGCGGCATCGGCACCCCGGCAAATGCATTGACCCAATCGAGATTCTTACCGGAACACACGTCGTACTCCGAGCCATGCCACGGACAGCGCAAGGTCGAGCCCGTCACGCTGCCGCGCGCCATCGACCAGCCCAGATGCGCACAGCGGTTCTCGACTGCGTAGGCACGCCCCTGGACGCGGGTGAGGATCAACTGCAGGCCATCGTGCGCGATTGCACATATCTCTGCTTCGCGCACGGCATCCGAGTCGACCAACTTTTTCCGCGTCATGGATCAGGTCTCCAGTTGTCTGAATGGCTTTGAAGCGTGCACTGTGGGCAAGTGCGCCGCTTCGTCATGCCATGATATATACCCCCGCCCCGGTCGACAGCAACTTCCCGTCTGCCCCCCGGAATTCCATGCGGGTCGAGGCCACCCGCGAACCCAGCCGCATCACCGTGGCATGCAGGTCGAAATGCTTGCCGACACCCGGGCGCAGGTAGTCCACCCGCAGGTCGATGGTCCCCAGCTTGCCGAACCGCTCCAGCCGCAGCTCTGGCGCCTCGTCCATGTGGCGCGCGCCGATGGCCGCCATGACCGCCAGCGCGCCGATGTTGTCCAGCCCCGCGCTGATCACGCCGCCATGCAGGCGGTTGTGGAGATAGTGGCCCACCAGTTCCGGACGCATGTCGATGCGGGCAGATACCTGTTGCGGCTTGACCGAGACAATCTTCAGGCCCAGCAGCTTGTTGAAAACGACCATCTCCTCGAAGATCGTTGTCAGGCCCCGCACGAACGCCGGCTCGAAATCGACCAGTGGAATTTCACCCGGCTGCATGGTCAGGCGCGCCCGCAAGCGAGGCCGCTGGCGGCACATGTACCGGCGATGGCAACCTGGACCTGTGCGCTCACAGACCCAACTGGCGCGCGGCCAGGTCCTTCATGATCTCCTGGGCGCCGCCACCGATCATCATGACCTTGACCTCGCGGTAGATGCGTTCGCTGCGCGTGCCCTGCATGACTCCCATGCCGCCCAGGATCTGCTCTGCCTGATCGGCGCAGAACTGCATGGTCTGGGTGGCATGGTTCTTCAGCATGCAGACCTGCGCCACCCAGTGCGCGCTGGTCTCGCCGCCGACGCGCTCGTCGCCGGCATCGGCGCGTGCGCTGACGGCATCCACCCAGGCCTGGGTGGATGCGATGCGCATCTGCATGTCGACCAGCTTGTGACGTATCACCTGGTGCTCGATCAGGCTTTGGCCAAAGGTCTTGCGCTGGCGCGCCCAGTCCAGCGCCTCGTCGTAGCAGGCCTGGGCAAATCCGAGCGCGCCCACCGACATGCCCAGGCGCTCGCCATTGAAGTTGCCCATGATCATCTTGAAGCCTTCGCCCGATTCGCCGACCAGGAAACGCGCCGGCACCCGCACATTGTCAAAGCGCAGCTGCGCGGTGTCCGAGCACAGCCAGCCCATCTTGTGCAGTGCAGTGCGCGACAGGCCTTTGCTGTCACCGGGAACGACGATCAGTGAAATGCCGCGCGCGCCCCGTCGTGGGGAATCGTCGTCCAGTTCGTCCAGCACCGGGTTGCCCTCGCCGCTGCGCACCGCCACGGTGATGTAGTCGGCCCGCATGCCGGAGGTGATGAATGCCTTCTCGCCATTGATCACATAGTGATCACCGTCCAGCCGGGCCGTGGTGCGCAGTGCGGCGACGTCCGAACCGCCACCCGGCTCGGTGATCGCCAGTGCGGCGATCTTCTCGCCGCGCAGCACCGGCGGGACGATCTCGCGCTGCAGCTCCACCGACCCATGGCGCAGTACCGGAGTCAGGCCGATGTTGTGCGAGAACAGACCGGCGAACACCCCGCCGCTGCCACCATGGCGCGTGATGGCCAGCGTCATCGCGTTACGCATGCGCTGCGATGCCGGCGTGCCGCCCAGGTCTTCCGGATAGCCCATTCCCAGCAAGCCGAGTTGCGCGGCGCGCGTGTACAGCGCACGCGGAAACTCGCCGGCGCGGTCCCACTCCTGCACAAAGGGCGCAATCTCCTTGATGGTGAAGCGCGTGACCAGGTAGGACAGGTTTTCGATATCGCTCTGGTCTTCGTTGATGTCCTGGCCGTCGGCTGGCTCCGATTGATTCTTGGCGTTCACAACATGCTCCTGAAAATATGCAGTCGGCGTTCAGACTCAGGCCTTGGGCGGCTTCTTGGCAATACCCATGATCTTGGCCAGTATGCCCATCATGACCTCGTCGGCCCCCCCGCCGATTGACGCCAGCCGCCCGTCGCGGTATTTGCGCGAGACCTTGTTTTCCAGCGTGAAGCCCATGCCGCCCCAGAACTGCAGGCAGCCGTCCGGAATGATGCGGTTCAGGCGCCCGGCCTTGAGCTTGGCCATCGACGCCAGCTCGGTCACGTCCTGGCCCGCGACATACAGTTCGCAGGCCCGGTAGGTCAGTGCGCGCAGGCTCTCCAGTTCAGTCTTCATTTCGGCCAGCTTGAACTGCACCCATTGCTGGTCGGCCAGCGTGGCGCCAAACAGCTTGCGCTCCTGCGCCCATTCGATCGTCGACTGGATGCAGTCGGTCAGGCTCTGCAGGCAACTGGCCGCAGCCCACAGGCGCTCTTCCTGGAACTGCATCATCTGGTAGATGAAGCCCTGGCCTTCGGCGCCGATGCGATAGCGCTGGGGCACCCGCACCTCGTCGAAATAGATCAGCCCGGTGTCGCTCGAATGCATGCCGATCTTGCGGATCTTGCGCGCCTTCTCGATGCCCTTGCTGTCCATCGGCACCATCACCAGCGACTTGTTCTTATGCTGCGGCCCCTCGCCGGTATTGACCAGCATGCACATCCAGTCGGCCTGCAGGCTGTTGGTGATCCACATCTTCTGGCCGCTGATGACATAGTCGTCACCGTCCTTGCGCGCGTGGCTTTTGATGGCGGCCACGTCGCTGCCCGCACCCGGCTCACTGACGCCGATGCAGCCGACCATGTCGCCGGCAATGGCCGGCGCCAGGAACTGGCGCCGCAGTTCGTCGCTGCCAAAACGCGCCAGAGCCGGCGTGCACATGTCGGTCTGCACCCCGATGGCCATTGGAATGCCGCCGCAATCGATATGGCCCAGGGCCTCGGCCATGGCCACCGCATAGGAATAGTCCAGTGCGCTGCCGCCGAATTCCTCGGGCTTGGTCAGGCCCAGCAGGCCCAGATCGCCAAGTTTCTTGAAAACTTCGTGCGCCGGAAATATCTCGGCCTCCTCCCATTCGTCGACATGGGGGTTGATTTCGGCATCGATGAACCGGGTCAGGGTTTTCTGAATTTCAAGATGTTCGTGGCTGTACTGCATGGCTCCAGACTCCGTGGCATTCGCAATGAGTCTAGCGGGCCAGGTGCGGTTTGCGCGTCGCCTGAGGGATATTCATATGTCGCGATGCCATCGGCGCCATCACGTCGGCCGCCTGCGGGCCAGCGCCAAGTCCATGGCAGGCGCCATTAGCTCAGTCGACAAAGAAGTCGGGGATGAAGTCGCGCGTGCCCGGCGTCACCGAATAGGGCTCCAGATCGGTGATGCCCGCTTGCGCCAGAACCTGGTCGTCGATATAGAAATTGCCGGTATTGCGGTTGTTGCTGGTCAGCACCAGATAGGCCGCGTCGGCCAGGATTTCGGGTTTGCGGCAACGCGCGATATCGACGCCGGGGATCATCTGCAAGGCGGCGGTGGCGATCGCCGTGCGCGGCCACAGGCTGTTGACGCCAATGCCGTATTTGAGGAACTCACCGGCATGGCCGAGGGTGCACATGCTCATACCGTACTTGGCGATGCTGTAGGCCGGATGGTTTTCGAACCAGTGCGTCTTCATGGACAGCGGCGGCGACATCGTCAGCACATGCGGATTGCGCCGCGCCTGGGCCGACTTGCGCAGCAGCGGAAGGCAGGCCATGGTGCACAGGTAGGTGCCACGCGTGTTGACGCTGTGCATCAGGTCAAAGCGCTTCATCGGCGTGGTGTCGGTTCCTGTCAGGCTGATCGCGCTGGCATTGTTGACCAGGATGTCGATGCCGCCGAAGGTCTCGACGGCCTTGGCGACCGCGTCCATCACCGAGGCCTCGTCCCGGATGTCGACCTGCAGGGCCAGCGCCTTGCCACCGGCCGCCTCGATCTCGGCCGCGGCGCTATGGATGGTGCCAGGCAGTTTCGAGCTGGCCTCTGTGGTCTTGGCCGCCACGACGATGTTGGCTCCATCCGCGGCAGCCCGCTTGGCGATCGCCAGGCCGATACCGCGCGATGCGCCGGTGATGAAGAGTGTCTTGCCTTCGAGTGTGTCCATCAGATTTCCTTGCTCCGGTTCGCCGGTGTTTCAAACTGCTTCTACCCACGCGCCTCACACACGCGAGAAATCGGGTTTGCGTTTTTCCATGAAGGCTGTGAACGCCTCGCGCGCTGCCGGCTCGCGCAACATGCGGCCAAAAATGGCGCCTTCTTCGGTCATCTGCTGGCGCACCAGTTTGGCCTGGCCCTGCTTCATCAGCCGCTTGGTTTCGACCAGCGAACCGATGGGTTTGGCCGCCAGCTAGCGCGCCTGCGTCTGCGCCAGGTTGTTGGCCTCGGTCGGTGGCACGATGCGATTGACCAGGCCCACTTCCAGCGCCGCCTCGGCCATGAAGGGCTCGCCCAGCAGCAGCGCCTCGCAGGCGCGGTGGTAGCCCAGCATCTGCGGCAACAGCAGGCTCGAGGCGGCCTCCGGGCAAAGGCCCAGGTTGACGAAGGGCAGCGAGAAGGCCGCGTTGTCGCCGGCATAGACCAGGTCGCAATGCAACAGCATGGTGGTACCGACGCCGACGGCCGGGCCGCACACCGCCGCCACCAGCGGCTTGGCAAAGCTGGACACGCCATGCAGGAAGCGATAGACCGGCGAGTCGGCATTGCCCGGCGGCTTGTTCTGGAAATCGGCGATGTCGTTGCCGGCCGAGAAGATGGTTTCATGGCCCTGCAACACCACCGCGCGAATCGCATCGTCGCCGCTGGCGGCCTCCAGCGCATCGGCCATGCTGGCATACATGGCCGAGGTGATCGAGTTTTTCTTGTCGACCCGGTTGAAGGTGATGGTCAAGACGCCATCGGCGCTGTCGGTCAATATGTCGCTCATGCTTTTCCTTTGTTGATTCAATTGCTCAGTGCGGCCCGGACGAAATCGAGCCGGTCCTGGCCCCAGAACATTTCATCGCCGACAAAAAGTGTCGGCGCGCCAAACACGCCCCGATCGACCGCCCGCTGGGTGGCTGCCTTGAGCGCCTCCTTGACCTGCGGATCGGCCGCCATCTCGGCCAGTTCGTCGGCCTCAAACCCAACGTCCGCGAGCTCGGTCGCCACGGTCGCCGGGTCGCCCATGTTCTGCTGCTCGACCCAGATCGCGCGAAACACGGCGGCTCGATAGGCGTCCAGCCGTGTGTCGCCCTGCAGGCCCAGTGCGACGTCGATGCGCATCAGCGTGATCGTGTTGATCGGGAAATGCGGGTTCATCACCAGCGGCACCCCATAGGCCTTGGCGTAGCGGCCCAAGTCCTTGAACAGGTAGCTGCCCTTGAGCGGCACGGTGATCGGCGCCCGATTGCCGGTGGCCTGGAATACGCCGCCCAGCAGCATCGGCATCATCTGCACCGTGGCCCCGGTGTCGGCCGCGAGCTTGGGCAACTGGGTCCAGGCCAGATAGGCCGCAGGGCTGCCGAAGTCGAACAGGAAATCTACGGATTTGCTCATGATCGTCCTTTCAGAATTGTTTCTTGGATTGCGAGACGTCGATGCTAAACAAGGCGGGGTGGCAGTCTGCGACTGGCAGTCGCATCAGAACTTTTCCATCCAGGGTCGCAGGTCGAGTTCATGGGTCCAGGCATCGCGCGGTTGCTGGTGCAGCATCCAGTACTGGTCGGCGATATGGTCCGGGTTCAGTATGCCGTCCTGGTCCTTGAGTGCATAGCGCTGCGGAAAGTTGTCGCGGATGAAGGCGGTGTCGATGGCGCCGTCGATCACGACATGCGCCACATGCACGCCCATCGGCCCGAGTTCGCGCGCCATGCTCTGGGCCAGCGCGCGCAGCGCATGCTTGGCCCCGGCAAAAGCGGCGAAATTGGCCGAGCCGCGCAATGACGCCGTGGCGCCGGTGAAGATGATCGTGCCCTTGTGGCCCGCGCCTTCGCGCGCCACCATGCGCCTGGCTACTTCGCGGCCATTGAGAAAGCCGGCCAGGCAGGCCATCTCCCAGATCTTGGTGTAACGGCGGGTGGTTTCCTGCAGGATGCTGCTGGGCGCATTGGCGCCGATGTTGAATACAAGAACCGCGATCTCGCCGATGGTCGATTCGATCTGTTCGACCAGGGCAACGACATCCTCTTCCTTGCGCGCATCGGACGCAAAGCCATGGGCCACGCCACCTGCCCCTCTTATTTGTGCCAACAAGGGTTCGAGCTTGTCGGCGCTGCGCCGCGTGACGCAGGCGACCATGCCCTCGCGCGCGAAGCGTCGCGCAATCGCGCCGCCGGTGGCGTCGCCTGCGCCCACCACCAGGGCGACCTTGGGTTTGTCCACATTCAATGCCATGACCGGTCACTCCCTGGCGGCTTGCGCAATGGGCGCTTGCTCATTCCTTGTAATACACCAGCTGGGTGCTTGTCGCAAGCAGATTGCCGGCTGCATCCCATAGCTGGGCGCTTTGGTCATGAAACCCGCCGGCAAAGGCATGCGCGCGCGCCTGACCCAATACAAAGCCGTCGCCGCAGGCACGCAGACCGGCATCGTCAGCATGAAAATGCACCGTCATCGACACCGTGCCGGCCGGCACGCGGCGCGTGCGGCGCAGGAAGATGCGCGGATAGAACACATCGGCCAGGGCCGTCAGCGAACAGAAGTCGAGCGGCCGCGCCGGCGCATCGCGCATCCAGAGCCGGCTCAGGCTGGCTTTTTCTGCATCCAGCGGAGACTCCGCACCCTCCCATTGCAGCGGCAAGGGTCCGTCGAGCTGGACCACCTC
>JBBKVW010000342.1:0-10560 GCA_037968655.1 Burkholderiaceae bacterium
TAGTCGTTGGCACCGATGTCGCGTGTCTCGGACTTGCGAAAGTAGGGCAGGCAGTCGAGGTAAGACCAGTCCTGCAGACCCGCTCGGCCGGCCCAGCCGTCGTAGTCCATCGCATTGCCGCGGATGTAGCACATGCCGTTGATCAGCGACGAGCCACCCAGGCCCTTGCCGCGACCGCACTCCATGCGCCGGTTGCCCATGTGCGGCTCGGGCTCGGTCTCGTAGGCCCAGTTGTAGCGCCGGCCCTGCAGCGGGTAGGCCAGCGCGGCAGGCATCTGGGTACGGAAGTCGAGCCGGTAGTCCGGCCCGCCGGCCTCGAGCAACAGCACGCGCACGTCGGCGTCTTCGGTCAGGCGCGTGGCCAGCACATTGCCGGCCGAGCCGGCGCCGATCACGATGTAGTCATATTCTTTTTCTGGCATGTCGAGTCTCGCCTTCAATGGGTTTCAGAATACCGATGCGTAGGCACCCATTTCGACCTGGATCGACTTGTTGCGGGTGTAGGCACGCAGCGTGTCGATGCCGTTCTCGCGGCCGACGCCCGACTGCTTGTAACCGCCCACCGGCATCTCGGCAGCCGATTCGCCCCAGGTATTGATCCAGCAGATGCCGGCCTGCAACTGGTGGATGACGCGGTGGGCACGGTTGAGATCGTTCGTGACCAGGCCTGCGGCCAGGCCGAAGTGCGTGTCGTTGGCGCGGCGAACCACCTCGTCTTCCGCGTCGAACTCCAGGATCGCCATGACCGGGCCGAAGATCTCCTCCTGCACGATCTTCATGTCGTCGCGGCAGTCGGTGAACACGGTGGGCTGCACGAACGCGCCCTTTGCCAGCGCCCCGGTGTTCGCACGTTCGCCACCGGTCAGTAGCCGCGCGCCGTCAGACTTGCCCGACGCGATGTAGCCGAGCACCTTGTCCATGTGCGCCTGGCTCACCAGAGGGCCGAAGTTGGTCTCGGGATCCTGCGGGTCACCCATGCGCACCCGTCCCACCCGCTCGAGCACCCTGGCCTCGAACGCGGCACGGATCGACCGGTGCACGAAGACGCGGGTGCCGTTCGTGCACACCTGGCCCGAACTGTAGAAGTTGGCCATCATGGCGATGTCAGCCGCGCGGTCGAGGTCGGCATCGGAAAACACGATCAGCGGGGACTTGCCGCCCAGTTCCATCGTCACGTCCTTGAGCGTCGAGCCGGAGGCGCTGGCCATCACCTTCTTGCCGGTCACGGTGCCACCGGTGAACGAAATCTTCTCGATGCCGGGGTGCTCGGTCAGCCAGGTGCCGACGGTCGCTCCGCTGCCGTTGAGCACGTTGAATACGCCGTCCGGCAGTCCGGCCTCGGTATAGATCTCGGCCAGCTTCAACGCCGTCAGTGGCGTGACCTCGCTGGGCTTGAAGATCATGGCATTGCCGGCGGCCAGGGCCGGCGCCGACTTCCACAACGCAATCTGGATCGGATAGTTCCAGGCGCCTATACCGGCCACCACGCCCAGGGGCTCGCGCCGGGTGTAGACGAACGCGCTCTCGCGCAGCGGCACCTGCATGCCCTCGATGGCGGTAGCCAGGCCGGCGTAGTACTCGAGCACGTCGGCGCCGGTGACGATGTCCACCGCGCGGGTTTCCGAGCGCGGCTTGCCGGTATCGAGTGTCTCCAGGTCGGCCAATGCGTCGTTGCGCTCGCGCAGGATGTCGACCGCGCGGCGCAACACGCGCGATCGCTGCATGGCCGTGAAGCCAGCCCAGATACGCTGGCCCGCCTGGGCACTGGCCACGGCGGCGTCCACGTCCTGTTGCGACGCGCTTTGCACCTGGGCGAGCACCTCGCCGTTGGCCGGATTGACGGTGTCGAAGGTGTCGCCGCTGGTGGCGTCCACGCGAGCGCCGCCGATATAGAGTTGTTGCACGGGAATGGCAGGCATGCAAAGCCTCCTTGGTTCAGATTTCAATTTCAATGGTGGGCCCGACCGGAATCCGGCCGACCCTGACGGGATGTGGTCAGCCCATGGCCTTGCCCAGCAGGGCGTGGTAGAGCTCGCGGTCGCCGAGGATGCCGATCGGACGCTCGCCCTCGCCCAGCACCAGTTTCTGGCCGGTCTGGTAGCGGATATGCAGCGCGTCGCGCATGCCGATGTCGGCACTCACCAGGGTCGGGCCGGGTTGCAGGGATTCGATCTCGTCGCCCTCGGACCAGCGCTGCAGCGGCAGTTCATTCGTGCCACGACGCGCGCCTTGCAACGCACCCTGGCCATCGAGCTTGAGCCAGATGTCGCCATCGCTGTCGAGGCAGGTTTCATCACCCTTTTGCTCGCAGTCGGCCAGCACGCGCATCAGGCTGCGCCCGCGCAACACATTGAGCGGATTGGTGTGTGCCACGAAGGCACGCACATAGTCGTTGGCCGGTTGCAGCACGATGTCTTCCGGCTTGCTGTGCTGCACGATCTGGCCGTCCTTCATGATGACGATGTTGTCGCCCAGCTTGAGCGCCTCGTCCAGGTCGTGGCTGACGAAAACAATGGTCATGCTCAGCTTGCGCTGCAACTCCAGCAGTTCGTCCTGCAGGCCCTGGCGGATCAGCGGATCGAGCGCCGAAAACGGCTCGTCCATCAGCAGGATGTCGCCATCCATGGCCAGCGCCCGGGCCAGGCCCACGCGCTGCTGCATGCCACCCGAGAGCGCATCCGGACGCTTGTCGCGCCACTGGCTCAGGCCCACGAGTTCGAGCTTTTCATCGATGCGCTTCTTGCGTTCCTTGAGTGCCAGGCCCTGCATCTCCAGGCCCATGCTGACGTTTTCGGCCACAGTCAGCCAGGGCATCAGCGCGAACTTCTGGAACACCATCGCGATGCGCTGGGTGCGCATCGCCTTCAAGGTGGCGGCCGAGCAGTTGGCGATGTCGACCTCGGCGCCTTCGTGCTCGATCAGCAGGCGGCCGCGGCTCACGGTGTTGAGGCCGTTGATGCAGCGCAACAGGCTGGATTTTCCGGAGCCGGACAAACCCATCAGCACGCAGATTTCGCCGCGCTCCACTGAGAGATTGGCTTTCTCGACACCGACGATCAGGCCGGTCTGCTTGAAGATCGCGTCGCGCGAAAGGCCCTGATCGAGCAGGTCCAGTGCCGGCTTGGGTGCCTTGGAGAACACCACGTCGACGTTTTCACATCGGATCAGACTCATGCCGCCCCTCCCTGACCGTGCGAGCGTTGCTTGCACACCCGGTCCAGCATGATGGCCAGCAACACGATCGCCAGACCGGCTTCGAAGCCGACCGCGATGTCGGCGGTGTTCAAGGCGCGCACCACCGGCTTGCCCAGCCCATCGGCGCCGACCAGCGCGGCAACCACGACCATCGACAGCGACAGCATGATGCATTGCGTGATACCGGCCGAGATGCTGGGCATGGCATGGGGCAGTTCGATGCGTGTGAGCAACTGGCGTCGCGAACAGCCGAACGCCTTGCCGGCGTCCATCAACTCGGCCGGCACGTCATGGATGCCGAGATAGGTCAGGCGGATCGGAGCCGCCACGGCGAACACGACGGTCGAGATCAGGCCCGGCACCACGCCCAGACCGAACAGCGTCAGCGTTGGAATCAGGTAGACAAAGGTCGGGACCGTCTGCATCAGGTCCAGCACCGGCTGCATCACGGTATAAAAGCGCGGCTTGTGGGCGGCATAGATACCGAGCGGAACACCGATGAGAATGCACACGAACGTGGCGAACAGCACCTGGGCAAGCGTCTCCATGGTCTCCTGCCAGTAGCCCAGATTGAGGATCAGCAGGAACGACAACACGCAGAACACGGTGAGCATCCATTTGCGCTGGATGCCATGCGCGATCAGACCGAACACCACGACCAGCGCCAACGGATTGAACCAGAGCAGCGCGCCGGTAAAGGTATTGATCGAAATGGCAACCGCATCGGCGAACGCGTCGAAGTATTCGGCGCCGTTCAGCGTCAACCAGTCGATGAATCGGGCGATGAAGTCGCCGAGCGGAATTTTCTGGATTTCCATAGGGAAGGTACTCATCGCCAGCATCGCGCAGGCACACACCCAGGTTCAGGTGCACGCGAACCCCAAGAAGGCCGAGATGAGCCTTTTCGGGGACTATTACCTCACTTGGCCAGCGCGGCCTTCACAGCGGCCATGGCCGGCTTGCCGTCTGTCGTCGTCACACCATCGAGCCAGGCACCGAGCACCTGCGGGTTGGCCTTGAGCCAGGTCGTGGCGGCCTGCTCGGGCTTCTTCTTGTTGTTCAGCACGGCGTCCATCAGCGCGTTCTCCATCTCCAGGCTGAACTTCATGTTGGTCAGCAACTTGCCGACGTTGGCGCACTCCTGCACGTAGCCCTTGCGCACGTTGGTGTAGATGGTCGCGCCGCCCAGATTGGGACCGAACACGTCGTCACCGCCTTCGAGATATTTCATCTTGAAGCGGCTGTTCATCGGATGCGGCTCCCAGCCCAGGAACACGACCCAGTTGCTGCGGCGATCGGCGCGTTGCACCTGCGACAGCATGCCCGCTTCGCTGGACTCGACCACGGTGAACTTGCCCAGCCCGAACTGGTTCTTGTCGATCATGCCCTGGATCAGGCGGTTACCGTCATTTCCAGGCTCGATGCCGTAGATCTTGCTGTCGAGCTTGTTGGCGAACTTGGCGATGTCGGCAAACGTCTTGAGACCGGCGTCGTGTGCCGCCTTGGACACCGCCAGCGTGTACTTGGCGCCTTCAAGATTTGCGCGCACGGTCTCCACGCTGCCGTTGTCACGGTAGGGCTTGATATCGGCTTCCATCGTCGGCATCCAGTTGCCCAGGAACACGTCGATGTCCTTGTTCTCCAGCGACTTGTAGGTCACCGGGACCGAGATCAGGTTGGTCTTGGTGGTGTAACCCAGCGACTCGAGCAGTTTGCTGGTCACGGCGGTTGTCACCGTGATGTCGGTCCAGCCGACGTCGGCAAAGCGCACGTTGCGGCAGCTCGCGGGTTCGGCTGCCTGCGCAGGCAGTGACGCCAGCAGCGCGGCTGCCAGCAGAAGCGAAGAGGTTGCTTTCATGGAGTTTCCTTTAGGTAAATTGCGCGCGTCACGCAGCGCTTGGGCTGTGCGGCGAACGCCAGGGCAAGAAGCGGGGCAACAAAGCCTTGGGGCATCGCCAGGCAGGCTGTTGGATGCATCTGGAACTGTGCGGCGGGGACGAGGCGATCCAGGAACGGGTGGGCGGCAAGTGCTCAGCTGCGGGTGGCAAGCAAGCACTGCACGCATCCGGATTGGGACCAAAATCATTTCGCACCTATTGCAATTTTGACGGGCACCGCTCTTTGAGAACAGCCTCACTCACAATGATCTGCGATAGCGAAAGAAGGCAGTCAGTTTAACGCAGTTGCCCACCGCGACCAAATTCAGCCAAGGTGTCGCGCGTGTCGCATGTGGTTGCCGCGACGTGGGTGAATGTGCCACACCGACAGCGAAAAAACAGGTTGCGGCGTCCAATCCGACGCAGCAATCGGGTGCAAGAAAAGAGGCTGCGCAACCGGGTCTGATCCAGCACTTGCGTCCTTGTCCACCTCGGGGAAACCCCTATTGGAGCCGGCAGCAGTCACTTCCTGTAGCCGATTTCAAATGGTAAGGTTGACTTCCCTCGCGTTCCACACAGGAGACCAAAGTGCCCTTCAAAATAGTAGTTGGCCTTGACGGCAATCCGACCGGCGATCGGGCCTTGGCCCATGCCAAGAAAATGGCGAAGCTGATCGGAGCATGTGAGCTCATCGTCGTCCATGTGATCGAATGGTCGCCCTATTCCTTCCAGACGCCGGAAGAGAACGCATCGCGCCACAAGCAGCGCAAAGAGGAACTCGCGGCGGCGACTTCGCGCATTACTGATCCTGCGGTCGCGGATCTGACGAAAGACGGCTTCACGGCCAGCGGCGTCGTCCGCCACGGAGATGTCGCAGACATGTTGAACACGGTCGCCGTCGATGCGGGGGCCGAACAGATCATTGTCGCGCGCACATCCGAAGGCGGGCTCGTACAACGCATGTTCGGGGGTTCCACCGTCAAGCTCGTGACGCATGCCAGCGTGCCAGTCACAGTCGTCGTCTGAGAACAATAACCATGAAAATACACAATACCAAAACCCTGGCAGGGCTGGCAGCGCTTGCATCAGCACCTATGGCCTTGGCGCAGGACGCGCAATCCATCGACGAAAAGGTCAACGCGGCTTTCGCCAGCGTCACCAGCCCGTTCGTCAACCTGATCTTCGCGCCGATTCCCGGCACCGGCTTTCCGTGGATCGTGATGTGGCTGGTGATCGCCGCATCAGTCTTTTCCGTGTACTTCGGATTTATCCAGTTCCGCGCCTTCCTGCTGTCAATCAGCATCGTCAAAGGCGACTACTCCGATCCCAACGACGCGGGCGAGGTCAGCCACTTTCAGGCGCTGGCGACGGCGCTGTCGGGAACCGTCGGGCTGGGCAACATTGCCGGCGTGGCGGTGGCCGTCGGTATCGGCGGGCCGGGCGCCACGTTCTGGATGATCCTGGCCGGCCTTCTGGGCATGGCCTCCAAGTTCACCGAATGCACGCTGGGCGTCAAATACCGCAACGAGTATGAAGACGGTACGGTGTCCGGCGGCCCGATGTACTACCTGTCCAAAGGGTTTGCCGAGCGCGGCCTGCCGGGCGGCAAGTTCCTTGCCGTTGCGTTCTCGATATTCTGTATTCTCGGAGCCTTGGGCGGCGGCAACATGTTCCAGGCCAACCAGGCACACCAGCAACTTGCCGGCGTATTTGGCGAGTACCCGGGCTGGATTACCGGCGTCATTTTTGCCACTGTTGTTTTTGCCGTGATCGTCGGCGGGATCAAGTCGATCGCCAACGTGACGGAGAAAGTGGTGCCCTTCATGGGCATACTGTATGTCGGCGCGGGGCTCATCATCCTGTCGGTCAACTACGACAAGATCGGCTGGGCCTTCGGTCAGATATTCGATGGTGCCTTCACCGGCCTGGGCGTCGCGGGCGGCATGGTTGGCGCGCTGATCCAGGGCTTCAAGCGGGCGGCCTTTTCGAACGAAGCAGGCGTTGGCTCCGCCGCGATCGCACACTCCGCGGTCCGCACCAAAGAGCCGATCACCGAGGGGCTCGTGTCGCTGTTGGAGCCCTTCATCGACACAGTCGTGATCTGTACGATGACGGCTTTGGTGATCGTGATCACCGGTCAGCTGATGATCGACCCGGCGACGGGCAATTACCTGACCGAAGCCGGCAAGATCCAGACGATTGGCGCGACGTCGGGTGTCGGCCTGACGTCTGCGGCTTTTGCCAGCGCGTTCACCTGGTTCCCCTACGTTCTGGCGGTCGCCGTGATCCTGTTTGCCTTCTCGACCATGATTTCCTGGTCTTATTACGGCCTGAAGGCCTGGACCTACCTGTTCGGCGAAGGCAAGGCAACCGAACTGGTGTTCAAGATCATGTTCTGCGTCTTCGTTGTCATCGGTGCTGCGGCCAGCCTCGGCCCGGTCATCGACTTCTCGGATGCGGCGATCTTTGCCATGGCGGTTGTGAACATCACCGGGCTGTACTTCCTGATGCCGATCGTGAAGCGCGAACTGAACTCCTTCATGTCACGGCTCGAGTCAGGCGAGATAAGGAAATTCAAAGGGCAGTTACCGAAGCCCGGCAGCGCGAAACTGGCTGCGAGGCAATGAAATAGGGCGGCTCTTGGGCCGCCCTTTTTGCTGACGTTCCAGCCTGTGCAAGCAATGCTTCCGGCACCCGATCTGGTAGCCGCGGCGATATGGACCGTGAGCCGATCGATCTCGTAGCGACAGCGCCGCTGCTGCGTTGTGGCCGCCAACACCGTAAATTGGTGATTGGTGATTGGCGTTGGCGATTGGCTGCAGCGGCCAGGCCCGGACAGAAAACTCAAGGAACGTCCGTGTCTGCGTCGACCTCGGCCGCAGGCGGCGGCAAGCGCAGCGGCCGGTCGAAAAACCACAGCGCCACGATCAACGCCACCGTCATCGCCGGCATTGCCAGCGGGCGGACCAGGCCAACCACCAGCGGCGCGATCGACAGAAAACAGCGCAAGGCCCAGCTGTAGAGCAGCCCGGCGCGTTTGACGTATTCGCCGGCCATGGGATTGAGCGATGCCCGTTCGGGCGCATTGACCGGCATCGACATGACAAAACCCGCGTGGCTGAAAAAGCGCATTGACATGGCCGAGCAGACATAGGACGCAAACAGCGTGGCCATCAGCAGCACTTCGAGCACGATGCGCAGCGTCGGCGTTCCTTGCTGGATGATGTTGCCGATGCTGCCACTGGCCAGACTGATGGTGCCCATCAAGGCCAGCGCCGCGGTCGAAGCGGCGATCGTGGCCGACATCAGCGAATTGCGCAGCGCCTGCACCGCGACGATCTCGAAGCCAGGCTGGCGGCTCAGGGCGCTGACCCAGCTGGCGCGCATGTAGGCATGGGCCGAACGCGCGATCCGGCTCGGTTGGCGCCGCTCGACCCAGATCGCCCAGATCTCATAGGTCACGAACAGCAAGGAACTGACACCGAAAGCGATCCAGTTGTGTAATTCGTTCATGACACCTATCTCCATTGGCACGCACCGCAACTGAAGGCGACCGGTGCTGGCGGCGAATCTGACCATGTCGCAAGCCGTCCATGGTAGCTGCCGTCCCGTGGCCGCCACCGCGAACGCCCCTGATCAGTCCAGCCATCCATGACCGGCGTGACGGGCAGCCCGATCGAGCTGATCGGCAATGCGGGTACGGCACGCGCCCCGAGCGCCATGCGCCATTGGCCGCTACCATGAACCGTATGCTCAAAATCACCGCAAACACCATGCTCCTGCTCGCTGGCGCGCTGCTGGCTGGTGCTGCGCCTGCGTTGGCGCAAACAGCGACAGCGCCGCCATGTCCCGCACTGTTGCAGCATCAGTTCCCCCGCCTGCAGGACGAAGCACCGCAGAACCTGTGCCAGTTTGCCGGCAAGGTGGTGCTGGTGGTCAACACCGCCAGTTACTGCGGCTTCACCTACCAGTACGAAGGCCTGGAACGCCTGTACGGCAAGTACCGACAGCAGGGTCTGGTGGTGCTGGGTTTTCCCTCCAACGACTTTGGCCGCCAGGAGCCAGGCTCGGCCAAGGAGATCGCCGACTTCTGCTTCAACACCTATGCAGTGCGCTTTCCGATGTTCGCCAAGAGCGTGGTCGCCGGAGGGCAGCGCAACACACTGTACGAGGCGCTGTACCAGGCCACCAAGGTCGCGCCGACATGGAACTTCCACAAATACCTGATCGGTCGCGACGGCAAGGTGTCCGCCCAATTCGCAAGCACGGTGGAGCCCGAGGCGGGAGCTGTCATCAGCGCGATAGAAAAAGAGCTTGGCCGGCGACCCTGACCAGTTGCACGCCTTGGAGTCGCCGTCTCGGCGCTAGAATCCGCCCACACCGCGGGTGTAGTTCAATGGTAGAACGGCAGCTTCCCAAGCTGCATACGAGGGTTCGATTCCCTTCACCCGCTCCACGTCTGCATGACAACACGGCAAGAAAGAAGCCGAACCCGATGTGGCAGCGCAGTATGTCGAGCGCTTGACTGTGTCGATACCGGCAATTGCGAAGTTCAACATGAAAGCCGGGATGAAAGCGATATCGGATGCTTTGCACAGGAAAAATCGCGACCGGGGCGCAATCGAGGATTTGGGCGGTGCCAGCGGTACTGGCGCAATTCCGATTCCAATCGGAGTGCCGATTGCCGCCATCCCAAACCATTCAGAGTTGGTTCTGACCGCCTGATGTATCGGAAGCAAGGCGTGCAAGCAAGGCGCCGGTCGGCAGCCTAATTTTCGGCCCAGCTCTCCCCCAGCGCCTGCGCCTGCTGCAACACCAGGTCCACAGCCGATTCCTGTTGATCGGGCGGGTACTTGTACTTGCGCAGAATGCGCTTGACCAGCAATCGCAGCTTGGCGCGCACGCTGTCGCGCTCTGACCAGTCCACACTGATGTTCTTGCGCAAGCTCTCGGTCAGTTCGTGCGCGATCTTCTTGAGCGTCTCGTCGGTCAAATCCCGCACCGCTGATGCGTTGGTCGCCAAGGCGTCGTAGAAACGCACCTCATCTTCAGACAGGCCAAGGGTCTCGCCGCGTGATGCCGCCTCCCTGAACTTCTTGGCCATGTCGACCAGTTCTTCCATGACCTGCGCGGTCTCGATGGATCGATTCTGGTAGCGCGCGATCACGTTGGCCAGCATCTCCGAGAACTTCCTGTCCTGCACGACGTTGGTGGCAAACCGGCTCTTGATCTCTCCCTGCAGCAGCCGCTCCAGCAACTCCACGGCCAGGTTCTTCTCAGGCAGGTTGCGCACCTGGGACAGAAACTCATCGTCCAGCAGGCCGATGTTGGGCTTGTCCAGCCCGACCGCGTCGAAGATGTCCACCACGCTGTCAGACACGACCGCAGAACTGATGATCTGCCGAATCGCCAGCTCACGCGCCTCATCAGTGCGCTTCTTCGCGGTCAGCTCCTTCTTGGTCAGGATGACTTTCACACCCTGCAGGAA
>JBBKVW010000343.1:0-11032 GCA_037968655.1 Burkholderiaceae bacterium
GACTTTCCTTGGTTGTCTCATTGCGCGTAGTTCAGCGCCAGCTCGAAGGCGTCGAAGTTGCGCAGACGGCGACTGCGGTCCAGCTTGGGCAGCGCCCGGTTCAGGATCAGCGGCACGCGCTGTTCGCTGATGCCACCGTGCGAGCGCAGCGGCACTTCGAGTGCCGACAGGTCGTGGCGCGAGGCGCTGGTGCCGATCACGGTGAAGCGTTCGGACACAGCCACCAGGTCGCCGATGCGGTCGGCGGGCAACTCGAAGCGCTCGGCCGCCTGCGCGCGTGTCAG
Source organism: Burkholderiaceae bacterium (assembly GCA_037968655.1). Taxonomy (GTDB): domain Bacteria; phylum Pseudomonadota; class Gammaproteobacteria; order Burkholderiales; family Burkholderiaceae_C; genus CAISIP01. Next base: position 285 of record JBBKVW010000343.1, read on the forward strand.
CACCACTTCCATGCCTTGCAGTTTCTGCAGTCGGGCGCAGGCGGCTGCGACGTCACAGTCCTTGGGCAGGTAGACCGTGGCGAACGAGCCCAGGGCGCCGTGGTGCACCACGTAGGGGTCGGTGATCGGCAGGATGACCCGCGCTGCGGCCACGCCCAGCCAGGCATCGAACCAGTCCTGCAGGTAGATCACGTCGGGCGTGCCGTCCATTGCCACCTTGGCGTTCATGCCGTGGTCGGCGGTCAGCGCGATCACGCAGCCCAGGTCTTCCAACTGGTCAAGGTAGCCGTCCATCATCGAATAAAAGGCATTGGCGCCGGGCGTACCGGGCGCGTGCTTGTGCTGTATGTAGTCGGTGGTGGACAGGTACATCACATCGGGTTTGCGGGTCTGCATCAGCCGCACGCCGGCGGCGAACACGAACTCGGACAGGTCGGCGCTGTAGACGCTGGGCAGCGGCTTGCCGACCAGCTGCAACACGTCCTCGATGCCGTTGTCGGCCAGCGTGACCTGGTCTGCGCGTTCGGCCGAAAAGCAGATGCCCTTCATCTTGTGGCCGAGCAGCGCGCGCAGCTTGTCCTTGGCGGTCACCACGGCAACCGACTTGCCGGCGTCGGCCAGCGCCGCCAGCAGGGTCGGTGCGCGCAGCCACTTGGCTTCGTTCATCATCACCTCGGTGCCGCTTTCGGTGTCGTACAGGTAGTTGCCGCAGATGCCGTGCACGCTGGGCGGCGCGCCGGTCACGATCGACAGATTGTTGGGGTTGGTGAAGCTGGGCACGACGCAGTGGGCGATCAGGCCCGAGCCGATGGCCAGCGTCTTTTTCAGCCAGGGCATGTGGTCGGTGGCGACCGCCTGGGCCAGGTAGTCGGGTTCGCAGCCGTCGACGCAAACGACGACGGTGGGCGTGGTCGGCAACTGGTACTGGCGGGAATTGATGTCGAGCATGGATGCAGCTTTCAGGTCGGTATGGGCGGCGCGTCGGAGCCACGGCGTTGCCCGTCGTTTTCGATTGTGCGCGCCTTGCTGTTCATGGCATGGTCGAACAGGGCGCGGCCGGCGACATCGGGGTTGCCGGACTTGATGGCTTCCAGGATTTCCCAATGCGCATGGGCCGACACCGGCAGCATGTTGTGCGCAGCCAGGTTAAGGCGGCGAAACAGCGAGATCTCCTTGACCAGCTTGCGGTAGATCGAGGTGAGCTTGCGGTTGCCGGCCATCTCGACCAGACGGTCGTGGAACTGCAGGTTGAGCAGGTGGTAGTTGTGCGAGTCGGCCGCCTGGACGGCGTCTTCCATGGCCTGCACCAGGGCTTCGATCTCCTGCTGTTGCGGCTGCGTCATGCTGCCAGCCAGGCGCCGGCCCACCAGTTCTTCCATGGTGGCGCGCAGTTCGAATATCTCGACCGCCTCGTCCAGCGGAATGTCGCGCACGAAGACGCCGCGGTTTTTCTCGCTGCGCACCAGGCCGGCTTCGTCGAGCATGCGAAAGGCCTCGCGCACCGGGCCGCGCGAGACGCCCAGCTTGAGCGCCAGCGCCGCCTCGTTGAGCTTGTCGCCGGGCGCGTATTCGCCGGCCAGGATGGCGCGCTCGACTTCCTGTTGCACCGCCATGGTCAGGGAACTGGTTTGCAGCAATGCGATAGTGGAATGCGCGGCGCCAGTCATGGCCTGATTGAAGCACAAATCAGATTATTGTCAACAATCTACAAAAAACAATTGACATAATGAAAGCGCGAATCAGACAATCCAGGGCATCCGGCCACTTGCAAGCGGTAGCCGTCTGCTTCGTGTTTCGCCGACCAATTTGATAGCTGAGCTAAGGAACCGACCATGGACAGGGACAAGATCCTGCTGACCCCCGGCCCGCTGACCACCAGCTTGCGCACCAAGCTGGCCATGTTGCGCGACTGGGGCTCCTGGGACTCGGACTTCAATGCCGTCACAGCGCAACTGCGCGCCAGCCTGCTCAAGATCGTGCATGGCGCCGACACCCATGTGGTGGTGCCGCTGCAGGGCAGCGGCACCTTCAGCGTCGAGGCTGCCGTTGCCACCGTGGTGCCGCGCAACGGCCATGTGCTGGTGCTCGACAACGGCGCGTATTGCAAGCGCGCCGCCAGGCTGACCACGCTGATGGGGCGCAAAACCACGCTGCTGCCCTTTGACGAAGCGCAGCCGGTGTCGGCAGCCGCGGTCGACGACGCATTGCGAGCCGATGCGGGCATCAGCCATGTGGTGCTGATCCACTGCGAGACCGGTGCCGGCGTACTCAATCCGCTGCAGGAAGTTGCCGATGTCTGCGAAAAACATGGCAAGGGCCTCATCGTCGATGCGATGAGCTCATTCGGCGCGCTGGAGATTGATGCCCGCAAGACCCAGTTCGACGCCCTGATCGCTGCCAGCGGCAAATGCCTGGAGGGCGTGCCTGGCATGGGCTTCGTGTTCATCCGCAAGGCGGTGCTCGACGCCTGTGCCGGCAACAGCCAGTCACTGGCGATGGATCTGCACGATCAGTACGTCTACATGGAAAAGACGACGCAGTGGCGCTTCACGCCGCCCACGCATGTGGTCGTGGCGCTGGCCGAGGCGGTCAAGCAGTTCGAGGAAGAAGGCGGACAAGCGGCGCGGTTGGCGCGCTACAGCGCCAACTGCGACGTGCTGGTGCAGGGCATGGCAGCGCTGGGATTCAAGCCCTTCCTGGACCCGGCGGTGCAGGCGCCGATCATCGTCACCTTCCACGCGCCCGCGCATCCGAACTACCAGTTCAAGGCCTTCTACGAGGCCACCAAGAGCCGCGGCTTCATCCTGTATCCGGGCAAGCTGACGCAGATCGAGACTTTTCGGGTTGGCTGTATTGGCGCCATCGGGGCGGACGAAATGCGGCAGGCCGTGCATGCGGTGGATCTGGCGATGCGCGAGATGGGGATTGACGCAATGGTCACGCTCCGAGACTGAAACTGCGCGAGATCCAAATAGCATCTAAAATGGCGCCATATTCCGTTTTGGAGCCAAAATGCCTAATATTTCAGTTAAGGATGTGCCCGAGCAGTGGGCTGACGCACTGCGCCGTCGCGCCGTGCGCAATCATCGTTCGCTTCAAGGCGAGTTAATGGCCATCATCGAGCAGGCGGTGCAAGAACCGGTTCTAGATCTGCCAGCGCGGCAATCCATTGCAGCTCCATCGCCTCACGGTGTTGTAGTTGGCTACGGTGCTGGTGGTCATCCAATCGTGCGGCGCGGTTGGAAAACCGTGGACCAGATTGCCGCCGAAATGCATGCCAAGTATCCCGAGCCAGTGCGCGATGTGCCCCTGGGTGTGGACATCATCCGGCAAGATCGGGATTCGCGGTGACCTCCGCTTCACAGCAGCTGCACATTGCAGAGCCGCCAGCCACCTATTTGGTCCAAAGCCCACTGGTCGTCGATTGCAGCACGATTGCCGGTGTGCTGTTTCAGGAGCACTGGTGGGAGCAGGCGACGCAAAGAATCGCGCACCGGACCTTGCACGCGCCCTATCTGTTGGACGCAGAAATGGCCAACGTGGCTGTCAAGAAGCAGCGTCGAGGCCAGGGAGCTTTCGTGGACGATGCAATGGCGCAGTTCCAGTCCATGGATATACGACTGCATCCGATTCAGGTAGTTGATGTCGTGTCATTGGCCTTGCAATATGGCTTGTCGGGATACGACGCTTCCTACCTTTGGCTGGCGGCCGAACTCAAGGCGCAGCTGGCCACATTTGATGAAGAGCTGGCGGTAGCTGCCAGAACCCATCTGGCTGGCCTGGCCTGAACCGCGGGCGATGAACGCCGGCACCCGTGCCCTAACAGCCGGCGCGTTCGCCACGCTGATGCTGATCGCCCTGATGATGGGCGCCAACCACGTCGCGGCCCGCATTGCCTTCAACAACGGTGTCGACGTGGCCACGGCCGTCGTGTTTCGCAGCGTCGTCACCACCCTGGTCATCGTCGCGCTGCTGGCGCTGCAACGGGTGCCGGTTGCGTTCAATGCGCGCCATCGGCGCTACCTGCCGCTGATCGGCCTGCTGGTGGGTGTGCAAAGCCTGTGCCTGTATTCAGCAGTGGCGCGCCTGCCGGTGGCGCTGGCATTGCTGGCTTTCAACACCTACCCACTGTGGACTGCGTTGTGGGCGGCGCTGATCTATCGCAAGCCGCCCGAGCGCGCGGTCTTGCTGGCGATGCCGGTGATCCTGCTCGGACTGGCATTGGCACTGGACGTGCTTGGCGCGGCCTCCGGCCTGGGCGCAGCCGACCAATGGAGCCGTATCGGCGTTGGCGTGGCCTTCGCACTCGCCGCAGCGGCCACCTTCGGCGCGGCGCTGGTGTTCACGCAGCATGAAGCGGCCGACATTGATGGCCGGGTGCGCACCGCCACCACGCTCGGGCTGGCCGGCCTGATCGCGCTTGCAAGCGTCACGGTACAAGGCGGCTTTCATTTTCCAAACGCGGCGGCCGGCTGGTGGGGGCTGGCGGCCCTGACCTTCTTGTACGGCACCGCGTTCACCATCATGTTCACCGTATTGCCGCGCCTGGGCGTGGTCGGCAACTCGGCCATCATGAATGTCGAGCCTGTCTTTGCACTGGTGCTGGCCTGGCTGATCCTGGACCAGGCGATTGCGCCAGTGCAGGTGGCAGGGGCCTTGCTGGTGGTCGGGGCGGTGATGGTGTTGGGAATGCGACGCAGGGTCTGAAAAGCTGTCGTTTGCGTCAGAATGCAAATGCGCGTTATTCGGGCCACATCCCGGTGATCGATTGACACCCAAACAAGAATTTCAAAGGAGCATCATGGCGACCAAGAAGAAGATCGAGGCCGAACTGCACCCAGCGGTTCAAGGCGTCAAGCTCTCCGGGTCCAGCAAGGTCAAGGTCGCGGTGAGCGACATCGACGGCGTGCTGCGGGGCAAATACCTGCACATCGACAAGTTTCTCGGCGCGGCCGAGGCCTATCCGGCTGGCGGCTTCGGCTTTTGCGACGTGGTGCTGGGCTGGGACATGATGGATGTGACCTATGACAACACCACAGCCACAGGTTGGCAGCATGGCTTTCCCGATGCGCTGGCCCGGCTCGACCTGAACACCGCGCGCCATATTCCGTGGGACGGCAACACGCCGTTCTTCCTGGGCGAATTCGTCAATGCCGACGGCACGCCGCATGCGCAGTGTCCGCGCCAGGCACTCAAGCGGGTGCTCAAGCGGGCCGAGAAGATGGGCTTCACTGTCATGACCGGCATGGAGTTCGAGTGGTTCAACTTCCTGGAGACACCCGAGAGCTGGGCAGCCAAGAAAGGCGTTGCGCCGCAGACGCTGACCCCTGGCATGTTCGGCTATTCACTACTGCGCATGAACCAGCATCGCGATTTCTTCAACGCGCTGATGGACCAGATGCTGGCCTTCAATGTGCCGATCGAGGGCCTGCATACCGAGACCGGCCCTGGCGTCTATGAAGCGGCAATCGGCTTCAGCGAAGCGCTCCAGCAGGCCGACCGCGCCATCCTGTTCAAGACCGGTGCCAAGGAGATTGGCGCCGGCTTCGGCATCATGCCCAGCTTCATGGCCAAGCCGCACCAGAACCTGCCCGGCTGCAGCGGCCATATCCACCAGAGTCTGTCGGACGGCAAGAACAATCTGTTCTTCGACGCCAAGAGGCCGCGCAAGATGAGCCGGCTGTTCGAGAGCTACCTGGCCGGACAGGTGGCCTGCATGATGGAATTTGCGCCGATGATCTGGCCCACCATCAACAGCTACAAGCGTCTGGTCGACGGCTTCTGGGCGCCGGTCAAGCCGACCTGGGGCATCGACAACCGCACCGCGAGTTTCCGCGTCATCGCCGGCCGCCCCCAGGCGACCCGGCTCGAGACGCGTTGCCCCGGCGCCGACGTCAATCCCTACCTGGCGATGGCAGCGGTCATAGCGGCCGGGTTGGATGGTGTTGAAAAGGGATTGAGGCTGACTGCACCGCCGATCACCGGCACCAATGTCGGCGGCGAGAAAATTCCCCGCGCCCCGCGCACGCTGAACGAGACCAATCAGATTTTTCAACGATCCACGATTGCGCGCGACTGGCTCGGCGACGGCTTTGTCGACCATTTCGCGGCGACCCGCGACTGGGAATGGCGCCAGTGGCTCGACGCGGTGACCGACTGGGAGATGAAGCGCTATTTCGAGATCATTTAGTGCGGCTTGACTGGTCGCCTGACGCGCAAGCGCTTGCAGTTCGCGACAATCAATCCGCACCGTCGCCTCGCTGCGCAAAAGAAGTGGAAGCGGATCGCCATTGACCTGATTCGACCTGCTGCCACGTAACGCAAAACAATTGGAATCTGACCCTGATCTATTTATGAGCATCACCAATTTCTCCTTTCCCACCCCGATCCAGTTCGGCGCCGGCGCGCGCAAGAAGGTGGGCGCGCATTTGCTGGAGCAGGGCTGCAAGCGGCCCTTGATCGTGACCGACAAGGCGCTGGGCGCGCTGCCGGTGCTGGCCGAGTTTCAGAGCCACCTGCAGGGGCTCGATGTGGCGGTGTTCTCGGGTGTGTTCGGCAACCCGACCTGCAGCCAGGTGATGGATGGCGCAGCGGCGTTCAAGGCGCACCAGGCCGATTGCGTGATCGGTTTTGGCGGCGGCGCCGCGCTGGACGTGGCCAAGATCGTAGGCGTGGCGGCCACGCACGAAGGCGACATCCTGGAGTATGTGTGGGATCACCCCCAGGTGCGGCCGATTACCCATGCGTTGCCCTACTTCGTTGCGCTGCCCACCACTGCCGGCACCGGCTCGGAAGTGGGCCGCTCCAGTGTTGTCAGCGAGAACGACAGCCACCTCAAGCGCGTGGTATTCAGCGCCAAGATCCTGGCCAAGACCGTGTTTGCCGACCCGGAGCTGACCTTCGGATTGCCGGCGCATGTGACCGCTGCCACCGGCATGGACGCACTGACGCACAACATCGAGAGTTATCTCTCGCCGGCCTACCACCCGCTGTGCGACGGCATTGCGCTGGAGGGCACGCGCATCGCGGCGCGCTCCTTGCTGACGGCGGTGCGCGAGCCGACCAATCTGCAGGCGCGCGCCGACATGATGATGGCCTCGATGATGGGCGCGATCGCGTTCCAGAAAGACCTGGGCGCGGTGCATTCCTGCGCGCATGCGCTGGGCGCGGTGTGCGACCTGCACCATGGCCTGGCCAATGCGCTGATGATCGACACCGTGCTGGAGTGGAACTACGAGTCGGTGCCGGCCAAGTTCGATGAACTGGCCCATGTCTGTGGCGTGGCCGGTGGCGGCAAGGCCTTCGTGCCCTGGCTGCGTGAACTCAAGGCCAGCATCGGCATCCAGGGGCCCTTGTCCCGGCATGGCGTCAAGGCCGAGCATCTGCCGCGCATGGTCGAAATAGCGACTGCCGATATGTGCCATCAGACCAATCCGCGCCCGTGCGTTGCGGCCGATTTCGAGGCTTTGTTCAAGGCGGCGCTATGATCGCACCGAGCCCGTCAACCGACCGCGTCAAGATTGGCGTCAGCGCCTGCTTCTTCTATCCCGATCCGGCCCGCGTCGCGTTCTCGCGCAAGACGCTGCAGTACGTCGAGCAGTCGGTACCGCACTGGGTCATGTCCGGTGGTGGGCTGCCGGTGATGATCCCCTCGCCCACCGGCGAGACTGCGCGTGGCGACATCAGCTTTGCCGACTACGCACAGTGGCTCGACGGCCTGGTGCTGCATGGCGGCGCCGACCTGTGGCCCGGCAGCTATGGCGAGACGCCGCTCAAGGACGCCTGGAACGGCGATCGCAACCGCGACGCCTACGAGATCGCGCTGGTGCATGCCTTTGTCGCTGCCGGCAAGCCAGTGTTCGGCATCTGCCGGGGCCTGCAGTTGATCAATGTCGCGTTCGGCGGCAGCCTGGTGCAGGACATCGGAACCCAGCATCCCGAGGCCCTGGTGCACCGTGATGCGGATATCTATGACCTGAACTTTCACGAGGTCGAATTCGTCCCCGGCAGCCACCTGGCCTCCTTGTTGCCGGGGGAAAACCGCCACACCATCAACAGCGTGCACCACCAGGGCGTCAAGCAACTGGCCAAGGATTTCGTCGTCGAGGCGCGCTGCCCGAACGACGGCATGATCGAAGCGATACGCCATACCGGCGGGCCCTGGGTGGCCGGCGTGCAATGGCACCCGGAGTTCCACAAAGAGGAGCACGGCACGCTCAACGACGCGCCGATCCTGCAGGACTTTCTCGCCGCCGCGCGCGCCGCACGCACCACCGCTAGCGTTTGATCGCCATGCCACAACTTGCCATCCACAACCCCGCCACCGGCGCCTTGATCACACAGCTCGCAGCCGACGACGCGCAGTCCATTGCTGCCAAGGCGCTGGCCGCGCGTGCCGTGCAGCCGGCCTGGGCCGCGCAACCCATCGCCGAGCGCCGCGCCTGCATCGTCCATTTTCGCGCCGCCGTCGTCGCGCAACTGGACGCTTTGGCCGCGGTCATGACGTCCGAGACCGGCAAGCCGATCAGCATGTCGCGCAACGAGCTCAATGGCCTGCTTGGGCGCATCGATTTTTTCCTCGACCAGAGCGCAGCGGCCATAGCCATCCAGACTGTGTACGACCAGGACGGCATGTGCGAGCAGATCGAACACACGCCGCTGGGCGTGGTGGCCAATATCTCGGCCTGGAACTATCCCTGGTTTGTCGGCGGCAACGTGTTCATCCCGGCGCTGTTGACCGGCAACACGGTGTTGTACAAGCCCTCGGAGTTCGCCGCGCTGACCGGCCTGGAGATCGGTCGCCTGCTGCATGAAGCCGGCGTGCCACGCGAGGTCTTCGCTGTGCTGATCGGCGGCGCCGAAGTAGGCGCAGCATTGCTCGAACAGGACATCGATGGCCTGTTCTTCACCGGATCGCATGCCACCGGCGTTCGCATCGCGCAGGCGCTGGGGCCGCGCCTGGTCAAGTTGCAACTGGAGCTGGGCGGCAAGGATCCGACCTATGTCTGCGACGACGCCGACCCGAAGCTGGCTGCCGCGTCGCTGGCCGATGGCGCGATGTACAACAGCGGCCAGAGCTGCTGCTCGGTCGAGCGCATCTACGTGCATGAAAAGATCCACGATGCCTTCGTGTCTGCCTTCATGGAGACGGTGCGCGGGTTTGCCGTTGGAGACCCGACACGCAACGACAGCTACATCGGCGCCATCACCCGCGCGCCCCAGCTCGACGTGTTCGACGCCCAGGTGCGCGATGCCAAAGCCAAGGGTGCGACGCTGCTGTGCGGCGGCGAACGGCTGCCCGGTCCCGGCAACTGGTATGCGCCCACGGTATTCACCGGCGTCGATCACACGATGGACCTGATGCGCGAGGAAACCTTCGGGCCGCTGATCGGCATCCAGAAAGTGTCCGACGACGAAGAGGCCGTGCGGCTGATGAACGACACCCGCTACGGCCTGACTGCTGGTGTCTTCACGCCCGACGAGGCCCGTGCGCGCACGCTGCTGGCCCAGGTCCGCGCCGGCAGCGTCTACTGGAACTGCTGCGACCGCGTCAGCCCGCGCCTGCCCTGGAGCGGCGTCGGCGATTCCGGTGTCGGCCTGACCTTGTCGACCTACGGCATCCAGACCTTCACCCGGCCCAAGGCATGGCATCTGCGCAAGGCATGACGCGTTGTCTCGGTGCCGTGACGCCACAGCGTCGTGCTGCTTGGTGGTGATGCGATGACGGACAGGCTTACGTTGTTCGATCTGGACCATACGCTGCTGCTGGGCGACAGCGATGTACTGTGGTGCGACTTCCTGATGGACCAGGGCATGCTCGATCGCGCCGCGTTTGCGCAGCGCAGTGCCGACATCGAGGCGCGCTACAAGGCCGGCACCGTCGACGCTGCCGAGTTCGCGCACTTCTATCTGTCCACGCTCAAGGGCCGCACGCCGCAAGAGTGGGAGTCGCTGCGCCAGCAGTTCCTGCGCGAGCAGGTGATTCCGCGTATTCCGAAGGCCGCGCTCGACCTGGTGCAACATCATGGGCGGCAGGGCGATCGGGTCGTGCTGACGACCGCCACCAACCGCTTTCTGACCACGCTCACTGCCAACCATCTGGGTATCGCCAACGTGATCGCCACCGAACCCGAACTGGTCGACGGTCGCTTCAGTGGCGGTAGTACCGGCGTACTCAACATGCGCGAGGGCAAGGTCATCCGGCTGCATGCCTGGCTCGCGCAGCAGGGCCTGCGGCTGGACCAGTTCGACAGCACCGCCTACAGCGATTCGATCAATGACCTGCCTTTGCTGGAGGCGGCCAATCATGCGGTGGTGGTGCACGCCGATGCGAAACTGTCGGCCATAGCCGCGCAGCGGGGCTGGCGCACACTGAGCCTGGCTTGATCGGATTCTGAAGCAAAGGGCAAAACATGACGAACGACTTTTTCAAGGACCGCCATGTGCTGGTGGTTGGCGGCAGCAGCGGCATCGGTGCCGGTATCGGCGCTGCTTTTCGCGACCAGGGCGCGGTGGTGACGGTCACCGGCGCAACGGCAGATGCAGTGGCGCAGGCCGGGGAAGCGCCCGAACTGGCGGGCGTCACGGTGATGCAGCTGGACGTGCGCAACGACGACGCAGTGCGCCAGGCCATTGGCGCGATGGACCGGCTCGACGTGCTGGTCAACTGCGCCGGCGTCATCCGCCGTGGCGAAGAGCTTGACCCCGCGGTGTTCGCGCAGGTGCTCGACATCAACCTCACCGGCACT
>JBBKVW010000344.1:0-4151 GCA_037968655.1 Burkholderiaceae bacterium
GAACTGCCGCCACCACCGCCACCACCGCCAAGTCCGTCGACGTGCATGATCTTGATGCCCTCGATCCGCTCCATCGGACGGACCGATTCGCGAATGATGCCTTCTGCCTTTTCGACCAAGCGCATGCGCAACGCCGACATGCGCGCTTCTGGCGTCAACATGTTGTGAGACTCGTTCATCAAGCGCATGGCTTCGGCTTCGACCTCGGCTCGCACTCGTATGGCCGTGGACTTGATCTTGTCCGCGTCCGCGTCCGCCTCGGCTTGCGCGCGGATAGCTGCACCGCGATCCGCGCTGGCTTGTACTTCAGCTTTAGCGGCACTGGTCAGCCGAAGCGCATCACTTTCAGAGATTTGCGCGGCGGCTATGAGGTCAATGGCCTTTTTCCGCTCGGCCATCTCGATCTCACGGTCCGTGAAAACTTTCTCTTCAGCAGACACGGCTTGTGCACGCGCAATTTCAGCTTCCGCCTGCGCCTCACTCTGTGCCTTACTTTCTTTCGCCACAGCAATGGAGCGTTTCTGCTCGGCCAGTTCCTGGGACATGCGACGTTCGGTTTCAGCGGTTTGCAGGGTGCGCTCCTTGGTGATGCGCTCTTGCTCCATGCTCAGTTCGGAGCGAATTTTCGCCGTGTCAATGGCCTGACGGGCCGCGATCTGTGCGCCCTCAGCATCTTGTTCACGCTGGGCGCGCTCGGTGCTGACTTCCGCACGCTGGCGCGCTCGTGCAATCTCCACTTCGCGTTGCTGGGCTAGGCGCGCATGTTCACTTTCGCGATCAATTTCCAGCGACAGTTTTTCAGCTTCCAGATTCTTGTTCCGAATCGCAATCAACGTATCCTGCTCCACATCATTTCGCTGTTTTTTGCGGTGCTCTATCTGCTCGGTCAGACGCGTCAAACCCTCAGCGTCAAACGCATTGCTCGGGTTGAAAAACTCCATGGCAGTCTGGTCAAGTTGCGTTAGCGAAGCCGCTTCCAGCTCCAGGCCGTTCTTCGTCAAGTCTTCGGCCACCGATTCCCGAACCCGCTTCACGTAAGTGCCACGTTTCTCGTGCAACTCTTCCATGGTCATTTCGGCTGCTGCGGTGCGAAGCGCATCGACAAACTTGCCTTCCACCAGCTCTTTGAGCTGGACTGGCTCCATCGTTCGCAGACCGAGTGTCTGGGCTGCTGCGGCGACGGCATCGGGGTTGGCAGCCACTCGCACGTAGAACTCTGCGATGACATCCACCCGCATGCGGTCTTTGGTAATCAGCGCTTTATCGCGGCCACGGCTCACCTCAAGACGCAGGGTATTCATGTTCACCGGAATAACGTCATGAACAATCGGCAAGACGAACGCGCCACCATCCAGCACCACTTTCTGGCCGCCCAGACCGGTGCGTACAAAGGCACGCTCTTTGGAGCTTCTCAAGTACAACCAGTGGAGCAGCCAGACCGCGATGGCAACAACAATCGCAACGGCGATCAAACCAACTAAAAAGGAACCAAATGTTGAGCCGGACATGATGAAAGTCTCCTGTTATCGCGTAATTTGAGTGAAGCGACGCGTGGTTTCGGTCAGTGCTGCCTCTGTTGGCAGACGCTCCATTGAGCTGGCCCCATAGAACCCATGGCAGCCTGGGCATTTGCCAAGGATGTACTGCGCATCAGCTGGTGTGGCGATGGGGCCGCCGTGGCACAGCACGATGACATCGGGGTTCACTGACTTGGCGGCGGCGGCCCACGCATTGATGGGGTCAACACAATCGGTCAGCGTCATGGCGGTCTCCGCCCCGATAGCCCCACCCGTCGTCAAGCCAAGATGGCAAACCACAATGTCGGCGCCAGCCTTTGCCATATTGCGGGCGTCTGCTTCGCTGAAAATGTAAGGCGTCGTCAGTAGATCAAGTGAGTGAGCGTGCGCAATCATGTCGACTTCCAGCGCGTAGCTCATGCCTGTTTCTTCCAGATTGGCGCGGAAATTTCCGTCGATCAGGCCGACGGTCGGAAAGTTCTGCACGCCAGAAAAACCGAGTTCGATCAGGCGCCTGAAATGCGCATCGGCAATCATGAAAGGGTCGGTCCCGTTCACGCCGGCCAACACGGGTGTGTGTTTGACGACCGGCAGCACCTCATGCGCCATTTCGCAAACAATTTCATTGGCGTTGCCGTAGGCCATCAGTCCTGCCAATGAGCCACGCCCGGCCATGCGGTAGCGACCGGAGTTGTAGATGACGATCAGGTCGATCCCGCCCGCTTCCTCGCATTTGGCAGACAGGCCGGTACCGGCGCCACCGCCAATCAGCGGTTGTCCTTTGGCGATCTTGGTGCGAAAGCGGTTCAGCAGTTCCTGGCGGGCTATGCGTGGCATATCTTGATGTGTCCTTTGGAGGTTTTCAGGCGCGAAGCGTGCTCGCTGGCTTGCCGCACACTTCGTGCCAGGCGGCAACCAGTGCGTCGGAAAATGCTTCGTCGTTGATGTGGTGAGGCAAGCGGACGAGTTTTCGATCAGTACCAGTGCGAAACCCCTTCTCGATGGCAGTAAAAAGTGCGAGGTCTGCTTCCGGGTCGTGAAAAGGCTGCCCCGGTCTGTCGATGGCGGATACGCCGCCTTCCGGAATCAAAAAACGCACCGACCCGGTCATGGCGTTGAGCTTGCGCACGATGAATTCGCCTATGGCGCGGCATTCGTCGGCCGTGGTGCGCATGAGCGTGACCGAAGGGTTGTGGCGGTACAAGGTGCGCGTCTTGAAGCGCTCTGGCACGGTGTCGAAAGCGCCGAAGTTCACCATGTCGAGTGCGCCGCAAGAGCCGACATACGGCACGGCGTGGCGGGCGAAGACATCCATGCGCGTCGGGCCGGCCGACAGCACACCACCCACGATTTCGTCGGCCACTTCGGTGGTGCTGACGTCAATCACGCCAGTCAGCATGCCGGACTCGACCAACTTCTCCATGGACATGCCGCCCACACCGGTGGCGTGGAAAACCAGACAGTCCCAGGCATCTTCCAGGCGCTTGGTGACGGCTTGCACGCAGGGGGTGGTCACACCAAACATGGTGAGGCCCAGCGCGGGTTTGACCGTCGGGCTCTCGCTCACCGGGTGGATGATCATGCCAGCCAGGGCATGGGCGGCGTTGGCCAGCACCCGTTCACTGATGCGGTTGATGCCCTGTACATCGGTCACCGAATACATCATGCAAATGTCGCTCGGCCCCACATAGGGCCGGGTGTCACCGCTGGCCATGGTGGAAACCATCACCTTCGGGCATCCCACGGGCAGAGCGCGCATGCCCGGCGTGGCCAGTGACGTGCCCCCCGAGCCTCCGGCGGAAATCATGCCGCCCATGTCGCGCCGCGACCGCGTGAAGTGTTCAAACGCCAGTGCCATGCCCGTCACTGCCGAACCGCGGTCGCCAGTGAACACTGCGCGTTCGCCTTCGGGGTGGTGGCGCGCCACCTCGCGCGGATGCACACTGGCTGACGAGGGTTTGCCGGAAGTGGACAGGTCCACCGTGACCACGCGCAGGCCAAGCTTTTCCAGGCACTGGCGGATGTAGAGCAACTCGCGCGACTTGGTGTCGAAGGTTCCCACCACGTAGGCCGCGCGTGTGCTGCTGCTGGCCACGGGTAGGTGAAACACCTGGGTCGAAGGATCCGTTGCGGTTGGGTTGAACGCCTTGGAAGTCGGCGCAGAAAGTGCAGAAAGTGCAGAGCGCGTTGAGGGCGCAGGGGAAGCGCGCGCGATGTCCGCAAGCGGCGCCTGGGCGTTGCCCGCGTTCCAGCGGTTGAAGCCGCGCACAGTGGCCGCGGGCAAGTCAGCCAGCGAGGGCGCGCCATCGCTGTGGGCGCGACGCACGGTCAGCACCTGTTGAGGTGCGTCAGCGTTGGCAACAGGGGGGAGCGCGGTGTCTTCTTCAGCGTCGGCCGAGCGCACGCCGAGCAATCGCTCCTGCAACTCGCGGTCGCCCGCCAGGGTGGCGGCAGGCATTTCATGCGCAATGCGCCCGTTCACCATGACACCGATGCGGTCGGCGACGTCGAGCGCCACGCCCAGGTTTTGTTCGATCAGCAGAATCGACATCTCTCCGCTGGTGGCCAGCGTGCGCAATGCTGCTTCTACCTGCTGCACGATGACTGGCGCCAGCCCTTCGGTGGGCTCGTCCA
>JBBKVW010000345.1:0-19815 GCA_037968655.1 Burkholderiaceae bacterium
GACGCAATGCCGGAGCGCACGCCCACCGGCATATTGCGGAACACGAAGCAGATCACCAGGATCGCCGCCGTGCCGGTCAGTTCGATCGGCGGCACGTTGAACGCGATGATGTAGCTGACACCGATCACGGTGCCGGGAATCGCAAAGCTCAGCATGGTGCCGAATTCGAACGCCTTCTTGCCGCGGAACTCCTGGCGCGTGAGCAGCCAGGCGGTGAGCAGGCCCACCGCGGCGGTGAGCGGCGCCGAGATGGTGGCGATCTGTATCGTGGTCCAGAAACTGTTCCAGGCCGATCCCTCCCAGCGCAGACCGAACTCACCATAGGCGATCTTGAAGGCGTGCACATAGTGCTTGACCGTCAGCGTATGGTCCAGGCCCCACAACTGCACGAAGCTGCCGTACACGATCATCAAATACACGACGATGGTGAACAGGCCCCAGATTGCCGTGATCGCGATGATCGGCCAGGCAATGCGGCGCGGCAGCGGCGGATGCATGCCGCCATCGCCCTTGCCACTGACCGAGGTATACGAACGCCGGCCGAGCCAGCGCTGCTGCAGGTAGAACGCGCCAATGGTGTAGAGCAGCAGGATGATGGCCAGTACCGCGGCCTGGCCCTGGTCGTTCTGCGAACCGACGACCGCAAAGAATATCTCGGTCGACAGTACATTGAAATTGCCCCCCAGCACCAGTGGATTGCCGAAGTCGGCCATGCTTTCGATGAAGCCCAGCAAGAAGGCATTGGCCAGGCCCGGACGCATCAACGGCCAGGTGACCGACTTGAAGGTTTCCCAGCGACTGGCGCGCAGCGTCTGCGCTGCCTCCTCCAGTGAAGGACTGATTGCCTCGACGACGCCGATCAGCACCAGGAAGGCGATCGGCGTGAACGACAGCAATTGTGCGATCAGGATTCCGGTGAATCCATACACCCATCGGGACGGCTCCAGGCCGAACTGGGTGGCGACGAATTGCGTCACATTGCCCGACAAGCCGAACAGCAGGATGATCGCCAGGCCGATCACGAACGGCGGCGTGATGATGGGCAGCAGCGACAACGACTTGAAGGCCGAGCGAAAGCGTACGCCGGTACGCGTCAGCACCAGCGCAAATGCCAGGCCCAGCAACGTGGAAAGTACGCCCACCGTGATGGCCAGCATCAAGGAATTCCACGCCACGCCGCAGGTGGTGCGTGAATAGAAACAACCGGCGCGCCATATCTTGGGATCGGCAATCCGCTCGAAGAACGGCGCCAGCGCCCATCCGCCCTGTGCATCGCGAAATGGCAGCACCAGCATCTGCAGCACTGTAAAGCCGTTGAACAGCAACGTGAGTGCAATCACCAGCCCCAGCGAGCCGGCAACAAAGGAGTCGCCGGACACCAGGCCGCGCAGCGCCAGGCCACGGGTAAGCAGAAACAGAAAGCCCGCGCCAGCGACCACGGCCCCATAGCCCATGCCGAACTGGCGCTGCTCGGTCTCCCCGAAAAGCTCTGCCAGCCAGACCAGGTTCCAGCCGCGCAGGCCGAACAGAAAGCCCTGCGCCAGCATGTAGCCGATGCCGAGCAGGCCCAGCAGTGTCAGCAGCCGGGCTTGCGTCGCCTGCGCAAATCCACGCAAGCCGGCGTACAGCGCAGTCAGCCCCAGCAGGCCAATCGGCAACAGCCACAGGTTACGGCCCTGCAACCACAGGAACAGCGCCGGCGCCGAATCGCCGGACATGGGATATGCGCGCAGCCAACTGGTACTCCAGAAGCCGTCCTGGATGGCATACCAGGGCAATAGCGCAATGCCGAGCACCACGCACAGGGCGATGCCGGCAGCCTGGCGATCCAGGCGGATAGTCTGCACGGGGAAAAATGCTAGCGCTGTCTTCCCTTTTTCTTAGCGCGGCAGCGAGCCGATCTCGTCATCCCACTTCTTGAGCAGGCGCTTGCGCTCGGCAGACGAGCCGTATTTGACAAAGTCGTAGTTGATGAGCTTGATCTTCTTCAGATCAGGCGCCTTGGGCGAGGTCTTGGCATCCTTGTTGGACGGCACCTGGAAGGACTTGACCTCCTGCGCCATGCTCTGGAAACTGGCGTCGAGCGCAAAGTCGTAGAACTTCTTGGCGTTCTCCAGATTCCGCGAGCCCTGCACGATGCTCATGGAGCCGATCTCGTAACCCGTGCCCTCGCACGGAATGACGGTCTTGATCGGAAATCCGGCCTCGGCCACCGCGACCGCGTCGTGCGCAAACACAATGCCGATCACGGTCTCGCCGGCGCCGGCGGCCTTGATCGGCGCCGAGCCCGACTTGGTGTACTGGTTGACGTTGGCGTTCATGGCCTTGAGGAACTTGAAGGCCTCGTCCTCGCCGAACAACTGCACCAGCGTGGCCAGCAAGGTGTAGGCGGTGCCGGACGAATTCGGATTGGCGACCTGGATCTTGCCCTTGTAGACCGGTTTGATCAGGTCCTTCCAGCACTTGGGCTCGGGCAGGCCCTGCTTCTTGAGCAGGTCGGTATTGAAACCATAGCCCAGCGCCCCTGAATAAATGCCGACCGTGCGCACCTTGGAGGCGACTGCCTGGCTGTTGGCCCAGTCGTGCAACTGGGTGCGCGCGGGCGACGCATAGGCCTGCGTCAGCCCTTCTTCGGCAGCCTGCAGGTGCGGGTCCCCGGTGCCACCCCACCAGACGTCGCCCTTGGGGTTGGCCGATTCGGCCTTGATCTGGGCATAGGTCTCGCCCGAGCTCTTGCGCGTCATGTCGACCGAGATGCCGGTCTTTTTCTCGAACTCGGTCTTGGCCTGCTGGCACCAGGCGGCGTCGGAGCTGCAGTACAGGGTCAGGCGGCCCTGGGCGAACGATGACGCAGTCGAAAACCCCAGCAACAGGGCCAGCAAACCGGAAACGGGTGTAAGACGCATGACAAACCTCCAATGGAATCGCGCTGGAACAGCCCAGCGATCGATACGAAACTACCACCTGACCTTAGTGAATGCTGCAAAGCCGGTCAATGCGTGTAAACGCGCATGGAGGCGTCGAAAAATCGCCCTGGCATGGTCATGCAGTGCTCCAGGACGAATGGCAGCCGCTACCAATCGCTACCAATCGCTACCGGCTGCTACCGGCTGCTACCGACTGCCACCAACAGTGCTCAGCCCTGCGCTTTGCTTGCGGTTATCAGTTGTTCCAGTTTTGCCTTGGCCGCGCCAGACTCGATGGCCGCCTGCGCGCGCGCTACGCCGGCCGCTATCGAATCGGTCACGTTGGCCGCATACAGGGCCGCGCCGGCATTGAGGATCACGATGTCGCGCGGCGCACCGACCTCGTTGTCGAGCACGCCGAGCAGCATGGCCTTGGACTCCTCGGCTGTTTCGACCTTGAGCGCACGGTTGCTGGCCATCACCATGCCGAAGTCTTCCGGATGGATCTCGTATTCGACGATCTCGCCATTGCGCAGTTCACCGACCATGGTCGCCGCACCGAGGCTCACCTCATCCATGCCGTCGCGCCCGTACACGACCACCGCATGTTCGGCACCCAGGCGCTGCAAGGCGCGCACCTGTATTCCCACCAGGTCGGGGTGAAACACGCCCATCAGGATATTGGGCGCGCTGGCCGGGTTGGTCAGCGGCCCGAGCAGGTTGAAGATGGTCTTGATGCCCAACTCCTTGCGCACCGGCGCCACGTTCTTCATCGCCGGATGGTGGTTGGGCGCGAACATGAAGCCGACGCCGACCGTCTCGATGCATTTGGCGATCGCCTCGGGCGACTGGTTGATATTGATGCCCAGCGCCTCCATCACGTCGGCACTGCCGCTCTTGCTGCTGACGCTGCGCCCGCCATGCTTGCTGACCTTGGCGCCCGCTGCCGCGGCAACGAACATGGAACAGGTGGAGATATTGAAGGTGTGCGAACCGTCGCCACCGGTGCCCACGATATCGACCAGATGGGTCTTGTCCTGCACATGCACCTTGGTCGAGAACTCGCGCATCACTTGAGCGGCCGCGGTGATCTCGCCTATCGTTTCCTTCTTCACGCGCAATCCGGTGATCAGCGCAGCCATCATCACCGGCGACATTTCGCCGCCCATGATCTGGCGCACGACGTGCAGCATTTCGTCGTGAAATATCTCGCGATGCTCGATTGTGCGCACCAGCGCTTCCTGTGGGCTGATCTTGATGCTATTGGCCATGGTTTTTTCTCCTTGCAATGAACAAATGGCAGCTCAGTCGGCACTGACCAGCCGGATACCGAAATAGAAGAATAGCGCGCCCGCCGCACGTTCCAGCCATGCAACACCCGTGCGCAACAACTGCACGCGGCTGGCCAGCCAGGCCGCGCCCAGGCCATAGCCCAGGTTCACCGGCAAGGCATTGACATTGAAGATCAGCCCCAGCAGCAGGAAGGTCCAGGTCTTGTGTGCGGCGTCAGGCGCAATGAACTGCGGCACGAAGGCCAGAAAAAACAGCGCCACCTTGGGGTTGAGCGCATTGGTCCAGAAGCCCTGGGTAAACACCTTGCGCAGATTGGACCTTGTCACTTGGCCCGCTACTGAACCTTGAGCCGTGCTCGCGAGGGCCAGCAGTTTGCCCTCGCGCGACAACACCATGCCAAGCCCCAGATAGAGCAGATAGGCCGCACCGACCCACTTGAGAACCAGGAACGTGGTCGCCGATGCCGCGACCAGCGCGCCCAGTCCCACGGCCGCCGCCACGATATGCACGCAGCAGCCCGCACCGATTCCCAGCGCCGCCGCGACTCCGGCGCGTGAACCTCCGCGCAATCCATTGCGCACGATGTACAGCACATCGGGCCCGGGTGTCAGGTTGAGCAATAGTCCGGCCGCTATGAACAGGCCGAGATGGTCGATGCCGGAAAACATGCCAGTGCGCTGTTTCAGATGCGCGCGCGCGGTTGATTGAAGCTCATTGGGCGCAAAAGTCCGCCATCGCAGCGATGGCGCTGTCCACGTCCTGGGCATCGACATCCAGGTGGGTCACGAAGCGCAGCTGGTACAGACCAGAGGCCAATATGCCACGGCTTTTCAGGAACGGCAGCAGCGCATCGCCGCGCTCGCGCACAGCGCCCGTCAGATTGACAAAAACGATATTGGTATGCGGCAGATCGAGCTGCAGCCCGTCCAGGCGCTGCAGTCCCTGGGCCAGGCGCTGCGCCAGTGCATGGTCCTGCGCCATCCGGTCCACATGGTGATCCAGCGCGTGGCTGCCTGCCGCAGCCAAAAAGCCGGCCTGGCGCATGCCGCCGCCAGCCATCTTGCGAATGCGCTGTGCGCGCCGCACCAGCGCGTGGCTGCCACACAGCACCGAGCCGGCCGGCGTGCCCAGACCCTTGCTCAGGCAGACCGACACACTGTCAAAGCATTGCGCGATGCGGCGCGCCTCGGTGCGCGGGTCCGATCCGGTCTGCGCCGCCTGCGCAACGGCAGCATTGAACAGCCGTGCCCCGTCCAGATGGCGCACCAGTCCATGGCGCTGCGCCAGCGCGCTGGCCTGCTGCAGGTAGTCGAAGGGCAGCAGCTTGCCGCCCCAGGTGTTCTCCAGCGCCAGCAGCCGGGTGACCGCATAGTGGTTGTCATCGGGCTTGATGGCCGCCTCGATCTCGTCCAGCGCCAGCGTGCCATCGGGCTGATTGGTCAGCGGTTGCGGCTGCACACTGCCAAACACCGCCGCACCGCCACCTTCCCAGCGGTAACTGTGGGCCATCTGGCCGACGATGTATTCCTCGCCACGCTGGCAATGGCCCAGAATGGCGCACAGATTGCCCTGGGTTCCTGTCGCCACGAACAGGGCCGCCTCAAAACCCAGCATCGCCGCCAGTTTGTCCTGCAAGGCATTCACGCTCGGATCTTCGCCGTACACGTCGTCGCCCAGCGGTGCGGCCATCATCGCGGCGCGCATCGCCGCCGTGGGTTGGGTGACGGTGTCACTGCGCAAATCGACGATGGCGGGCATGGCGTGTCTCCGATGGTGTGGCTAGGGGGCGATGCCGGTCAGTCTCGGCAAGGCCGTGGGGTTGGACGAGAACGCCAGGCCTGACCGGCAGCTTCAGCTCAAAAAGTTCTTCAGCATGGCATGCCCATGCTCGCTCAGTATGGACTCGGGATGGAACTGCACGCCCTCGACGCGCAGTTCGGGCGCAAGGCCGGTGTGGCGAACACCCATGATCTCGCCGTCGTCGGTCCAGGCCGTCACTTCCAGTTCGGCTGGACACGACCGGCGCGCAATCGCCAGCGAGTGGTAGCGATTGACCGTGAACCGGGCCGGCAAACCGGCGAACACACCGGTCTGGTTGGTCGTGATGACCGATGTCTTGCCATGCATCAGCTGCTGCGATCGCACGATCTCGCCTCCGAGCGCCGCGCCAATGCTCTGGTGGCCCAGGCAGACGCCAAGAATCGGCAGCTTGCCCAGAAAATGGCGAATCGCCTCCACCGATATGCCGGCCTGTGCCGGCGCACAGGGACCGGGCGAGATCACCAGCCGGTCCGGCGCACGCTCTGCAATGCCTTCAATCGTGATCTCGTCATTGCGAAACACCTCGACCTGCGCGCCGAGTTCGCCGAAATACTGAACGATGTTGTAGGTGAAGCTGTCGTAGTTGTCGATCATCAGCAGCTTGACCGGTTTGTGTGCGCTCATGGACAGCCCCCGTGATCGGATACATGCAAGGCCAGGGCTTTCATTCCAGTCCCTCCTCGACCAGTTCGGCGGCTCGCAGCAGCGCGCGCGCCTTGGCCTCGGTCTCCTGCCATTCGAGTTCGGGCACCGAATCGGCGACCACGCCGGCCGCCGCCTGCACATACAGGTGGCCGTCCTTGACGATGCCGGTGCGGATCGCGATCGCCACATCCATGTCGCCGGCATAACTGAGGTAGCCGCAGGCGCCGCCGTACAGGCCGCGCTTGTTGGGCTCGAGCTGGTCGATCACTTCCATCGCATGCACCTTGGGCGTGCCGGTCAGCGTGCCGGCCGGAAAGCTGGCCCGCAGCACGTCCATGCTGGTCATGCCGTCGTTCAACATGCCCTCGACATTGCTCACGATATGCATGACATGGCTGTAGCGCTCGACCGCAAACGCCTCGGTCACCTTGACCGTTCCGGTCTTGGCAATGCGGCCAATGTCGTTGCGCGCCAGGTCGATCAGCATCACATGCTCGGCGCGTTCTTTCGGGTCGTTGACCAATTCCTGTTCCACCGCCAGGTCACGCTCGGGCGTGGAGCCGCGTGGGCGGGTACCGGCCAGCGGCCGGATCGTGATCTTCTGCCCGCCATCGAACTGCTCCTGGCGCACCAGGATCTCCGGGCTGGCGCCCACCACATGGAAATCGCCGAAGTGGTAGTAGTACATGTAGGGGCTGGGGTTGAGCGAGCGCAGTGCGCGGTACAGCGACAGCGGCGACTCGGTATAGCGCTTCTTGATCCGCTGACCCACCTGCACCTGCATGAAGTCGCCCGCTTCGATCATGCCCTTGGCCTGCTGCACCGCGCGCAGATAGTCGGCCTTGGCAAATTCGCGTTCGGCCGGGTAGGACTGCGTGGCCTTGACAACCGGCGCACTGACCGAATACTTGAGCTGCTCCTTGAGCGCGCGCAAACGCCGCCGCGCGTTGGCATAGGCCTCGTTCTGGCCAGGATCGGCATAGACAATCAGGTACAGCTTGCCCGACAGGTTGTCGATCACCGCCAGTTCCTCGCATTGCAGCAGCAGGATGTCGGGGCAACCCAGGGTATCGGGCGGGCAGCTCGAGGCCAGCTTCTTCTCGATATGGCGCACCGTGTCGTAGCCAAAATAGCCCGCAAGGCCGCCACAAAAGCGCGGCAAGCCGGGGCGCAATGCGACCTTGAAGCGCTTTTGGTAGCTGGAGATGAAATCGAGCGGGTTGTCGGCGCTGGTCTCGACCACCACGCCGTCGCTGACCACTTCGGTGCGCGCCTGCGCGCCAAATCCGTTGACACGCAGCAGGGTGCGGGCCGGCAGGCCGATGAAGCTGTAGCGGCCGAAGCGCTCACCGCCCACCACCGATTCGAGCAGGAAGCTGTAGGCGCCATCACCCTTGGCAAAGGCCAGCTTCAGGTACAGCGACAGCGGCGTTTCCAGGTCGGCAAACGCCTCCACCATCAGCGGGATGCGGTTGTAACCTTGTGCCGTCAGGCTCTTGAATTCAAGTTCGGTAATCACGCAACTGACCTTTCGATGCGCCGCCGGCGCGACTTGGGGACAAGTGGCGGCCGGATGCGAAACAAGCTTGACCCGGGAACCGGGCGGTATGCGGTGCCATTGCGGGCCATTGCGGCCCGTGCCATGTGCACCGAGGGCCCGACGCGACGGCGGGCCCTGAAATTCAGTCGGCGCGCGGCATCAGCCAGGCTGGCAGTTCAGGTGTATCACGCCAGGGCCAGGCTCCCCGGTCTATGCAACCTGTGACGCTGATGCGGTGGATGAACATCGGCGCAGTGTAGCAAAGCCGTGGCGCTCGCTGGCGCTCGCTGGCGCTCGCTGGCGCCATCAGGCGGCCTGCTTTTCGGACTGAATCCAGCGCACCAGCGCTTCGCGCTGCAGTGGACGGCTGAACAGAAAGCCCTGGCCCTTGCCACATCCCAGCGTACGCATCAGGCTGGCCTGCATGTCGGTCTCTATGCCTTCGGCCAGGGTTCCCATACCCAGGGTGCGGGCCATCAGTACCGTGGCCTCGATCAGCACACGGTGGTAGTCACTGGTCTGGGCCAGGCTGACGAAGCTGCGGTCGATCTTGACCACATCGATCGGCAGTTCATGCAGGCAGGACAGCGACGAATAGCCGGTACCGAAATCGTCCAGCGCCAGCGTCACGCCCAGCGCCTTGATTTCGTGCAGCCGGGCCTGCATGGCCAGGTCCTGGGCCGCCAGGCTTTCGGTAATCTCCAGTTGCAACTGTCCGGCCGACATGCCATTGGCGCGCAACGCCTGCAGGATGTCGGAGGCCAGCGAAGGCTCGCACAATTGGGCGCGCGACAGATTGACCGACACCGTCTCGGGTGCCTGCCGGCCCAGCGTAGCCTGCAGCCATGCAAAGTCCTGGCAGGCGGTATTGAGCACCATGGCGCCAAGCTTGCCGATCAGGCCGACCGCCTCGGCGATCGGAATGAATTCGACCGGAGACACCAGGCCGCGCTGCGGGTGGTTCCAGCGAACCAACGCCTCCATGCCGCTCATGCGCCCGGAAATCAGGTCCACCAAGGGCTGGTAGACGACGAACAACTGGCCATCGGACATGGCCCGGCGCAATTCGTTCTCGAGTGCGACATCGTCGTGGACCCGCTTGTGCATGGCCTGCTCGAACATCACGTAACGACCGCGACCGGTGCGCTTGGCCTCGTACATCGCAATATCGGCATCGCGCAGGATCGACTCGACGTCGCCGGCGGCATGGCTGGCAGTCACGATGCCGATGCTCACACTGGAGCTGACTGTGTGGGCGCCGATCACATAGGGCATGGCCAGCAGTTCGAGCAGCCGCCCAGCCACAACTTCGGCGTCCAGGTCGCCGCGGATATCGTCCAGCAGCACGACGAATTCATCGCCGCCGATGCGTGCGGCCATCTGTCCGAAATCGCTGGTCAACACAAAGCTGTCGCTCTCGCGCAATCCGGTACGCAGGCGGTCCGCGATCTGGCGCAGCAGCGCATCGCCCACCCCATGCCCCAGTGTGTCGTTGACCTGCTTGAAGCGGTCAAAATCCATGTAAAGGACGGCGAAATGGTAGCCAGGCTGCGCCCGATGGCGCGCCAGTGCTATTGCGATCTGGTCGGTCACGACCGCACGATTGGGCAGCGAGGTCAGGCTGTCGGTACGGGCGCTGTCGCGCAAGGTCTGCTCCAGCCGCTTTTGCGATGAAACGTCGACGACGCAGATGACTGCACCCTGAATCCGGCCGTGGTCATCGAGCAAGGGCTCCGCGTTGACCAGGGTCCAGAAAATGTCCTTGTCCTTGCGGCGATAGCCGACCAGGGCATTGCGCGTGGAAACACCGAAGCGCAGGCTGCGCTGCACTGGTCGTTCTATCTCCGGCAGCTCCGACATATCTTCGCGAACCACTTGTCCCAAATTCAGAATCGCCGCATAAACCAGATCGAGTCGCTCCATCTGGTCGCGCTGCAGCCCCAGCATGTCAAGTACCGCCACATTGCAGTCAATCAGCGTGCCGTCGACGGAAAATACCAGCACGCCGGTCGGCAAAGCTTCAAACAGCGCGCGGCGCTGCTGGCGCGCATGCACGCGTTCATCGATATTGGATGCCACCACCACCCAGGCGCTCACCTTGCCCAGCGCATCGCGCAAGGGTTGAATGTCGACCATGGCCCAGATCGGCTGGCCGTCCTTGCTGACGATCTGGATTTCTCCGGCTGCGCCCAGCCCCTTGTCCATGCTGTCGCGGTACGAGAGCGCGTCGCGCGTCGTCTTCTCCTGCAGCCGCAGTAGCGGGCCCAAAGGCTTGCCGGTCACCTCATCAAGGCTGTAGCCGGTCATGGCTACGAAACTCGGATTGACCCACTCCACGCGGCGCTGCGCATTGAGCAGCACGACGCCATTGGCGGTATGTTCTGCCACCAGCGCCAGGCGCCGCATCTGCGCTTCCTGCGCCTGCACCATCCGGTATTGGCGCTTGACAAAGCGGGCGGTCGGTTCCACCACCGCAAGGGCCAGCACGATCATCAGCCCGAGCACCAGCGCCGTCGCAACCAGCCGGGTGCGCGTGGCCTGGCTGTCATGCGACTGGGCCAACTGCCGCGCCTGCTCCGTCAACGCCAGGGCGCACGCAAAATAATCTGGCGCCTGGGCCTGGATGGCCATCTGGCTGCTGCGCAGTTGGGCATCGTCAGAGGCTGTCTGGGCCCGGATCAGGATGTCGACATCCTGAAAGAACAGTTCGCGCGCCTGTTCCCAGGCGCGCGCGGTGGCGGCGATACGATTGGCACCGTCGGCGCCACGGGCAGCCTGTTCTTCCAGCAGCACATCCAGTCGTTGTGCCTGCGAGCGGGCCTCTGCCAGGGTTTGCACCAACTGCTGTTGCCCGGCCTGGCTGCCAATCTGGGTTGCCAGCAGCGTCAGTCGCTGACTGAACAGGCGCTGGGCGCTGGCCAGCGCGATGATCTCGCCATCGGCGGAACGGATTTGCTCGGTGCGCCCGCTCTGCCAGGCCTGCGCCATCAGCACCAACGCCAACAGGACCATTACGCCCAGCATTGCCAGGCGCACCCGCATGCCGGCGCCGGCACCTACACGCAGCGCTACGGGATCAAGTTCTATATCTTTTGCGGGCTGTTGCACAAGTGTGATGCTCAGCGCAAGGCGCCACGCATCTGCTCCATCACCGATCGATAGTCCGGTTGACCGAATATCGCACTGCCAGCGACAAAAGTATCGGCTCCTGCATCCGCCACGGCGCGAATATTACCGACTTTGATGCCGCCATCGACCTCCAGCCGGATGTCCTTGCCACTGGCGTCGATGCGCCGGCGTACCTCGGCGATCTTGCGCAAAGCCGAATCGATGAAACCCTGGCCGCCAAAGCCCGGGTTCACGCTCATGATCAGGACCAGGTCGATGTCCTCTATCACCCAGTCGAGCACATCGAGCGGCTGCGCCGGGTTGAACACCAGCCCGGCCTTGCACCCGGCAGCGCGGATGGCCTGGATGCTGCGGTGCACATGGCCACTGGCATCGGGATGAAAACTGATCATGTCAGCGCCGGCCTGCGCAAACGCCGCCGCCAGCGCGTCGACCGGCTGCACCATCAGGTGCACATCGATCGGCACCGCCACGCCCTGCGCTGTGCGGGCGTGGGGCTTGAGGGCCGAGCAGATCATCGGCCCGAACGTCAGGTTGGGCACATAGTGGTTGTCCATGACGTCAAAGTGGATCCAGTCGGCGCCCGCGGCAATGACTTCGGCGACTTCAGCGCCCAGGCGCGCGAAATCAGCCGACAAGATGGAAGGGGCGATGCGATAGGTCATGGCGGCGGCTGTATGGCGCAAAGGGAATCGAAGCGGCATTTTCGCAGTTAGCATAGCGCCATGCCCAAGTACCAGTTACAGGTTGACGTGCAACCACGCTATCTGCCCGAGCAATCGGCGCCGCAACAGGGGCATTATGTTTTCGCCTACACGATCACCATCTCCAATATCGGCACTATCGCCGCGCAATTGATAGCGCGCAGCTGGAATGTCAACGACGCCAGTGGCCATACCGAAAAGGTGCGCGGTCTGGGCGTGGTCGGGCAGCAGCCCCTGTTGCAGCCCGGTGAAAAGTTCGAATACACCAGTGGAACCCGATTGCGCACCCCCACCGGCACCATGCACGGCCACTATTTCTTCGTCGCCGAAGACGGCGAGCGCTTCGAAGTCGACATTCCGATGTTCGTGCTCGATGCCTTGAGCGCCAGCGGCAGCAGGCCGACGCTGCACTGAGCCGCTGCCTGGCCTGCTGCTCCCGGTGCAGCCATTGAAGCGCTTTTTCCCGCCCGCGCCATGAATGCGACCACTGCAACACCAGGCGCAAGCCAGGGGCCCGGCGAATTCGACCTGATCGCGCGCTTTTTTCAGCATCCGGTTCGACATGCCGCCCTGGGCGTTGGCGACGACTGCGCGCTATTGCGACCTACCCCCGGCATGCAACTGGCCGTTTCCTGCGACATGCTGGTGCAGGGCCGGCATTTCCTGGCCGATTGCGACCCTGCAGACCTCGGCCACAAGGCGCTGGCCGTGAATCTGAGCGACCTGGCCGCCTGTGGCGCGCAGCCGCTGGCCTTCACACTGGCGCTGGCGTTGCCGCAGGCCGACCCGCAATGGCTGGGGCCGTTCGCGCAGGGGCTGCTGGCTTTGGCGCGCGCGCACGATTGCGAACTGGTGGGCGGCGACACCACCCGCGGCCCGCTGAACATCTGCATCACCGTGTTCGGGCAGGTCCCCACTGCGCCAGATGGCGGCACGCTGGCGCTGCTGCGCAGCGGCGCCCGGGCCGGCGACGACCTGTATGTGAGCGGCACCCTGGGTGACGCCCGGCTGGCGCTGGAGGCACTGCGCGACCAATGGGCGCTGCCGCCCGAACTGCTGGCCCGGGCTGGCGCACGACTGCACCGACCGACGCCGCGGGTTCAGTTGGGTCTGGCATTGCGCGGCATCGCCACTGCTGCGATCGACATCAGCGATGGCTTGCTGGGCGATCTGGGCCATGTGCTGAATGCCTCCGCTGTCGGAGCCACCATTCGGGCCGATCGGGCAAGCGCACTGATGGCCTGCACCGCGCTGGATCTGGCCGGCATCGTGCCGGCCGAGCACCGCCTGGCGTGCGTGCTGGCCGGCGGCGACGACTATGAACTGGCCTTCACCGCGCCGTCCCACCTGCGCGCGCAGGTGAAGGGCGCGGCAGCGGCCAGCGCCACCACCGTGACCCGGATTGGCCAGATTGACAGCCACGCGGGTTTGCGGGTAGTCGACGCGCATGACCATGCGATCCAGGGCGACTGGCGCTCGTTCGACCATTTCAGCTGAGCCACAGCGCCCGCCACGAAAGCCAGCATGGACAACGCGACACTGCACGAAAGATGGTTCGATCAAGCCGTCGAAGTGGCCCGCCAGAGCCCCAATCGGGTGCGCCGGGTCGGCGCTGTGCTGGTGCCTTCCGATGGTGGCGATCCCTTGTCCGCCTGCAATACCCATCCCGCCGGTGTTGCAGACACCGAACAGCGCCATCAGGGCGATGGCCGTCTGATCTGGATGGAACACGCCGAACGCAACGTGATTTTTGCCGCGGCGCGCGCCGGCCGCTCGACCGCGGGCGCCAGCCTGGCCAGCAGTTATTTCCCGTGCACCGAATGCGCCCGCGCCATCATCCAGGCCGGCATCCGCGACCTGATCAGCCTGCCGCCCGACCTGGCCGACCCGGTCTGGGGCGACTCCTTTGGCCCGTCGCAGACCATGCTGCAGGAGGCCGGCGTGCACATGCACTTGCTGCCACGCGACCCGGCCGCGACCCATGCCCGAACGATGCTGCCGCCTGGCTCGCCTATGGCGGGATCGTGACCGTGCGCACCTTCTCTGCGCGCAACAGGTACAAGCCACTGGCGATGATGATTGCGCCGCCCAGCAGGGTGTAGTAATCAGGCGCAATCCGCCACAAAGTCCAGTCCAATGCGATGCCCCAGGCCAGGGCGGTGTATTCGAAGGGCGCAACGGCAGCCGCCTGGCCATGCCGGAACGCCTCGGTGATCGCCAGTTGCCCGATGAAGCCGGTGATCGCCAGCGCCAGCAGGATCGGCCAATGGGCAGGGTCGAGCGCCACCCAGATCGGCAAGGCCAGCACACCGGCTCCCAGCGACAGGGAAATCGTGGTCCAGAAAACCAGGGTCACGCTGGCATCGGTCCGGCTCAAGACACGGCCTGCGATGGCCGACACCGCGTAGCAGGTCGCCGCCCCCAGGACCGCCAACGCACCCAAAGAGAAAAACGCCTCGCCGTCAGGCCGCAGCGCAATCAGGACACCCACCAGACCCAGCGCAATGGCCAGCCAATGCCGGGGCGCGACCTGTTCGCGCAATACGGGGATCGCCAACACGGTCATCAACAATGGCGCAATGAAGAAGATCGCATAGGCCTCGGCCAAGCCGAGTTCACGCAAGGCAAAGCTGAACAAGGTGAGCATCACGATGCTGATCACGCCGCGCAACAGATGCAGCCGCCATCGCACCCGCAACAGCAGTGCGACTTCGCGCCGCCACAGCACATAAACGATGACCAGAGGCAGGCTCACCAGGCCGCGCAAGGCGGCTACCTGCAGCGCCGGATAGCTGCCGATAAGGGTCTTGAGAACCGCATCCATCAGCGAAAACGCGCCCACTGCGACCAGCATCGCAACAATGCTGCGCAGATTGCTGGTCATGACCGCATTCCGCTGCAAGGCTTGTGCACAAAAAATTCTCGACGTGAGACGCGGCGAAGAGACTTGCGCATGATCAGCCCTGCCGCATTGCTGTTACAGCGCGTAGTGCTGCTCCAGATAGCCGATGATGTCGGCCGATTCGAACATCGCAGCGCCGGTGTTGGGGTCTTCCAGATAAGGCAGCTGCACCCGACCCCAGCGACGCATCAATTCGGCGCGCCGCCCGCCGGGCAGCGGCTGGTAGGGACCGGGGCGCAGACGCAGTGCGGCCGGCCCCAGATCGGTGATTTGCTCCTTGCCGACGTTGTGCAGCGCATACGAGAGCTCCAGTTCGGTCAGACGCTCGCGCACCAGACGTGAATAGGGGCTCGATTCGAAGCTCCACAAGGCCAGGCGACGCCGCGGCCGACGTGCCGGCCGGGCATGCAAACCCCGCCCCGCGCGCACACTGGCGCCCAGGCTGGCCAGGCGCGCGGCCAGGGGCCCGCTCTGGTAGGCGCGCGGTGGCGCGCGATCCGCGTAACTGCGAAAAAGGTGGCCGATGATGGTTCGGGAACCTGTCAGCGTGGCATCGGCATTGGGGTCGAGCAGCAGCGGGAATCCGCCCTTGCCGGCCAGTTGCTCGGCCTTGGGCCGATAGCGTTGGCCGCCGATGGGACAGGGATAGATGTCCACATCCAGCCCCAGCGCCGTCAAGGCCTCGCGCACCAGGCGGCAGGCCGGGTCACCCTCCAGGTCATACAGGCGGATGCGCTTGCGCGGCTGCTGCGCTGCATGCACCAGCATCGTGCCGCGCCACAAGTCCAGCGTCGATACCAGGCTCGACGTCAGGACCTGCAAGGTGTGCGGCAGCGAAGTGGCCATGGCGCACTGCGCAGCCCTCACGGCTTGCGATGTTCCAGGCTCAGGCCGGCGGCAGTGCGGGCAGGGAAACCTTTCCAGTAGGTGTGGTCTGCCTTGAAGGTCCCGTTTTCCTCGGCCGACCATTTGCCGTCCTTGGCCTTTTCCACCAGATTCAGATAGCTGTCCATTCCCGCGTCATTCTTGAGGTACCTGGCCAGGAAGGCAGTCGTGAAATGCTGCGAGATATTGTTCATGCGCACGTTGTCCCAGACCGCGTCGATGTAATGCTCGGCCGGGATGAACTCCAAATTGGCCGCCGGCTTCCAGGTCTCGACTGGTGGCGGCATCGGGGCGCCGGCATTGTGGTTGGCGTTATCGAAGGTCAGCAGGTAGCGCGGCGCATTCACGCTGCCCTCGTAGATATTGCGCACGCCGGGTGCATAGCCCGACACATCGTCGACGCTGCCAGCGATGTAGAACACCGGCGTCTTGATGCCGGCCAAGCCGGCCGCGTCCCAGAAGCCCCGGTTCCAGCCCCAGGGCGCAAACGCCACCGCCGCCTTGATGCGCGGATCGATCGATGCGGCATGCGCCGGGTTGCCGGCCTGGCGCACCGCCAGCGAGCCCGCGGGAGCACCCCAAGGGAAGGCCACGCTGGCGGCGGTGAATCCGCCGCCAATGGTGTTGACCACGCCATAGCCGCCCATCGAGTAGCCGATCAGGCCGGTCAGGTCGGCATTGACCATACCCTTGAGCGTGCCCGATGGGTCGCTGGCATTGAGTCGGGCCATTTCATTGAGCACAAACAGCTGGTCCAGCGGACGGTTCAGCAAGGTGCTGCCAAAGGCCGCCTGGTCGCTGTAGGTGCTGTCGGTATGGTCGATCGACGCGACCACATAACCCTTGCTGGCCAGGTTCTCGGCCAGGTGGCTGAGCAGGAAGCGGTTGCCAGGATAGCCGTGCGAGACGATCAGCAGCGGATAGGGACCGGCACTGGCATCGGCCTTGGCGTCGCGCACTGCCTTGCCGCGCAGGGTGACCTCGGTCTTGCCGTCGCGCACGAAGGCCCGGTACTCGCCGTCGCCCGCCTTGGTCGCGCCAGCCACGGCTGGATACCAGACCTCGACTGTCAGCGGCCGGTCATAGCTGGGAATCGGCTCGCCGGCCTTGGCCTTGAGAATGTCGAGCTGCCTGGCATGGCTGAGCGACAAGGTCTTCACGCCGATGGCGTGCTTGCCGTAGGCCGCCAGCGCCGGGGCGTCGGGTCGGATGGTGTCGATGCGGTTGTCTTGTGCCATGGCCATTGAGGATAGGCCCAGCGCTGCGCCGACCAGGGTTGAAACGAGTGCGTGCTTGAACATGCCTGATGTCTCCGGTTGTGAAATTATTGGGAATGCTTGCTGATGGCGGAAATCGGGCAGCCAGTGCTGCCGGCGCTTTCCGGACGCTGCAAGGACTGTCGAGCATACCCGCCATCGTGCGAGCCTGCCGCCAAATGCCCTGCACCATAATCAGGCGCATGTCTGAACCTGATCCGGCGACGCTGCTTCCGTCTGGGTCAGCCGCGCCTGTCGCGCGACCCGGCATTGGGTTCATGCTGGCCCATCCAGCCCATTGCATCGCGCTCGGATTCGGCTCCGGCCTGAGCCCCAAGGCGCCCGGCACCGTCGGCACGCTGTGGGCCTGGCTGGCGTTTCTGGTGCTGCAGTTGTGGCTGACGCCATGGCAGTTGGGCGCGGTCGTGCTGCTGTCCTTCCCGCTGGGATGGTGGGCCTGCACCGTCTGCGCCCGCGACATGCAGGTGCTCGATCCGGGCAGCATCGTCTGGGACGAGATCGCCGCCTTCTGGCTGATTCTGTGGCTGGTGCTGCCGGCCGGCTGGCTGGCGCAACTTGCCGTATTCGGCCTGTTCCGTTATTTCGACGCCGCCAAGCCGGGTCCGGTCGGATGGGCCGACCGCCTGTTCCACCACGTGGATCTGGCGCGCGATCACCTGGCCTGGCACAAGACCGGCTTTGGCATCATGCTGGACGACCTGGTGGCGGCCCTGTGCACCCTGCTCGTCGTAGCGGCCTGGAGCTGGTGGTGGGCGGCCTGAATCACCAGGCCACTCTTGATAGCGCCGCGGCATGTCAGGCGCTGGCGGTTGAACTGCAGGGCAGGGGCTGGCGGATGGCGACGGCCGAAAGCTGCACCGGCGGCATGATCGCCGCCGCCTGCACCGACCTGAGCGGCTCCAGTAACTGGTTCGAACGCGGCTTCGTGAGCTATTCGAACCAGGCCAAGATCGACCTGCTGGGAGTCCAGGCCACGCTGCTGGAGCGCGAGGGAGCCGTCAGCGAGGCCGTCGCCCGCGCCATGGTCGAGGGCGCCTTGCACCACGCGCCGGTGCAGGCCGCCGTGGCGGTGACCGGCATCGCCGGCCCGCTCGGAGGCAGCGTGGCCAAACCAGTGGGCACGGTCTGGTTCGGCTGGAACGTCTCGGGTTCCATCACCAGCGAGATGCGTCGCTTTGACGGTGACCGCGCCGCCGTTCGCGCTGCCACGGTGGCCCATGCGCTGACGCGCCTGCTGTCGCTGCTGCAGTCGCACAGCGGCCCGAAGCCATCGTGACCGGCGATGCCGTCGGCCGCGCCGGCGCCGCCGGCAGCAAGCGCGGAAAACGCGACAAGAAGTCAGGCGCGGCAGCTGCGCCGAATCGGACGATTGCGGCAAAGCAGGCAAGAACACGAACGCCGCGCAGGCAGCACTACCATGTCTATGTCGTGCTGCTGGACGACGCAGTCTGGAACATCGCCCGCTTTCGCAAGGCCAATCCGGACTACCAACTGGGCCAGCCCTTCGTCTATGTCGGCATGACCGGACTGGACCCGGATCTGCGCTTTGACAAGCACATGGCGGGCATCCAGTCCAACAGCTATGTGCGCCGCTTCGGCCTGCGGCTGTTGCCCGGGCTGTACGCGATGTACAACCCCATGCCCTACGAAGGCGCGCGCGACATGGAAGTGGAATTGGGCATTGCGCTGCGTGAAGCCGGCTATGGCGTCTGGCAGGCCTGATCGCTCAGGGCCCGGTCGGCCGCAGCACCGCGGCTGCCTCACACGACGTTGATCTCGCGCATCGGGCGCCCCTCGAGCACGCGCTGCCAGCCGAATTCGGACAGGTCCAGGGTTTCGAAACGTCCTGCCACGACCAGTTCGGCCAGGGCCCGGCCAACGGCCGGTGACTGCTGCATGCCGTGGCCGCTGAAACCATTGGCAAACAGCAGGTTGTCCAGTTCCGGATGGGCACCCAGGATCAGGTTGTGGTCCAGCGTATTGACGTCGTAATGGCCGGCCCAGGCATTGGCCACGCGCGCCGCCTCGAAACCTGGCACCCGATGCGCCAGCGTCGGCCACAGCACCTGGTCAAACAGCGCATGCTGCACCTCGAAGTCAAAGCACTCCGGATCCTGGTCTTCGGGCAGCGCGACGCCGCACAGGAAGCCATTGCCCTCGGGCCGGAAGTAGACGCCGCTGGGATCGATCACCAGCGGGCAATCTGGCGCCTGCTGCGGTGAACGAAAGTGGAACACACAGCGTTTGCGCGACTGCACCGGCAGCGCAATGCCTGCCGTGCGTGCCAGCGCAGTAGCGCCGGTGCCGGCCGCATTGATCAGCGTGCCACAGGCAATGCGGCTGCCGTCGTCCAGCGTGACGGCCGTGACCTTGGTGCCATTGCGTTGCAGAGCCGACGCACGCGCGCCCCGGTACACCACGCCTTGCGCAATCGCCTTGCGCCGAAACGCCTGCAGCAGGCTGTGCGCATCGATCCAGCCTTCGCCGGACAGGCCCAGCGAGCCCAGCGCCAGATCGTCCACGCGCAGCCAGGGAAAGCGCCTGGCCAATGCCACCGGGTCAAGCAGGGCCACGTCGACGCCGCAATCCTTTTGCACCGCGTGGTTGGCCTGCAGCACAGCGCGCCCGCCGGCGTCGGCCAGAAACAGGTAACCCGCTTCGCGAAAACCGATCTCGGGCGCCTGGCCATCGACGGCCAGATGCTCCCCAACCC
>JBBKVW010000346.1:0-3514 GCA_037968655.1 Burkholderiaceae bacterium
AGTCGACGCTGCTGCGCGAGATGATCCTGCTGCACCGCCCCGACGCAGGCTCGATCCGGGTGTTCGGCCAGGACCTGCAGACGCTCGACCGGCAGCAGGCAAACGCCTTGCGCCGGCGCTGGGGTGTGATGTTCCAGAAAGGCGGCTTGTTCGGCGCGCTGACGGTCGCCGAGAACGTCGCATGGCCGTTGCACGAACACACGGAACTCGACGACTCGGTGATCGACGGCATTGCCGCACTGAAGATCGCCATGGCCGGGCTCGAGCCGCAGGCCGCCACGCGCTTTCCATCCGAACTCAGTGGCGGCATGGTCAAGCGCGCAGCGCTGGCGCGTGCCATGGCGCTCGATCCGCAGCTGCTGTTCCTGGACGAGCCCACGGCCGGACTCGACCCGCAAAGCGCCGCCGGTGTCGATGCGCTGGTGCGTGAAGTGAGCGAATTGTTAGGACTGACGATCGTCATCATCACGCACGACCTGGACCTGTTGTGGCAGGTAGCGGACCGGGTCGCGGTGCTCGGCGCGGGGCGGGTGCAGGCGCTCGGTTCGATGGCCGAACTGGCGCAGTTGGACAACGACGCCGTGCGGCCTTTTTTCGCTGGCGCACGCGGGCGTTCGGCGCGTGCCGGCGCAACGCCCGGCGATGACGACATAGTGGCCGACGGCCCGGGGGCAGCATGGAAAACAAGGTGAACTTCGCGCTGGTTGGCGCCTTCGTGCTGGTGCTGGCAACCGCGCTGGTCGGCGCGGTGTTGTGGTTGGCCTCCGGTGGCGCCTACCAGACGCAATACGACCTCTACGATGCATCGGTCGAAGAATCGGTGTCCGGGCTCAACCCCAAGGCGCCGGTGAAATACAACGGCGTCGACGTCGGCAAGGTGGAACGCATCTGGCTTGATGCCGACAACCCGCAACGCGTGAACCTGCGCTTTCAGATCGCAAGCGGCACGCCGATCAAGGTCGACACCGTGGCCACGCTCAAGACGCAGGGCTTGACCGGCATCGCCTATGTCGAACTCAGCGGCGGAAAGGCCGGTTCGCCGGCGCTGACGATGCAGATGGGCCAGCACTATCCGGTGATCCAGACCAAACCGTCGCTCAGCACCCGGCTCGAGAACGTGCTGACCGACGTACTGGTCCGTCTCGACAGTACCTCGACCACGATCAACGAGGTGCTGAGCCCGGCCAACCGGCAGGCATTCGCCAGCGCGCTGGCCGACGTTGCCAGCGTCGCACGCACCATCGCCGCCCGCCGCACAACCCTGGACGCCGCGATCACAAGCGCCGACCGGACCTTGCACAACAGCGCGCAGGCAAGCGAACAGCTCGGCCCGGTGCTGCAGCGCATCGGACGCAGCGCACAGGCGATCGAAACGATGGGCCAATCCGTGGCCGCGACCAGCAATGGCGCCGGCAAGACCGTCGATACGATCGGCGCCGACATGCAGCGCATCAGCGCGCAGACCTTGCCCGAACTCGAGCGCCTGATGGGCGAACTGGCGGCGCTGACGGTGTCGTTGCGCCGCCTCAGCGACCAGACCGAGCGTAATCCGCGCGGCCTGCTGTTTGGCCGCCAGCCGGTGCCATCGGGTCCCGGCGAAACAGGTAGACGACCATGACCATTCACTCGCATCTCTCTTCGCGCCAACCGCGCGTTGCGTGCTCAATATTGCTGCTGGCCGCGTCGCTGCTTGGCGGCTGCAGCGTGCTGAAACCGTCGGGAGAAGCGCCGCCACGCTTTTACTCCCTCGGAGCCACGCCGGGCGTCGCGGTGCAAAGCGCGCCGCGGCCGCTGCCTTCCAACGCGGCGGCGCCCACGCTGCTGGTGCTCACGCCGGGCGCCGCGGCCGGGTTCGACAGCCAGCGCATCATCTACACCCGCCAGGAGCACCGGATCGAGTATTTTGCGCACAATGAATGGGTCGACACGCCCTCGCGCATGTTGCAGGGCCTGCTGGTCGAGGCGATGGCGCGCAGCGGCGTGTTTTCCGCGGTATCGCCGGCCTCCGGCGCGGCAGGCGGTGACATGCGGCTCGAAACCGAAATCGTGCGGCTGCAGCACGAGTTTCTGTCGCAACCCAGCCAGGTGCGTTTCACCCTGCGCGCGACACTGGTCGAAGATCGCACGCGCCGCGTGCTGGCATGGCGCGAATTCGACACGGTGGTCCCCTCCGCCAGCGCCGATCCCTACGGCGGCGTCACGGCGGCCAGCGAGGCGGTTCAGCTGACGCTGCAGCAGCTGGCGATGTTCAGTAGCAAGGCGCTCGCCAACTGGACGCCGCCACGGTGACCACTGCCCCGTGTTGGGGCCGCGTCCAGCGACGGCAAATTGCCGTTGGCATCGATCCCAGGCTGGCGGGTGGCATCGCGCTGCTGCGCCAGCGCTCCTGATCGATCGCCATCCATACAATGTCGCGCTCTGGATTGCGAGAAGCAGATGACGCAATTGCACTACTTCGCCGGTCGTGGCCGAGCCGAAACCACCCGCTGGATGCTTGCGGCAAGCGACATCCGTTTCGAGAACGTGCCGATCGATACGCCGCAGGCGCTTGCCGTCTTGCGCGCCAGCGACAAATTGCCCTTCGATCAACTGCCCCTGCTGGAGATCGACGGTCTTCGCATCAGCCAGACGACAGCGCTGTTGCGCTACCTCGCACGCCGCGACGATCTCTACGGCGATGACGCCATGGATGCACTGTGGTGCGACATGATCGCGGGCGTCGCGGCTGACCTTGCCGAACCTGCCATCCTCGCCGCGTTTTCGCCGAGCCACGATGACGCCGTGAAGGCACTGCGCCAACGCGTTGACAAGTTCTGCCCGCGGCTGGAACACCGACTCACGCAGAACGGCGGCACATACATTGCGGGCAAGCGGCTGACATTTGCGGACGTTGTTCTGGGCGAGGCGCTGAGTGCGCATATCGAGTTGGCGCCCGACATTCTGGATCGCTTCCCGCTACTGGCCGCCATGCAAAAGGCGCTGGTTCAAACGCCAGGGATCGCGGCTTATCTCGCATCGCCGCAGCGCTGGCCAATCGCCGGCGAGGCCTACGTGATTAGCGTCGCCCAGGTGCTCGAGCGCGCGCTGCCGTCGCATATGCCCGATCCCGCCCGGTTTGTTCGTTCGGTGGATTGATCTACCGCACCAGCCACAGCGCCGGGTTCGTGGCGGCGCCGGTCACTCCTTGCGGGCGCCGGGATTCAGGATGTCTTCTTCCTGAGAATCGCGTTCGGCAGCCAGGTGGCCGCGCAGATCGTCGCGTGGCGCAATGTCGATGGCCTCGGCAGGGCGGTCGCCCGCAGCCGCTCGGGCTCCCGATCCGGATCGGGCCGTTTGCGCTGCTGCCGATGGCCGCGGCGTCTCGACCACGGCACCGGGTCCGGGCGCCAGAATGCGCACCGAGTAAATCGGTTCGGGCATGAAGACGTCGGCGCCATCGAAGGCCAGCTTCACCAGCCGGATCGCCTCGCTGCGCACCTTGAGGAAGTCGGCCGAGTTCTGGTCCACCCAGCCA
>JBBKVW010000347.1:0-6628 GCA_037968655.1 Burkholderiaceae bacterium
TCGAACAAAACAGTACCACGTGGATGTCGTATCAGCCATGCGCTGACTGTCAGTGTCACTTGTCCTTCTGATCCTTCCTCGAACATAGCCAGATCGCCTCGAAGATCACCACAGTCCAGTCTCGTCACAGTCGTCATTCTTGAAGTCTAAATTGACATACTCACTTTTGCAAAACTAACTGCATCTCATCGGGAGCACCAGTTGGCGCGCTTGGACAGCGGACATTCGGGCGGCCTCGCCATGCTGGCACGCCGGGAAGGTCCGCAGTGCCTTGAAACCGGCCGTCGGGCATCGAGATCGCTGGCGCCTGGATGACCGCAACGTGGCCGAGACCGTGAGTCCAGGGCGTGGCTTTTACCGACCGCACCCGCCGCTGCAACCCGGGTCTACGACTTTCTCCATACCCGACGTTCAATCTTGGCGGTCGGCTTCAGAGCCGGTCGACAGACTCCAGAAGACTGATTGCGGGTCTACACGAAAGTCCGGTTACTGGTGGTCCAGTTCAATACCAGTCAGAAGCCGGCCGTGGCGCTCGGCAAAGTGCGCACAGCCGACGTAGCGCTCGCAGAAATCGATTCCGAATAGCTGCACATCGATGTGTAGCTGCATGAACTCCAGCGGCAACATCACCAGGTGCGTGGTGCCGTCGCGCCAAGGGGTCTTTAGCTTGAGTACCCCCTGGCCAGCCGCGTTGGTCTGCACGCGCTCGTTGGCCAGAGCGGGCCGGGTGATGTAGCGACACAGTTGTTCCAGCGCATAGCGGTCGTCGGCCGCGCAGGGCACGGCTGCGTGCAGGTTGAATCCATTGATATCGGCGCACAGGGTCTGCTTGAACTCCGTGTGCCTGGGCATGGCGCCTTGCACCGTCAGCACCTTCTGGCCAGCACGCGGGCCGACGGCGATGCGGTAGATACACGCCGTCCAGCACCAGGCAATGCAGGTGGATGTTGAGGTTGGCCGCCGACCCAAAACGCTGGATCAGCGTGACGGCTCCGCTGTCGGCTTCGTCGGGCTTGAACCCAGCCTGGCCGAGCAGATGGCGCGTGATCACGCGCCATTTGCAGCACCGGCGTCACCAGCTTGGGCTGTGCGGCCAGCAGCAGGCGCAGCGGGATCGGCAACGACAGCACCCACTGGCGTACCGAAACCTGCGCAATGACCTGGTCCACCAGGTGGGCCACCGTCTGTGCCATGCGTCGGGCCCCGCATGAGGGGCAGAAGCCCCGGCGCTTGCAACTGAAGGCCAGCAGCTTGTCGTGGCCGCAGTCCCTGCAGCGCAGGCGCAGGAACCCACAGGGATGTTGTGCGCCTTGATGGCAATGGGATATGGCAGACCCAGAACGCTGTCAATGCCCGGGGAACGGCATTGCGCCCGCACCCGCTCTGGTACAGGCTCTCCACTTAAACCAAGGGTTATCCCGTAGACTGGGCCGATCTGCGCCAACAATCAGGCTCCACGCGGGCATGGCCCGCACACCGCACACATCGACGCCCATGCGCTCCATCAACTTCCGGACACTCGACCTGAACCTGCTCAAGGTGTTCGATGCCGTGATGCTCGAACGCAACGTCACGCGGGCGGCAGAACGCCTGTCGATGACGCAACCGGCGGCCAGCAACGCGTTGCGGCGGCTGCGCGAGGCCACCCATGAGGAGTTGTTCCTGCCGACCTCCACCGGTGTCGTGCCGACTGAACATGCGCAGGCCTTGTGGCCGATCATCCGCAATGCGCTGCGCAATCTGCAGGAAGCCTTCGCGCCGCAGGACTTCGATGCCCGCAGCGATGGACGCCATTTCACGCTGGCCATGGCGGACGCCACGGCAGCACTGTTCATGCCGGTGCTGGTCGAGGCACTGCAGCGCGAACATGCGCGCGTCGACCTGCGTGTGATCGACCTGCGCACGCGCGATCCGCGTCCGATGCTCGAGCAGGGCGAAGCGGATGCGGCGCTGGGTTTCTTCCCGGACGTGAGGGCGGCGCTGGCGGCAGAAGGCGATACGGCGTTGACGCGACTCGAACACCTGTACACATGCCAGTACCAGTGCGTGATGCGGCGTGACCACCCGTTGGCGGCCGATGGCGCGTTGACGCTGGATGCGTATTGCACAGCCGACCATCTGCGTGTCAACTTTGCCGGCAGGCCACGTGGTTTTGTCGACGAGGCGCTGGCACAGCGGGGACGCGGCCGTCGCGTCATGCTGACGGTGAGCCAGTTCTCGATCGCCGGCTCGGTGGTGAGCCGCTCGGACTTGCTGACGGTATTGCCACGCAGCTTCGTACCGGCGACCGGTTTTGCGGGGGAACTGGCCGTTTGCACACTCCCGTTCACCTTGCCCGATATCGAAGTCGGCCTGTTGTGGCACCGGCGCCACGAATTGGACACCGCACAACACTGGCTGCGCGAGACCCTGGTACGCGCCGCTGCGGCCGTGGCCGGCGCCCTGTAGTCAGGCTGGCGCAGCACCGCAGCACTGCGTATCCAGCGGTGCGACAGGTGCTGCGAGGCACGGCATTCGGCCAGCTGATGGCCGCATTCACAGGCTAAATTTCCCAACCCCTAGGGTTTACCCTAGTCTCAAGGCATGCGTGGCACATCGGCCACGTTACCTGCAGCAGGTTTTTGCTGTGCGTTCATGCGCCTGCCGGCGCAAAAGGAGTCCCCATGAACAGCGCGACCAACACCTTGTCGATCGACGCCGCCAGCGGCACTGCCAGCGCGCCGCCCTTTGCCGCAAATACGCGCGCCTGGTTCGCCAAGGCCGGCTGGAACGTGTGGTACGGCCTGCAGTCGTATGGCGCGCGCCGTGCCCTGCGCGAGATGCGGATCATGGGGTTGGGTGTCGACTACAACCCCGCCCCGCCGGCGGACGGCAAGGATGCCGCCAAGCAGCGCGCAAGCCAGAACTAGGCGCTGCAACCCCCGCGCCGATTGGCCGCAGTCGCAGTTCGATCCATTTGCCCATCCACCCATTCATTCGAGGAGTCGACATGACCACAACCTTCTTCCAGCCGTCCATTGCCACCGACACACACAACCGCCGCAGATCACCCATGGCATGGCTTGCCACGCTGTTGCGTCCGCAGGTGGCCCCCCGCCCGGGCCAACACACGCCAAGCGCCGGCAAAACACCTGACGATGCCGCACACGAGGCTGCGGCCGTACGTGCCTTGGCATACCGGCACCTGCCGACCGACCCGGGATTTGCCTCCGACCTGTTCGCAGCGGCGGACCGCCATCAAGCGGTGTGGGAAGGCGCCAGCGCCGCCCCTGCCGCACAACAACGCTGAACGCAGGCGCGGACCGCGCGAGCGGTCCCGTTCCTGCGTGCCCGCATACCCCCAGGACATGCTCAAAGGAAACCAGCCATGACAGACACCTTGCACAACCCACTTTCACCCTCTGCCCCGGACACCTTGTACGCCGGCACCCGCGCGATCGCGCTCGGAACCAGTGACGCCGTCCTCAGCGCCGCGCGCGCTACCTGGGCCTTCCTGAAGGTGGCCTTCAATCTCAACGCCGAATTGCTCCGCATGGCCGATGAATGGGACGAAACGTTGCCCGAACACGCTGCCCGGCTGCGCCAGGTGGCGCGCAAGGGCTGGGACTGGTAGCGCAGCAGCGGCGCGTTGGCGTGTTCAGCGCTGCCGCGCCGGCGACGCACTACCGGGCGCCATACTCTGGTGCAGGAGCTGCTCGCGAAACGCCTGCATCAACGTTGACCACACTGCCCCGGTGCGCGTGAGCAGCACCAGCGTGCGGCGCATCTCGAGCATGGCCAGCGGCAGGGCGTTGACGCGCCCGAACCAGTCGCGCAAAAACGAGGCGGGGCCAACACCAGCAGATCGGTGGCCGCAACCACGCCCAGCACGGCCTCGGAGATGTACGTCCAAGCAAGGGGGCAAACAACGACCAGGGTCAGATCTCCCCTTTCCCGTTTGACGCGAGTCCGTTCGAAGCCAGCCATCATCCGGATGGCCGACCGATAGGATCTATTGCTGGTTTACCCTGTGAGGGGAAACGGGAGACTTGACCTCAAGAATGCAAGAATATGACCCCAAAAATGCGCTCGACGGTAGCAAGCAGGCCACGAGTTGTTCTAACCGATTGCTACGAGCGCTAGACGCTACGGGCCCAAACTCCCAATAGCAGATGCTCGAGCCGGACCAGTGCCCGTTCGAATGCGCTGCTGGCGAGCAGCGAATGCTGGATCAAGCCGCCTTGGACAGCGCAAGCGTATTGGGCTCGCAGCACATCGAAAGGCAAACCCAGCCAGTCTTGGGTCTTCATGCCGGCGCTGCTTACGCAGGCGAAGCGGTTCTTGCGTTCGTCACGCACGGCGGCCACCGCTCGTTGCCCAGCCGGTCGTGTCGGTCCGCCGCTGCCCGCGGGTAGGAGGCGAATCGCGGGTCGCGGCGGTGAACGTGCATCGCCAATTTTTGTGCTGAAGTTGATTGTCATGTTCTCTCCAGGAGCTGCGGATCGTGTTCATGGGGGTATGCGGTGTCAGACTTTCGGCCAGCGCCGCTGTGCAATTGGCGTGGGGTGCAAGGAGTCATGCCGACACCGCCTGCATTACCTGGCTGGCGGCGCGACCCAGCATCAGGCGGTGCCCGCCGTTAACGAACTGCGGCGCTACCCCATAGCGCCCGGCGGTGTACCTGATCCAGGGCATCGGGATCACCCGGTCGCGCGTGCCACCGAGCACCGTCAGCGGTGTGCGCGCGACGGCCGCCACGTCGATGTCGGGCGCGCGGTTCAGTACCAGTTTCGCAACCGCGCGCGAGTCTTCACACTGCAACTCCGCCACCATCTCGCCAAGCTCTTGTGTTGTCGGCACCAAGGGCGGTACCGAGGCTAGTAGCAGCGCACGCCGAGCGGGCTGTCTCTGCAGATGGCATTGGACCAAGTAGCCGCCCAGCGAATGGCCGACGATCAGCGTCGGCGCAAAATGCTCGACGTTGCGTGTCACGCAGGCCTCGAGCACGCCCAGATGGGCCAATCCGGGGGAACTCGACTTGCCGTGTCCCGGCAGCGTCGGTGCGCAGACGCTATACCCCGCAGCCCACAACGCTGGCAGCAATTGAGGGACCCACTGATAGCTGTCGCCACCCGCACCATGCACCAGCAGCACGCGGCCCCGCTCGCGAGGGTGAATGGCCAGCAGGAACTCGCCTGCCTGGACATCACGGATCATCTGCAGCGGCAACTGCGGCCCCGCTCGCAGGTCGAACACGGCGCAAGAGTCACCGCCAGTGCGTTCCACATGGCCTCCGATGCTTCGGGCGAGTGCCGCCATCGCTGTGTTTGAGCTTCGAAACAGGACCGTCACGCGCCGCACATTGAAGCGCCTGGTGGCGGCCATCGCGGCCAGCAGCAGGCGTTTGCCGACGCCGCGCCGACGTGCGGCACGGTCGACGGAAATGCCGACTTCGCATACCAGGTCACCCCGTTCGAGATCGACGGCGGCGTGCGCCAGGCCCACCAGGCCCGAGCCCTGTCGCACACCGACGAGCAGGTCT
Organism: Burkholderiaceae bacterium; assembly: GCA_037968655.1. GTDB lineage: Bacteria > Pseudomonadota > Gammaproteobacteria > Burkholderiales > Burkholderiaceae_C > CAISIP01. The sequence goes on from JBBKVW010000347.1 coordinate 5,522, forward strand.
CTGGCAAAGCCGATACTGGTGACGTAGCGGCGCACCGAGTCGTCGTTGATGCTGCCAGTGAACCGTTCGATGCGATCGTCGGCATGCAGCGACAGCAGATGGGCCATGATCTCGTCGCGGTGGCGCGAGGTCAGGTTGATCAGGTGGTCCAAGGCGGCACCTTCGCGGGTAGCACTGGGCGTTTCGCGGAACTGGGCGTTTCGGTAGCATCCGCATCGCTTGTACCGATCTGGCACAACTCGGCCTGTAGGTTGGGTATGCTGGGTTCGACTCTGTCGGCAAGCGCCCAGATGTCCTGGGCCGAGTCGGCACCATCGCGTCTGCGCCATGCAAGGGTCAGCCGGCCGCCCCGTCGCTTTCCGGCTTGCTGCGCCTTGCTGGCCGGGCGTTGCTGCACCAACGGCTGTGGGATTGCGGGATTTGTGGTTTTGCTGGGCATGGCATTCCCTTCGTGCGTTGGGCAGGGATGACATCCCCGTACCAACGCATACTAGGGTTTGCCCTTGTATTTGGCCAATTGCAATGTTGAACCCGGGTATCACCAACTTGAATACGGCTGACCCCGGTCCCCCAGACACCCCATGTACTCCCACGCTGCCAGATTCCACACGCTGAATATTGAACCGGCATTTGGAAGAGTCGAGGTCTCCCGAGAATAGGAATTTCAAACGCCATAGGACGCCCCAAGAAAGGGCCTGAAAAGGCTCTCGGCCGAGCCCGCAGAGGGACGAAGTATGCAAGTCTGGGCGGATTCAGCACGCAATCTGGGCGTCTGGAGGCTCGGGGCTGGCGAGTTGGCAGGTCTTTGAACGTTCACGGCTCGCACGATTGGACTCGGGTCTCAGGGTTGACCCTGATTTTGGCCATGGCTTGCCCACACAGCGCGCAGCGCCACCGGCGGTTGCAGGGTAGCCGCCGGTGGCGATAGGTATCCGACGGCGCAAGCGGCTCAAGCAGCGAAGTGCGGCCCCGCCCCGCGCGCCCTACCCCTGGGCGGCGGCTGCGGATCCAACCCCAGGTGAGCAAGGATCTTCTCGATCACCGGCCGCTCCAGGATCGCCGCAATGATCTTGAGCTCGCCGCCGCAGTTCTGGCAGTGTTCCAGGT